>PMHU01000107.1:0-15322 GCA_003156795.1 Acidimicrobiaceae bacterium
TCGCGCGCAACAACACGAATCGAACACACTCGGCTCGAAACGAGCACAACACACACTCGGCTACGAGCCGACCAAATCAGGGAGTTCCGAGGCCCCCGGAGTGGCGGTCCAGAAACTCGTACACGTCGGTCAGGTCGACTCCGGGGTGGGGGCTGAAGACGACCGTGTCGGTGGGAAGGCCCGAAACGAAGTGGCTGTGGTCGCGTGCCGACGGCCAGGCCACCCCCTTCCAGCGTCGCTCCGGTTCGCTCGGCGGGCGCCTGCAGCACGCGGGATCCGGGCAGCTCGATGACTGGCGGCGGGTGGTGTCACTACCGCGGAACCAATGGGCCGATTCTTCTACCGTCCCCACCGTGACCGCGTCACCGCGTTCGCGTTCGACTCCTATATGGGTGGCGCACCAGAAAGTCCCAGATACGGTCTCGGTGTACTGGTAGTGCAGGGAGTAGGAGTCCTCCGACTCGAAAGCTTGACGGGAACTCCACCACCGGCACAGCCGCTGACCCTCGATGGTGCCGTCGACGTCCGAGGGAAGGAGTACCCCGTCGTTTTCGTAGGCCTTCCACAGAAGCCCTTCAGCGTCGGACCGCTGGAAATGGACCGGCAGGCCGAAGTGATGGGTTATGAGATTGGTGAGGCGGTGGGCCGCCATCTCGTACGAGATGTAGAACATCTCGCCCAGGTCCTCCACGGAGATGTCCTCCCTTGCCTTGGCTTCGGCCAGGACGCGGACCACGGCTCGCTCGGGGGCCAACATGGCTGCTGCGAAATAGTTGGCCTCCACCCTCTGGCGTACGTATCCCTCGAAATCGGTGGGGTCCTTATGACCTAGAGCGAAATGCCCCAGGGTCTGGGCGATCACCGACCGAGCCGACCGTGTGCCACCGGTCAGGTTGCGCTGCGGTACGTACACCACCCGGTGCCGGACGTCGCTGATCGATCGAGTCGACGGCGGGAGGTCCTGGACCCGAGCGACCGTGAACCCGAAGTAGGCGGCCACATCGGTCAGGTTGCGCTCCGAGACGGCTCCCGGCCCTCCGTAGCCCACGGCGCCGAGGGCCTGCGACGCCACCCGCTCGATCTCCTCGAAATAGTTGTCGCGCTTGCGCATTTCGTCGCGCATGGCCGCGTTGGAAGGACGGGCGCCCAATACCGCTCCTCCTGCGTCTGTTCGCCCCGACGGAGCCTCGTCCGACACCTCGCGGATCCGGTCGAACAAGGCGACGACGTGCTCGAGCGCAGCGTCGTCGAGGCGGGCGCTGGGGCGCAAGTAAGGCAGTTGGAGGGACTGGTAACGAGGGTCTTCCTGCATGTGGGCCAGAGCGACTTCCAGCTCGGCGCGCCGGTTGGGCGGGCTCGACGCCAGAAGGTCGGCCGGGCGACAGCCCAGCGCGGCGGCGAGCTGGCTGACCGTGGACAGTCGGGGCTCCCTGTGGCCGTTCTCCAACAGCGACAGGTACGAGGTAGGTCGCCCGACCAGCCCGCCGAGCGCTTCGAGGGTGAGGCCGGCTTGGCGCCTCATGTGCCTTAGCCGGTGTCCGAACACCAGGGGATCGAGTGTTTCTGAGGTCATCTGCTTCAGAAGTTTCTCACTTCTTGACACTGGCCGCAACCATTTGAGATATTNNAGGTCGACAAGACGAACGTTTTTTAACATACTCGCTGGGTGCCCGACGACGTCAGCTTTACGGCCCACCCCGACGCTGAGCGAGTTTTGACGCCGGGCGCCGTGGAGTTCATCGTCGGGCTGCACCGCACCTTCCAGACCCGTCGGCTGGAGTTGCTGGCGGCCCGGGCCGAACGCCAGGCCCGATTCGATTCCGGGGAACGCCCCGACTTCCTCTCCGAGACCATCGACGTCCGCAACGGCGAGTGGCTCGTGCCCGAAGCGCCCAAGGCGCTGTCCGACCGGCGGGTGGAGATCACCGGCCCGGTCGACCGCAAAATGATGATCAACGCCCTCAACTCAGGGGCCAAGGTCTTCATGGCGGATTTCGAGGACGCCAACTCTCCCACTTGGGACAACATCCTTACCGGCCAGGTCAACTTGCAGGACGCGGTCCGAGGCACCATCGAACTGACCACCCCGGACAAGAGCTACCGCCTCAACGACGAGACCGCGACGCTTGTGGTCCGCCCCCGGGGCTGGCATCTCTCGGAGAAGCACTTCACGGTTGACGGCGAGCGCATCTCGGCCAGCCTGTTCGACTTCGGGTTGTGCGCGTTTCACAACGGGCGGGAGAGTCTGTCGCGGGGTTTCGGTCCTTACTTCTACCTACCGAAGCTCGAAGGGCACCTCGAAGCCCGGCTCTGGAATGACGTCATGTTCGCCGCCGAGGGCGCCCTCAACCTCGACCGGGGGTCCATCCGGGCGACGGTCCTTATAGAGACCATCACGGCCGCCTTCGAGATGGACGAGATCCTCTATGAGCTCCGCGACCACATTTGCGGGCTAAACGCGGGGCGCTGGGACTACATCTTCAGCATCGCCAAGCGATTTCATACCGACGCCGCCTTCGTGCTGCCGGACCGTTCGCTCGTGACCATGACGTCCCCTTTCATGCGGGCTTACACCGAGCTGCTCGTCAAGACGTGCCACCGGCGAGGCGCCCACGCCATCGGTGGCATGGCCGCCTTCATTCCGAATCGACGCAAGCCGGAGGTGACCGCGGCCGCTCTGGCCAAAGTGACCGACGACAAGCGACGCGAAGCTGGTGACGGATTTGACGGCACGTGGGTCGCACACCCCGACTTGGTGCCGACCGCCCAGGCCGAGTTCGACGCCATCCTCGGCGACCGCCCGAACCAGCTGGATCGACAACGACCCGAGGTCTTCGTGGGACCGGCTCGCTTGCTGACCATCGACCGACCCGATGACAGCGTCACCAGAGCGGGGCTGGATACCAACATCTCCGTCGGGCTTCGCTACCTGGCTTCCTGGCTGTCGGGAACCGGGGCGGCCGCCATCGACGACCTCATGGAGGACGCCGCCACTGCTGAGATCAGCCGAGGTCAGCTGTGGCAGTGGGTCCATCATCGTGTGATCCTCGCTGGACCGGACAAGACCGAGGTGACCGCCGACCTCGTCCGCCAGCTGCTCGACGAGACGGTCGCGTCCTTGTCGGACAGCGGTGAATACGACGCCGAGGTCCTGGCCCATGCCCGCTCGGTATTCGAACAGGTCGCCCTGGCCGACGACTTTCCCCCATTCCTGACGCTTCCCGCCTACGAGCTTCTCTCGTGACGTCCGTTCCCATTAGAACCCGATCAAACCCCGAAAGGACCTTCCCTACAATGACCACCCCCTTCGATACCGCCGTCGCCGAGCTGGAACAGCAATGGGCGAATGACGGCCGCTGGGCCGGTAGCGAGCGCCCCTACTCCGCCGCCGACGTGGTCAGGCTCCGCGGGTCGATTCACGTGGAGCACAGCCTGGCCCGCCAGGGGGCCGAGCGCTTGTGGGAGCTGCTGCACCAGGAGGACTACATAAACGCCCTCGGCGCCATGACCGGCGGCCAGGCCGTCGAGATGGTCAAGGCCGGGCTGAAGGCCATATACCTCTCCGGTTGGCAGGTCGCGGCCGACGCCAACCTTTCCGAGCAGGTCTACCCGGATCAGAGCCTGTACGCCGCCAACAGCGTCCCCGCTGTCGTTCGCCGGATCAACAACGCCCTGCGCCGCGCCGATCAGATCGAATGGTCTGAATCCGGCGGGAGCGACGAGGGACACCGTCACTGGATGGTTCCGATCGTCGCCGACGCTGAAGCCGGCTTCGGCGGCGCCCTCAACGCGTTCGAGCTCATGAAGGGCATGATCGAAGCGGGCGCCGCCGGGGTGCACTGGGAAGATCAGCTGTCTTCGGAGAAGAAGTGCGGCCACATGGGGGGCAAGGTGCTCATCCCGACCGCCCAGCACATCCGCACGCTCACCGCGGCCCGCCTGGCGGCGGACGTCTGCGGAGTTCCCACTCTGATCGTGGCCCGCACCGATTCGCTTGGCGCCACCTTGATCACGAGCGACGTGGACGAGAGGGACGTCGAGTTCTGCACCGGCGAGAGGTCCCCCGAGGGCTTCTACTATGTGCGATCGGGTATGGACATCGCGGTCGCCCGGGGCCTCGCCTACGCCCCCTACGCCGACCTGATCTGGTGCGAGACCTCTACACCCGACTTGGACGAAGCCCGCATCTACGCCGAGCGCATCAAGGCCGAATACCCCGACAAGATGCTGGCCTACAACTGCTCTCCGTCGTTCAACTGGAAGAAGCATCTCGACGACGCCACCATCGCCCGCTTCCAGAAGGAGCTGGGGTCAATGGGCTACACCTTCCAGTTCGTCACCCTGGCCGGCTGGCACGCCCTCAACGAGTCGACCTTCTCGCTCGCCCGCGGCTATGCGGAGCGGGGCATGAGCGCCTACGTCGAATTGCAGCAGCGGGAGTTCGCCCTCGAGGACGAGGGCTACACCGCCACCCGCCACCAGCGGGAGGTCGGNNTCGGCGCCGGCTACTTCGACGACATCATGACCACCGTCTCAGGAGGCAAGTCCTCCACGCTGGCCCTGACCGGCTCGACCGAAGAGGAGCAGTTCGAAGCGGCCCACTGAGGCAGAGCACCCCGTTGAGGCAGAGCCGTCTGGGACCGGCCGTCTGGGCACCGGCCGTCCGAGGGACGGGTAAGTCCGTAGGTAGCGCCTAAGGTCGGCGCCCATGACCGATGCTCTTGAAGGTTTCGCCCGCGAGGGGTTCAGCGCGGGGGGAACGACCCACGACATCTACCGGCTGGGAACCGGGCCGGCCGTGATCGTCATGTCCGAGATACCCGGCATCACCCCGAAGGTCGCGGCATTCGCCCGGCGGGTGTCCGACCTCGGGTGCACGGTAGTCATGCCCCACCTCTTCGGCACGCCGGNNCCGGGCCGGCCGCCGACAGCCGTCTACGCCATGCAGTCTTTGGCCAGCGTGTGCATCTCGCGGGAGTTCTCGGGGATGGCGCTGGGCCGGTCGACACCGGTAATTGCGTGGCTGCGGGCGCTGGCATCGGCCGAGCACAAGCGTTGCGGCGGCCCCGGCGTCGGGGTGGTCGGGATGTGTTACACCGGCGGCTTCGGATTGGCCATGACCGTCGACGAGACGGTAGTGGCCCCGGTTCTCAGCCAGCCTTCCCTCCCGTTCGGGGTGACGAAGTCCCGGAAATCAGACATCCAGATATCCCCTGAGGACTGGACCAAGATCCAAGCCCGGGCGGACGAGGGCCTGTGCGTCCTCGGCCTGCGCTTTACCGGCGACCGTTTCGTCCCGGCCGAGCGGTTCGAGTTGCTGCGCCAGAAGCTGGGCGACAGGTTCATCGCCGTCGAACTGGATTCGAAGCCCGGCAACCCGCACGGTCACCCGCGGGTGGCCCACTCGGTCCTGACCGAGCACTTGGAGGACAGCGAAGGGACTCCGACGCGGGCCGCCTTGGATCAGGTGCTCGAGTTCCTCGGCACCCGCCTGGGCGCCATCGCGGCCTGAGCGCTCGTCCTCAAGGCTAGGCGGCCGCGAGCACCGATCGCCCGACTGGAAGGGCGGCGCACAACACGACCGACTCGCGTACCGAGCCATCCCGGAGGGTCCGGTAGATGTCGACCGTGCCGGTGGAGCTGTGATGCAGCACCGCCCAGGGCGAGGCCTGGCCGGTACGAACGCAGTCCAGGGCTCGATTCGAGACCGGGGCGCAGACCCAACAGGGCCCGGCGCTTCCGGCCATTTCCATGACCAGATACTGACCGCCGACGCCCATACCCACTGCGACTTCGCCCAGATCAGGGATCGGGAAAGCCTCTTTGAGAAGCAGCTGTGGTGGTACCGATCCCATATCACTGGAGTCGGCAAGCGCTACATCAAACTGAAGGGCTCTAACCCCCACGCGGCTTCGAAGCTCTCTCCGGATTCGAGGACGCGGCGGCCATCGCCGCTGCGCAACATGTCGGGCGCGCACGTCATGGGCTCGATCGCCAGACCCCGGCGACGTCGCCTCGGGTCTCCCAAGGTGTCGCCCGAGTAGACCATCAGATGGGTGTAGCCGCTGTCCATCCAGAGCCTTACGCCCCGCCCGTCGATCGCGCCCTGATTACCGTCGACCGATGACAACTCGATGACTGTGCGGCCGTCGGGGCCGGGCCGCAACGCGGTGAAGGCAGTGTCGAGATGGGCGCCTCCAACCGGGCGGCCGGTTCGGAAATCGACGTCGGTTCCCTCGACCGCGTACTTTCCGATGGGAAGGCCACGTTCGTCAGATCGGTAGGCCTCGCCTGCGGGAATCGTCAAAACGACGTCGTCAACGAGACCGCCGAACGCGGCGAGGTATGGGTGCCAGCCGATCCCGAATGGGCAACTCGCCAGCTCGGGCTCGCTCGCGTTAGCGACGGCCGTTCGGACTTCGAGCCCTCGGTCGACCAGGGCGTAGCTCACCGCCAGGTCCAGCGTCCACGGCCAGCCCGGCTGCGGGTGTAGCCGGTAGGTGAGTTGGGCTTCGGCCTCGCCAATCGAGCTCACCGACCACGCCACCCAGCGCACCAAACCGTGGATGGCGTTGTGACTCTCGGGCTCCGACAGGGGCGTCTGGTGGCGAAGCCCTTCCCACTCGAAGCACCCGTCACCGAGCCGGTTGGGCCACGGCGCCAGAAGCTGGCCGCGCCCGGCCGAGCACATCTCGACGTCGTCGTATCCGTCGATAACCGAAATGCCGTGGACGGCATAGGTTCGGATTCCGCCGCCGACCTCCACGATCATCAGCTCTTGATCCGGGCGGGTCAGGCGTATCTGCCGACCCGATGGAGTGGTCACGAGCACGATCCTCGCGCTTCGAACCAGCCAGGCGCAGACGAGCGCCGGGCAGACGCGACGAAGGGCCCGGCAGGGGGGGATTGCCAGGCCCTTCGCATAAGGCTTCCGGTCCAGTGGGGGATACCGGCCGAAGCGCTGTAACCAGTATTACCCTATTTCCGTCCATCTCGCAACCAGTTTCATCATACTTTTAGTATCTGCTCTGGAGATGGGAGTTATCCGACCCTGTGCTCGACCGGCATCGGGGAATTGAGCACCGGGTAGTAAGGCTACCGTAGGTACCTGATCTCGCTCCGACCGCCCAGTCCATAGTCCTCACTACCACTAGGCCACGCTCCATTGGGGTCGACGCCGAGGTTACTCTTTTCCTACTCTATGTAGTAAATATGATCCCATCCTGGTAGAGTCGGCGACTGGGACCAGGCGCCAGAGGCCATCGGAGAGGCGCCCAAGACCGGAGGTGCAGCTAACTCATGACCGCCACCGCCATCGCCGCGACGGATCGCCCCACCGGGATACCGATACGCCGACCGAAGGTCGATCTCGCCAACGCCGACCTGGACCGGTGGATGGTGCCGGGAGACCCGCTGTTCAGCCATTTGCTCGCGGCCCTGTCCGCCGCTTTCCCCAACGGCGAAGACTTCTTCGTCGAGTCGGTCCGCAACTATCGATCCCGGGTGGAAAGCGACCCCGTCTTGAAAGCGAGGGTGAAGGGCTTCATCGGGCAGGAAGCCATGCACGGCAGGGAACACCGGGCTCTCAACGCCAGGCTCTCCGCTCTCGGTTACCCGACCGAAGACCTGGACCGGGATATTTTGGTGGCGGCGACCCGGTTGCAGAAGCTTCCGAAGCCGGTCCAGCTGGCGATCACCGCCGCTTCAGAACACTTCACCACCGTGCTGGCGCGGACGGTCCTCGGCGACGAGCAGACCCGGGAAACCTTGTTCCCCGCGCCCGACGCGCGGCTCCTCATAACGTGGCACGCGCTCGAGGAGCTGGAGCACAAAGACGTAGCCTTCGACCTACTCAAGGAGGTCGACGGAAGCTACGCCCTCCGGGTGCTCGGATTGCTTCTGGCGGCGGGCGGCTTTGGAACCGCGCTCGCACGCGGGTACGTCAGAGGGGTCGTTGCCGACCGCCGCCACCTCGGTTTTTCCGCGTTGCGACGCCACGTGCGCAATCGGCGCAAGCAACAGATGGTCAGCGGGCGAAGCGCGCTCGCCATACTCGGCTACGTCCGCCCCGGCTACCACCCCCGCCACATGGACACCGACGCCCTCGTAGTCGAATGGCGCGAGCGGCTCGGCCCCTACGTGACTACCAATCCCCGCCGAGCCTCCTGAACGGTCCAACCCGTCGAAGGTCCGGTGCCGACCCCGTCGATGTGCCAACGTTGAGCGTGTCCGTGGTCCGCCCATCTAGGAGCTTCGAGGTCGAAGGTGGACCCCGACGCGCCAGGGGCCGGCCCCCGCGGACAGACGGGCAGCGCGCCGCCCACCGCGCCCGACTGATCGAAGCGGCGATAGAAGCGGTCAGGGCGTACGGACCCGACGTGTCCATCGAAGACATGGCCGACGCGGCCGGGGTGAGCAAGCCCGTCCTCTACTCGGAATTCGGAGGCAAGCTCGGGGTCGTAGACGCCATCGCTTTGGTACTGGCGGACGACGTCGAGCGAACTGTGATCTCCAGCCTCGCCTCTACCGGCGCTTTTGACGCCGACAGCGTCATCGGAGCCATAGTCGCAGCTCTGATCTCGCTCATCGAGGACGAGCCTCAGCTGTACGGGTTCTTCGTCCGCAGCATCCGCACCAGCGACCGCGGCTTCCTCGACAACGCGCTGGTCAGAGTCGTCCACGAACGCGTCGCCCTCGTCGTCAGCTACCTCGCTCCGGAGCTGCCGAAGGACGAACTGTCGATCCTCACCGACGGCGTGTTCGGCTTCGTGTTCGGCGTCGTCGAGTCTTGGCTGCCTACCAAGAAGCCGGACCGCGACCAGCTCGTTCGGACCATCTCCGCCATCATCCGGGCCGGGCTGATGGAAGCGGCCTCAGCCCAGCCGACTCGGTAGGCGCGCTACGGCGCGCTCGCCCAGAACGGCTCCCGCAGCTGTCGTTTGAGTACCTTGCCCGAACCGGTCTTGGGTAACTCGTCGAGGAAGTTCACTGATCGAGGCACTTTGTACCCGGCGAGGTGCTGCCGGGCAAAGGACATGATCTCGTCGACCGTGACCCCTTCCCGCGACGGGACCACTGCGGCGTGTACGCTCTCCCCCCACTGGTCATCGGGGATCCCGAAGATCGCCACCTCGTATATGTCGGGGCAGGCGTCGAGGGCCGCTTCGATCTCGGCCGGGTAGATGTTCATGCCGCCGCTGATGATCATGTCGTTCTTGCGGTCGGCGATGTAAAAGAAGCCTTCCTCGTCGAAGTAGGCGATGTCGCCGACGGTGTGAAAGTCGCCCCGGGTGGCGGCTTCATATTTCTCCTCGGCCTTGTAGTAGGCGCTAAACGTGGAAGCCGAGCGCACGAACAGTTCCCCCGCCTTGTTGGGCTCCGTGACCTCGACGCCATCGGCGTCAAACAACTTGATCTCGATCCCTGGGGCGACCTGGCCACAGGATCCGGGCTTGCGGAGATGGTCATCCGGCTTGAGCACGGTATCCACGCCCAGTTCGGTGGAGCCGTACACCTCCCACAGCGAGTCGGTCGGGAAGTCCGCCAAGTACATCTTCTTCAGGTTGAGCGTCCACGGCGCCGCGTTGGCGATCAGGCGCCGCATGCTCGACCGGTCGTAGCGGGCCTTGACCTCGTCTGGGAGGCTGCAGACCATCCGGATCGGCGTGGGTGCGGTAAACGTCGTCGTCACCTTGTAGGTCTCGACCAACCGGAGCCAGTCCTCGGCGTCGAACTTGTGCTGAACGACGACGGTGTTCCCGAGCGCGTGGGCCAAGCCCGCGAATCCGCCCGGTCCGGAGTGGTACAAAGGACCGGTCGTCAAGTACACGTCATCGGGCACATATCCGATCAGCCGCAGCAGGCCCCCCGCGACTGCGGGATCGATGGCCGAGCTGCGAACGGCCCCTTTGGGTTTGCCGGTGGTACCCGACGTGTAGATCATGGTGGCCCCGAGGTCTGGGGCAGATGTTTCTCCGACGACGGGTGGCTCGGTTGGGAAGGTCGCGATCCGGCGCTCGAGCTCTCCATCACCGTCGAAGACGCAGACTTCGGTCACCTTTGGTAGCTGGTCGCGAATTTGGGTGATGAGAGCCTCGTACTCGGCGTCCACGTACACGACCTTGGCGTCGCAGTTGTCGATTACGTACGCCGCTTCTTCGGGGGTGAGGCGGTAGTTGAGCGGTACTCCGACGGCGCCCAACTTTCGAAGTCCGTGGACCACACCAAGGAGGGCGGCGGAGTTCTGGCCGCACCACACCACCTTGGTGGACGGGTCGACACCGAGACCGAGCAGGAAGTGACCGATCTGGTTGGCCCTCCGGTCGAGCTCGGCGAAGGTCCACGCCACGACCGGCTCCCCGGGACGGTCGTCTATGACGGCGGTCTTGTCCGGTTGAATCCCGGCGTACATGGCGAGCAAGTCGTCCATCGGTCCCCCTCAGTTGTTGCGGTCGTGTTATAGCCGGCTCGACTCCTTCAGCCTCGGGGACCACCCGGGCGTGACGCAAGTCAGGCCTGCTGGAGGTGCTCGAATCACGCTAACGCGACAGTGCAAACACGCGAACTCGAGTCGCTGTCGCGTTACCTTCGGCTATCGCAGGTAACGCGACAACGGGTCGGCCGACGCCAAGCCGGGTGGCGCGTTAGCCAAATTCGAGCACCCCGCCTCCACCCCAACGCAGACGCCGCGGCGCCCTGCGATCAGGACTCGGCCAGGAGCTGGTACAGCTTCTGTCGAGCTTCCTTGACGATGGCCGCGGCGCGTTCGACCAACTCGGGTTCACCCGCGACCTGGACCTGCTTGGTAGCCAGGACCAGTTGCGCCAGTGCGCCACGCAGCGACTTGTGGCCGTTGAGACCCTCTTCGCTGTCCCAAGGAAAGTCGCGCTCGGACCCGGCACCCGATGCGGCCTCGGCTCGTCCGGTGTCGGTGAGCTCGTAGATCCGCTTGCCGGCGTCCTCGTGGGAGCTGAGCAGACCTTGCTCCTCGAGCAGCTGCAATGTCGGATAGACCGACCCGGCGCTCGGTCGCCACAGTCCGCCGCTGCCCTCCTCGAGGCGTCCGATTACTTCGTAGCCGTGGGCGGGGCCGGCCTGTAGAGCGCGCAGGAGCGCCACCCGGATGTCCCCGCGTCGCATCCGTCGACCGCCACCTCTGGGCGGCCCGGCCCACGGCGAACCGGCCCACGGGGGTCCGAACTCGGCTCCTTCCGTCCAGCGCCCACGCCCTCGGTGACCGCGGCCACCCTTGCCCATTGGATCTTCGTATCGTGTCATGTCGCAACTATAACACGATATATCGTTAGAGCGCGGAATCTTTGGCCTCGGGGCCATCTGTCGGCACGACGGGCGTACCTTTGCCACGTGTTGCGTTGTGGTGGCTGCGGCGCCGTCGTCTCGGACTTCGCCGCTCGGTGCCCGTCGTGCCGCAAGAGCACAAACGACGCCCAGGCCATTCCTCCCCAGGCCTCCGACGACCGTGAGGATGGCGCGCCGAACGCGCCGAACGCGCCGGACGCGCCGCAGCCGATGGAGCCACCACCAAAGCCAGAGCAAGACACCGTCGAAGATGTGCCGGCCTACGGTGAGCCCGACCACCGGCCAGGACTCCCCGGGGTCGAGGGCCCCGGGGTCGACGGTCCCGTGGCCCGATTCCTTCCCCTAGGCCGCCGGCGTCGGACCGCGGTGACGGTCGCAACCCTCGCGGTGGTGGGAGCCGCCGTGGGCCTGGGAGCCACGGCCGCCGCGAAGCATGGGAGTACCAGCACCGCCGCGGTGTTGGCCGGACTGAAACTGAAGGGACAGGTCGTCTCTAACGCGCCCAACGGAACCGTCGTGCTCACTCGCCCCGATGGGTCCCATCCGGTGGCTCTACCCAGTCTGGGGACTAATGGACCGGCTGAACCCACCACCCTCACGCCGTCGCTCGACGGCCGCTACCTGGCCACCAGCCAGGGCGACGTGATCTCGGTCCTCGGCTGGAAGCTGGATCGGACGGCCGCGCCCGCCCTTTTCCCGGCCGGCGCCACGGCCCAAGCCGATGCGTTCGCAGATGACGACCAGGCCCTCGTGATCCTGACCCCAGGTCCGGATTCGCCGGTCAGCGGGCAGGTTTCGGTCGTCTCCCTCGCCACCCATCGAGTGATCGCTCTCGGCGCCGCCGCCGACGCGGCAGGTGACCCTCAATCTCTAGGCGCATTCGTGTCGGTTGCGGAGCTACCGCAACCCCCAGGAGCCGGGACGGGAGCCGGCGCCGACGTCCGGATCGAGCTGGTCCGTGCTGACGAGCCTCCACTCTTGCTGGCCACGGCCGCCCAACTCGACGCCGACCTTCACCAGGCCGCAGACCAGCCGACCAGCCTGGCCGTCTTTCCTGATCCGACCGGCAACAAGATCGCAGTGGTCGTCAACCCACTGGACGCCGGCAACAGCGACGCCGGAATTGTGGTCCTCGATCGAGGCGGACGCGTCCTAGGGGTCGATCAGCCGGCCCTCGGACCGGTGCAGGAAACGCAGCCAGCTTGGTCGCCGGACGGCAAGTCACTCGCGTACTACATGTTTGGTGAGAAAGGCGGGGAGATCGCCGTCTGGAAGGTCGGCGGCCGAGTCTTCGTGCGGACGGCACCCGATCGGGGCGACAGCTTCCTCACTTGCGTCTGGTCTCCCGATGAGCGCGACATCCTCTGCCCTGCCTTCTTTGGCACAACCAACCAAAGCACCCTGTGGGTGTTGGGCTCCTCCACGCGAGGCCCGTTGGTAGAGGTGCCGGCTCCCGGCGTGCCCGAGGCTTGGGTGGCGGGCCAGTCCTGAGGCGAAGTTACGGCACCCGGCGGTCCGAGAACCGGTCGCGCAAGTCCTTCTTGGAAAACTTGCCGACTGACGTCTTCGGTACCTCGTCGATGAACTCCACCGCTTCAGGCAACCACCACTTGGCCACGAGGGGTTCGAGCCATCCGATGACCTCCTCCGAAGTCATGGACGCGCCCGGCTTGACCACTACGCACGCCAGGGGACGCTCCATCCAGCGGTCGGAGGGGACGGCGATCACCGCCGCTTCGACGATGTCGGGATGGGCCATGAGATGGTTCTCGAGCTCCACAGACGAGATCCACTCACCTCCGGATTTGATCAAGTCCTTGGTCCGGTCCACCAAGCGGACGTAGCCATCCGGGCTGACCACGGCCACGTCTCCGGTGGCCAACCAGCCGTCGCTGGTAAACGACGCTGCCCCGCGCTCGTCGTTGTAATACTGCCGCGCGATCCAGGGGCCCCGCACTTGCACTTCGCCGCTGGTCTCGCCATCCCAGGGCAGCGCTTCGCCGGTGTCCGGCTCGGTGATTCGTAGATCGACCAAGGGGGCGGGAAGGCCCTGAGTAGCCCGCAGGTCCGCCAGCTCGTCCTCGCTGGCGGACGCCCGTTCGCTCCTAACCGCACAGACGGTGGCGATGGGGCTGGTCTCGGTCATCCCCCAGGCCTGCAGGATGGGGAGTCCGACTTCGTGCCGGAACGCCTCCGACAAGGCCTTGGGCACGGCCGACCCGCCGCAAATGAGGGTGCGTAGGCGATGAGGCTGCCCGGCGAGGAGCGGTCGCACTCCCATCCAGATGGTGGGCACTCCGGCGGCCACCGTGATCCCTTCGCCCAGGATGAGCTTGCAGATCCCTGGCGGCGTGAGATCGGCGCCGGGGAGAACCATCTCCGCGCCAGCCATCACGGCCGCCTGGCACAGGCCCCACGCGTTGGCGTGGAACATGGGAACGACGGGCAGGATCACGTCCGCTTCTCTGATTCCCAACACGTCGCTGAGCGCGGCGGCCATCGAGTGCAGGACCACTGATCGGTGCGAGTAGACGACTCCTTTGGGGTCCCCGGTGGTGCCGCTGGTGTAGCACATGGACGCGGCCCGATATTCGTCAGTGACGACGCCGAACGGATGCGGGGCGGCCGCAGCCAGCAGTTCCTCATAGTCCGCGATGCGCGAGTCGGTTGGAAGGGGGGGTACGTCCGGCTTGCCTTGTGTGTCGTCCATGACCACCACGTGCCGCACGGTCTTGCAGTCGTCGATCAGCGGCCAGAGGATCGGCAGCAAGCTTCGATCGACGAAGATCACCTCGTCCTCGGCGTGATTGACGATGTACGTGACTTGTTCTGCGAACAGCCTGATGTTGAGGGTGTGCAGAACCCTTCCGGTGCACGGAGCCGCGAAGTACAGCTCTAGATGGCGCGACGAGTTCCACGCGAAGGTGGCGACCCGACCGTCGGCCGAGATGCCCAGGTCGTCGAGCACGCCCCCGAGCCGTCGGGTCCGAGCCGCCCATTCCCCGTAGGTGGTCCGAGCCACCCCCGACGGCGTCGCGGTCGACAGACGCTTCGTCGACCACAGGCTCTCAGCCCGACCGAAGATTCGGTCGAGGGTCAGCGGAACGTCTTGCATCAGGCCCTGCATGTCATGACCCTCCCCGGATCGCGTGTCGAGTCCGGAGAATCATCGCACGGCCGGGCTCCGGGCGCCGCGCCCCAGGGCCCCAAGGGCGAGCCCTAACCTCGCTTAGGGCGCTCGCTCTAACCCAGACAGGATCAATTAGGCAAGGGGGTCGGCTGATGCGATCTGCAGTGATGCGCGACGGTGCGGTGGTCATCCGGGACGACGTCGACGAGCCCGTTCCCGGGTTCGGCCAAGCCCTGGTCCAAGTCAAGGCTTGCGGGATTTGCGGATCGGACCTGCATTTCGTCAAGCACGGGGCGACCATGCTGGGACTGGTCGCCGACTTGGAAGGCCTGCCTCAGATCGGGGCAGGCCCGCCGGACCTGAGCCGCGACGTGTTCATGGGCCACGAATTCTCAGCGGTCGTGCTCGAGATCGGCCCGGACACGATCGGCCCCGCACCAGGAACGCTCGTCACGTCGGTACCCGTGATGCTGGGCGCCGACGGGGTTCGTGACCTTTCCTACAGCAATGACCTGCCCGGCGGCTACAGCGATCGCATGCTCCTGTCCGCCCCGATGCTCCTCGAAGTACCGAACGGTCTCGATGCCAGGCGCGCCGCCCTCACCGAGCCGATGGCGGTCGGTCTGCACGCCGTTAACCGATCGGGCATCGACTTACAACACGGCGCCCTGGTGCTTGGGTGCGGGCCGATCGGACTGGCCGTGATCGCGGCGCTCTCCCTCAAGGGAATCGAGCCGATAGTGGCTACCGACTTCTCGGCTACCCGGCGTCGGCTGGCTGAGACCATGGGCGCTCACGTCGCAGTCGATCCGGCGACCACGCCCGCGTTCGAAGCGTGGGCGGGAGCGGGTCGAGGTCGACCGTTGGTCGTGT
>PMHU01000107.1:15387-19161 GCA_003156795.1 Acidimicrobiaceae bacterium
CGCCACCAGCTTGCGCTCCATCGCGGAGGGTCAGATCGACGTTACCCCGTTGGTGACAGGTGACGTAGGCATAGCCGACATACCCGGAGCGTTCGATGCCCTCGCCAATCCCGAGCAGCACTGCAAGATCCTGGTTGTCCCCGAGGGCTCTTAGGAGCCTTTAGCGCCGGGCCGCGATCCGCCGGAGTGGGGGAAGGGTCGGCGGCGGCTGGCGCCGGGCGGGCAACCCGGCCAGCAGCTCGGTCGTGGCGGCGGTTACCAGCTGAACGGCACGCTCGAAGGCCGGGCCGGTCGCCGGCGTCACGGCCTGAACCCCGCTCACTTTGCGCACGTACTGGCGGGCCGCGGCTTCGACCTCCTCCGGGGTGGCCTCCGGTTGCAACCCCCTAAGCGTGGTGATGTTGCGGCACATGAGAGGAACCTAGCGGCAACGCCCACCGCTGGGGCGCCGGTTACTCGAATGGCGGGTCGAGGCCTGCTAGCGGAGCCCGATGGCCCGGGCCCAGATATCGGTCATGGCGGCCACGGCGTTGTCGTCGTCGAATTGCTGTCCCAGCAGGTGGCGAACCTCGGCGAAGTTCTCGACCATCCCGCACAGCATCGCTGCGGTCAGATCGGCGTCCAGCGTTCGGTCGGCCTGACCCGTCTCTTGGAGGTGACGCAAGCCTCGCGTGGCCCGATCGACGAAAGCCAAGCGCGACGCCTGGCGCCGCTTCCGGAAATCGGAGTTGAACGACGCGACTTGCACGACCACGGCGTACAGCGCGGCGTGGCGGGCGAAGGACTCAATGTAGAGCCGGTTGGCGGCCGCGATGCGAGCTACGGGATCGGGACCGGCCATGTCGCCGACGTGCGACTGTTGGTACAGCTCGTCGATCAGCTCGTCGACGACTTCGACGAAGATCGCCTCTTTGGAGTCGAAGTACGTGTAGAACGTCCCCGTCGAAACGTCGGCCTCAACCGCAATGTCGACTATCCGGGCGTCCAGAAAGCCGTCCCGCTCGAACACCACCGCCGCGGCTTGGACCAGCGCGGCCCGGGTCCGCTGGCCACGGGCGGTGGCGGGCGGCGCCGGCGGGGCGGAGGCGTCAGGGGTCACGGGGCAGGCCCAGGACCCACTCGGCGATGATGTTGCGCTGCACCGCCCAGGTCCCGCCCCCGATGGTGAGGGCCGGGGCAAAGAGGTAGCCGTAGTGCCACACCCGTTCGACTCCGGGCACCAGGCCTTCGGCGAACTTGATCTCGGTCGCCCCGCCGCGGCGTCGAGGGGGCAACTTTCCGACTGGGCCCGAGCCGTCCAGCATGCCCCCCGGCCCGGCCAGCTGCTTGGCCAGGGCCATCACCCGCTGGCCGTGCTCGTCGGCCATGAGCTTCTGAACCGAAGCTTCGGGTCCCGGCGTGCGCCCCGACAGTCGAGCCGACAGGGCACGCAACTGGATTAGCCGCAGCACCTCTCCCTCGATCCACGTCCGGGCCAGCTCCTGGCGGATCACCGGGTCGGCTCGTACGGCCGCCCCGGCGCCGCCGTTTCGCACCACCTCGATCAGGTCCGCGGCCGACGGTCCGCTCCCCCAGAGCACGCCGCCGCTCGACAGCGACACCCGCTCGTTGGCAAGGGTCGCTTTGGCCAATCTCCAGCCGTCGTTGACGTCGCCGACCAGGCAATCCGCTGGGATCCGGGCGTCGTCGAAAAATACCTGGTTAAAGGAGTGAGCTCCGGTCATGTCGACGATCGGCGCCATGGTGATGCCGGGGGCGTGCATCGGGCATATGAAGTACGAGATCCCTTTTCGTTTTGGAGCGTCGGGATTGGTGCGGGCCAGCAGGATTCCGAACTGAGCCAGGTGGGCGCCGCTGGTCCAGATCTTGGACCCGTTGAGCACCCACTCCTCCCCATCGCGCACGGCGCGTGTCGACAGCGAGGCCAGGTCCGAACCGGCGTCGGGCTCGCTGAAGAGCTGGCACCAGAACTCCTCGCCCGATAACGCCGGCCACAAGTAGCGGTCCTTGTGAGCCTCGGTCCCCGCCATGAGGATCGTCGGGGCGGCCCAGCCGATCCCGATCGGGTTCGACGGGCGAGCGACTCCCGCCTTGGCAAACTCCTCGTCGATGATGATCTGATGGACGGGGTCGGCGTCGAGACCGTACGGCTTCGGCCAGTGGGGAACGACCCAACCCGCTTCGGCGAGCCTTCGTCCCGACGGACTCGGGTGGGCGGCCAGCCAGGCGCGCACAGCCTGACGGCGGGGGTCGTCATCGTTCGGCATCTCGAAATCCACGACCTTCATCCCTCCCTGGCCGCTCTTGCGCCGTCACTCCTGCACCGGTAGCTTGACCCTACCTGAATCTGACGTCACGTTCGACTTCTGCAAGGGGGAAAATGCTCTTCACCGAGGACCACGAGGCCTTTCGGCAGTCGGTACGCGGGGTGCTGGCCCGAGAGGTGGTCCCCCACGTCGACGAGTGGGAGGAAGCGGCGACCTTCCCGGCCCACACGGTCTTCAAGGCTCTGGGCTCGGCCGGTTTCTTCGGGCTCGAGTACGACCCGGCCTACGGGGGCCAGGGAGCCGACCACTCCTACACCGTCATTCTCGGAGAAGAACTCGGGCGCATGGGCTGCGCCGGCGTGGCCATGGCCATCACCGTGCAGACCGACATGGCCACCCCGTCGCTCCATCGATTCGGCAGCCACGAGCTCAAGCAGCGGTACTTGGCCCCCGCGCTGCGGGGCGAGATGGTCGCTTCCATCGCAGTGACAGAGCCCGACGCCGGATCGGACGTGGCCGGCCTGCGGTCCCGGGCCGTGCGGGACGGCGACGAGTGGGTNNAAGCTCTACATCACCAACGGCACGCAAGCGGACTGGCTCTGCCTACTCGTCCGGACTTCGGACGAGGGCGGCCACCGAGGAATGTCGCAGATCCTCTTCCCCACCGACACTGAGGGGTTCTCGGTGAGCCGCAAGCTCGACAAGCTCGGCAATCGTTGCTCCGACACCGCGGAGCTCTCGTTCGTCGACGCCCGGGTCCCGCTTTCCAACACCATCGGCGACGCAGGCCGCGGCTTCCAACAACAGATGACTCAATTCCAAAACGAGCGCATGATCGCGGCTTACAGCGCCGCCGGTTCGATGGACGGCGCCCTTCGGCGGACGGCCGATTACTTGCGCGAACGCCAGGCCTTCGGCCAGCCGCTGCTCGCCAACCAGTACATCCAGTTCCGATTGGCCGAGCTGTCGGCCGAAGTCGACCTGTTGCGCCATTACAACTACGCGTGCGCCGACGCCTACCTCCGCGGCGACGACACCACCCGGTTCGCGACCATCGCCAAGCTCAAGGCCGGTCGCTTGCAAAGGGAGATCGCAGACTGGTGTCTCCAGTTCCATGGAGGGGTGGGTTACATGGAGGAGACTTGGGTGTCCCGGTATTTCAGAGACAGTCGCCTCTTGTCCATCGGCGGGGGCGCCGACGAAGTGATGCTCCAAATCCTTGCCCGCCTCGACGGCTTCACCGCTTGAGGGGCGCGCCGTGCCGACGATCGAGGAACTCTGCTCGGACCTGGCCTCGGAACACGACGCCGTGGACGCGATAGTCGCCGACCTCACCGACGACGGGTGGGTCACGCCGACGCCGGCGATCGGCTGGGACGTGCGCGACAGCGTCAGCCACTTGTGCTACTTCGACGAGACGGCCACCCTGGCCCTCACGGATCCCGATGCGTTCGCGGTCCACAAGTCCGCCCTCATTGCCGCCATGGTCACCGGCGAGGCGCCCGAC
>PMHU01000182.1 GCA_003156795.1 Acidimicrobiaceae bacterium
GGCAACGGGACGACCGGCGGGCCCGACGGAGAGGACGGCTACGACACTCCCCAGGCCGTAACGGGCCTTAGCGACGCGGTCTCGGTGAGTAGCGAAACGGACGACAGCTTTTGCGCGCTGCTGTCGACGGGCGGTGTGGACTGTTGGGGAGATAACTACGCGGGGGAGTTGGGTGACGGCAGGACCGGCGGGCCTGACGGAGAGGATGGGGACGACAAGCCCCGGGCTGTCACGGGCCTTAGCGACGCGGTCTCGGTGAGCAGTGACTTTATCGGCAGCTTTTGTGCGGTGCTTTCGACTGGCGCTGTGGACTGTTGGGGCTTGAATGCCGAGGGGGAGCTGGGCAACGGGACGACCGGCGGGNNGGCAACGGGACGACCGGCGGGCCAGACGGAGACTACGGCTACGACACGCCCCAGGCTGTAACGGGCCTAAGCGACGCCGTTTCGGTGAGCAGCAACGGTAACTACGGCTTTTGTGCGGTGCTTTCGACCGGCGCCGTCGACTGCTGGGGATACAACTACTACGGGGAATTGGGCAACGGGACGACCGGCGGCCCTGACGGAACCGGCACTCCCCAGGCCGTAACGAGCCTTAGCGACGCGGTCTCTGTGTCCAGCAGCAACAACATTGACGGCGGCTATTGTGCGCAACTGTCGTCCGGCCGTGTGGACTGCTGGGGATACAACGCTAACGGGGAGCTGGGCAACGGCACGACCGGCGGGCCTGACGGAAAGGGCGGCTACGACACGTCCCACCCGGTAGCTGCTGCCTGACCACCCACGACCGGAGGAGTCTTCAGGCGACAGGCCCGTACGGGTTAGGCCTCACCCGACTTCTCTCGAAAACTTGATCCGTTGTCGCACGCTTATCGCTCGACGTTTGCCGAGAGGCCCCGAGGATGGCGTCCGAACCGTCCGCCACGGACCGGTTACCGACGAGGTGGTCGATGGTGGTGGTTCGTTCGCGTAGGAGGTCTCCTACCATCGCGGCCAGGCGCGTGTCGCGGGCGCCGATCATCTGCCAGGCACGGGCGATGGCGATCATGAAGAACACGATGATCAGTAGGGCCTGGAGGTGGACGGTGCCTGTATCTGTCGGATTGAGCAACATGTCGATTCCGTTGAGGAGCTGGATGATATATAGGGCTCCGAGCGCGGGGATGATGGCGAGGCCCCACAGGTGGCGGGCTCCGGGCCAGTTTCGTTGTGTGAGTCCAGCCATGCCGATGGTCGAGCTGATTCCGGTGCAGGCCAGGAACACGCTGGCGGAGCCGAGGTCGTTGCCGGGGAGGACGGCGACTAGCGCGACGACTAGTGCGTTCAGCAGGGTCGTGAATGCGACGGCGGCCTGGACCTGGAACGTGAGCGGGGCGCGTTTGCCGACGTCGTTGTGGGGGGACACCGATATGGCCACGAACAAGAGGTCGATGAGAGTGCCGGCGACGGAGGCGCAACCTTCGAAGTAGGTGGCCTCGACGACCTCCTCGCCGGTAACGCCCGCGAAGGTGTCCCAGGCGGCAGATCGTGTCTTGCCGCTGCCCGGCGGCAATCCGTTCTCCGGGCTGCTGTAGGCGCCCACCGAGACGATCTTGTGATCGTCGCTCACCACGGCGATCCCGCACACCATGGCCCGCGTCCCCTCGACGGCGTGGCGGGCTAGGCCAGCCAGGATCTCGCCGGTCGGCCCCGTTCCGACCAGTTGGGCGGTGGTTTGGGACAGGGCCACCGCGGTGCGGGCGGCCGCCCGGGGGCCGGTGATGTCTTGGAGTATGGCCACACCGTGGGGGCTCCCGTCGATGTCGATGGCGAACATCAAGCAGACCATCTCGCGCTCTGAGCCGTCGGCGCCGTACAGCACAGAAGTGAACCGGGCGGCCGTACCACCAACCGTCTGGGGGAGGTGGGCGACCAAGGTGGCGTGCTCTCGGGACGGGAAGGTGTCCAGAAAGTCCCGGCCCCGCAACTGCTCGAGCGGATGGCCGAACATCTGACATGCCGCCGGGTTGGCATAGACGTAACGCCGGTCGGCGTCGACTAGGCACAGCCCATCGTCTGTGCCGACCAGCAGGCCGGCCAGTGCTGGCAGGCCCAGCGCGGCGGCGGCAGCCAAGGCCGAGGAGGCGCCGATGACATCCGGGTTACGGACCGTGGCAGCAGCTCCGGTGGTCTTCACCTCATTCGTCACAGCATCGGTCACGACCCCGACAGCCTCCCACAGCCATCCGGGAACCAGAGCGCCCGCCTGACAACACCCCAATTATGGTGAAGGCCACCAGTTTGATTGGGCTGCCGGCTTTCGCCGTCAACGTGCCGATTCTGTTTCAGATTGTCCCAGGACCGTCCCGATTAGAACCGGGGCCTCGAGGCCGTAATTTCATTTGTGGGCCAGGTGGATGGCCGCCTCCGGTGTGTTGATGCGGAATGCGAGGCTCTCTTCGATGTAGAGGTGCACGTCATCGGCGTCGGCCCTGGAGAAGCCGATCGAGAAGTCCTGTCCTACGGTCATCTCGAAGTCCCCGCCTCGTTGACTCACGATTACGGCACCGTCCACGGCGGGCGCCCAAATGACGTCGCCTCCAAGGATGTTGCGTAGATGTTCGAATACGGGATATCCGCCGTGTTCGGTCGTCTCTGTGACACCCGTGAAACACCGTGGTCCCATCGCTATCGCATAGGGTCCGGCGACGCCAGCGTCGCGCAGCAGCGCAACCGCCTTGGCCACATGCTGGGGGTAGTGGGCGTAATCGTCGCCTATGGTAACCGCCTCGTGCGGCGACGACGGGACGATCCCGGAGATGCCGCCGGCCCCGTAGCCGTGAAAGATCGCTGCGTCCTCGGCCAAGGCCGCTGATCGGCTGGCACCGATAACGGCAGAGAGATCGAGGTCGCGGGCGCCGCGCTCGGCTTCCGCCAGTTCGACCGACGTTATAGAGAACGGGGCCCGAAACTCGACGATGGGGAGCACTTTGCGTCCAGCTGCTTCGACACCCTCGGCCGAGAGCTCAGACAGGGATTCTGTGCGCCCGAGGCCGACCGAGGAGTACTCCCACCCGAGAGGGCCGGTGAAATCAATCAGCCGTCGCGCCGCCAGATAATGCTTCAGCGATCTGCGCGCTTCGGCATCGATCTGCTCCCAGGCCGCGTCCGAGATCGGTGCAAGCTCGCGCAACAGGTGGTTCATTAGAGTCTCCCTCTCTCATTTCGTAGGCTTCCGATGCCGAGACTGGTGTCGCCCGGGCCAAGTCTGGCCAATGGATTTGGAATGGGTTCGGCAACCTTGTGCAACGTGTTGCGATCGACGTGGTGGAACGGCACTTCGCGCCCCGGGATTTCCAGCACTCCCTCTTCCTCGTACGACCAGGTCCCATCGTCGTTGACCGTTACGTGAATCCGGTAGCTGGTCGTCCGAAATGCCCGATCAAGGAATGGGTTGGAAAGGATGCCGTGGACTTCGGACCCCAGGGCTGCAGTGAGTTCAAACTCCTTGGCGTCGACGTCGACTGATCCTGCAGCAAGCAGCACTTGCCCTCTAGGGATCGCAAGGGTGAATGTAACCATGGATGCCGCTGGTTCCCAGAGCCAGTAGCCGATCTGATCGTGGAACGTCACTATCTGACCGGGTTCGACGATGTGGGTGTGGTAGCGCAAGCCGTAGAAGAGCTGGGGTCCGTTCGTCTGGAAATCGATTGGTTGGAGCTCGTAGTGCTCGACGAACACGCTGTGCTCGGACCCGTCGGCAACCGGATGGTCGTCAGATCCTTTCGTTCCCTCCCAGACCCCGGCAAGGGGCCGCAGCGGTCCGAGGCTGTTCAAAGTGTCCGGATCCCCGGGCGGCTCGGTATAGATATCAGTGCCGTAGGGATCTGACGCCGTTTGGCGTACCCCGGACTCCACTCGATCGACGATGGCCACGGGGATACTCTTGCACGCGGGCGCCGATCGTCACCGCGGGTCCGGCTAGGCGTCTGCCGAGTCCCCCTGAAGGTATGGCTCGGTGGTGATCGGGCGGACGAGCCCGGAGTGTGCTTGGAACCCAGTTACGTTCCCGAGACGGCGCGTTCTCGGCGGGCGCGGGCGGCCTTCTTGGCTTCGTACATGGCTTGGTCGGCTTGGCGGACGAGCGTCATGGGATCGGTGTCCTGGTCACATTGGGCGAGGGCGACGCCGACGCTGGCCTCCAAGGGAACGACGCCCGCCTTCACGGAGATCCGGCACTGCGCCACGGCCTGACGGATTCGCTGCACCACGGTATCCCCGTCGCAGCTGTGGCCGTGGCACAGCACGACCAGGAACTCATCGCCGCCCAGGCGTCCGACCACGTCGCACGCGTCGGTGACGCGGGTGAGGGCCATTGCGGTGGCGGTGATGGCGGCGTCGCCTGCCTCGTGCCCGTAGACGTCGTTGATGGGTTTCAGGCCGTCGAGGTCGATGAACAACACGGCCACTGTCTCACCAGCCTCTCGGCGCCGACTCACGTCGTCGGTGAGATACTCGAGCACCGCACGCCGGTTGAGCAGCCCCGTGAGCGCGTCGTGGGTGGCCGCCTCGTGCAGGAGCTGGCGTTGCACCTGCCGCTCGTGTATCCGGTCACTGAGGGCGTCGATCGATACCTGCAGGGCCTGGCCGGTCCGGCCCGGCAGGGGTTTGCGCAGCTCAGGATCGGAGAGGTCCTCAGCCGCCAGGCCGACGGCCTTCTCCTCGACGGCCTTCAGGGTAGAGGCCATGTCGTTGAACGCGGCGATCGTGGTCACGACCTCTCTGGGACCTTTGTCGGCCAGGGGTTCCAGGTCGAACTCCCCGTTGCTTACTTGCAGGGCGCCGGCCGCCAACCTCTTCAGCGGCTGGGTGAGCATGCGACCGGCGGCAAGCACGCCGCTGATGCAGAGGAGCGCCAGAAGGGAGAGGAAGACGATCTCGTCGGTGAGTTGGCGGGTGGCGGCAGAAGCCTGGGCCATGGCGGTGTCGTGGAGGTCCTGGGAGGCCGAGGTCACGAGGCTGTTCAAGTCGGCCAGGTAGTTGAGCGAGGGCGCCAGGGCGGAGCCGCTGAAAGCCAGGTTGCCGCTCAGCGACGGCTTCGTACCGTTGACTGCGACGGTGACTGCCTTTTGGATGGTGGCGGCGAAGCGCACGTCGGTGGGGGCGGTCTGCAGGTGGCGCCATGCCTGCTCGGCCTTGGGGCCCAGCTGGCCGGCGAACTCACCTTCTGCGGTCTGGTATTCGCCGGCGGCCTGGATCAGTTGCTGCTTGGCGTTGGCGGGACCGACGCCTTCGAGGACGTAAGCGGAATCCCCGATTTCGTTTCCGCCGGCCAGGAACGCTTGGTAGGTTTGCAACAGTGCGGCCATATGCGCTTCGAAGGACGCCGGGGGCCGCCAGGACTTGATGTCGGTCTGGAGCTGGTTGTAGTCCCGGTACCAGATGTCGTCGATGTCTGAGTCGGTCTTGACGAAGAAGGCGTTGACCCGGTCGAACGAAATGGTCCCGGCGACTATTGCGGGGATGATCGCCTGCAACTGCGAGATGTCGGCCCGCATGGTCGGCGTCGACGAGAGGGTGGGATAGCTCGCCAGGATGGTCGCACCCTGCGCCAGCTGGTCCTGGAAAGGCACGGTCGGGTGCAGCAGGTTGTCCAGTACCGATATGCTGATGCCGAGCTGGGCGGCGTAGGACACCGCCGTGAACGGCAACTGGAAGCTACTCAGCTTGGCCCTGGCCGAGGCGACCACCGCCAGCTGGGTTGCGTCTTTGGCTGCTTTCCCAGCGTCGCGGTGGGCTCCCCAGGCAGAGGTGGCCGAGGAGGCGACGAGGATGCAAGTCGCCAGCATCGGGATCAGGACCACCGAGATCAGCAGGAACCGTACGCCCAGGTGGTGTCGCCCGCTCTTCGGAATGGCGGGCAACTCCAGAGCTGTCCCGTTTAGAGAGATCAACTTGGAGGGGCCTGGCGGGGAGCCAGTGCCGGTTCGGTTGCGGGTTGGATCCGCCATAGCTCCCACAAGTTGTCGTCACGCGGGGCTCTCTTCTTGAGCTATGAGGCCTATATGGCGGGCGCTGTCGTGGTTCCCGTCTCGCCCGCCCCAGACCGGCTGACCGGACTGACCCGAGTCATACCGATGACAGCCGTGACGATGCGGTACCGGGGGCCGCTAGGAGCTCGTCCATGCCCGCTCCGATGCCCTCCGCCATGACGTCGACATCCGGGGCATGGTCGTAGTCGCCGGTAACCTATAGACCCAATGGATCAAGTCTATTTGCTCCCTCGCAACGGCCTTGATGCCTTCAGCCCGGCCAAATCGCCTTCGCGCCGCCACGCGAAAGCGTCGGCGTTACTCCGGTCGCGCCAATCGGCTCCTGCATCGGGCGGACTGGGAGAGGAGCGTCGCGTAGAGTTGGCGCGGTGGCAGCGGTGGTGCTCTGCGGTGACGCTCCACACAGCCCCAGACACCGTCTGCGGGCCATTCGATACTCTCGAAGAGGCGGAGGAGTGGGTCCGTGGTCAGCCGACACAACCGGCCCGATACGCCGGGGCGATGCCATTGACCAAGCCCAAGTGAGCGAAGTGGCGCTGTCAGGGTCGTCGTTCGGTAACGCCCTTCAGCACGGGCATCATCGACAACGCGATTGCACAATCAGCGACAGGGAGTAGCACACATGACCGTGACGCTAATCACCGGAGCGAACAAGGGGCTCGGCTATGAGACCGCCCGACAACTGATCGAGCACGGCCACACCGTCTATCTCGGGGCACGCAGCGTCGAGCCCGGGAAGGCGGCCGCATCCGAGCTCGGCGGCCAGTTCGTGCAGCTCGACGTCACCGACGACACGTCGGTGGAGACCGCCCTCGTTGTCATCGCCGAACGCGAAGGCCACTTGGACGTCCTCGTCAACAACGCCGGGATCAGCACCATTGCGGCGGTCGACGGCCCGGAGGCGCTCCACGTCTTCGACACCAATGTGATCGGTGTCATCCGTGTCACCCAGGCCGCGCTTCCGTTGCTGGAGAAGTCTGACAACCCTGTCGTGGTCAACGTCTCCAGTGCCCTCGGCTCGTTCTGGGCCGTCACAAATCCCGATCGGCGCCAATTCCACTACCCGGCCATCATGTACGGCGCGAGCAAGGCCGCCGTGTCGATGCTGACCGTCCAGTACGCCAAGGCACTGCCAGGGATCAAGTTCAACGCGGTCGAGCCCGGCTTCACCGCCACCGACCTCACTCCCTTCAGCGCGGCGGGCCAGCCCGTGGCAAAGGGCGCAGAAGTCATCGTACGCATGGCTACCATTGGCAAGAACGGCCCCACCGGCACCTTCCATGAGAACGAAGGCGAGCTTGCCTGGTAGTGACACACCACCTCATTTGGCGCCGTGGGCGTCAGATCTGTCGGGCCAAGGGGTCTGTCGGGAATGTGGTGTAACGGCGTGATCTAGGGTTCGCGACCAAGGCGCGAAGCTTGTGCGATGGTCAGTTCCTCGCTCCGCTAGAGCTTGCCCAAGACGGTGGCCAACGGTTCGAGCACTCCGGGATCGAGGGGCGGTCGGAGGGAGACAATGCCCAGTTCGGCGCCGACGTCGGCCAGTGCGGCGGCTTGGTCGGCGGTGGCATTCGCGTCGCCGGCAAATATGACGTGGCTGGACAGGAGGATCTCGTTCGGGTCGCGGCCGAGGTCCTCACAGTGCTGATGCAGGATGTCGCGCTTGCGGGTGAACTCCTCGGGCGTGCCACGCACGAAGTTCCAGTGCTGGGCGAACCGGGCCGCGGTGCGTAGCGTCCTCCGCTCACCACTACCGCCGATGCAGATCGGCGGGTGAGGACGCTGGATTGGCTTGGGCTCGTTGCGGGCGTCGGTGAGCTGGTAGTACTCGCCGGTGAAGGTGGTCGTCTCTTGGGTGAGGAGCCCGACGATCATCTCGCAGGCTTCCTCGAAGCGGTCACTGCGCTGGCCCGGCGTGCCCAACTCGATCCCGTAGGCTCCCGACTCCTCCTCGTTCCACCCGGCCCCGATCCCGATCTCCAGCCGTCCCCGCGAAACGATGTCGAGGGTGGTCGCCATGTTGGCCAGGATGGCCGGGTGGCGATAGTGGATGCCGGTCACCAAAGTTCCCATGCGCAGGCGGGTCGTCGCTTGGGCCAGCGCCGTTAGGGTGACCCACCCTTCCATGCAGGGGCCCGTGCTGTCGGAAAAGATCGGGTAGAAATGGTCGACGGTCCAGCCCGACTCGAACAGCTCGATGTCGTCCGCCTCCTTCCACACCGCGAGCATGTCGGTCCAGGTCGTGCCCTGGGGCGAGGTCTTGAATGCGAAGCGCATAGGCCCACGCTAGGTCCGGCCAGGCGAGTTGGCGATACCCGCAGCGTCTAAGACCTGCCTCCGAGCCTGGTGTCCCAGAAGCTGAGGTCGTACGTCTCTCGAATGGTGTCGTCAGTATTGAGCCCACGGACCTCTCTCAGCCCGAACCGAGGTCGCTGTGTGTCAACCGCGAGGACTGGCCGGGCGAAGCCGACGTAGAACCGTAGACCGTCGATCGGTGCATCTCGGCACGGCGGGAGATCACGTTCCGCGCCGTCGTGAGTGACGAGGATCACCCTGACGATGGACGGGTCGGTTCGGACAACGATTGCGAGCGGTCCGTCGTCTGTTTGGCTGCTGTAGACGTTCATCACGTCGTCGTTCGACAGCTTCGGGCCACCCATTCCGCCCCCGGAGGTGGCACCGGATTGGTCTTCTAGGTGGAGCACGGTCGAATAGCTTTCGTCGTCTCCGCCGGCTTGAAGTGCCCAGCGCACCCCGTCGTCGGTGACTCCTTCGGCGATCAGTCGTTCCTCGTCGGGCGCCGCCGGGGCCCGCTCTGCCTCGGCCGACAGAGTGCCATCCCCCGGACGCCGCTTTCCGCCGAAGTCACCCGTAGGTCTATGGGCCACCACCACCCCGCAGAGCAGGCAGTAGACGAACGCGACGTCGATGGTCCTGGACTCGTCCCCTGCCTCAGGACGGACCGGAAGGACTCGATAGCGGACATGGTCTTCGAGGGGTGATTGACAGGTAGGGCATCGGGGGCCTTGTCTCGATGATGCCTCGGTCATCGTCGTGGCCTCGGCGGTGGTCTCAGTCGGAGGGTCGCCCAGTAGATGGATCACCTGGTAGCGAACCCGAGCCAGGTCGACACCCAAACCGACGAGCACCTGGGTGCCCACCCCCTCGCCTTCACGCAGGAGGCCCAAGAGCAGATGTTCGGTGCCGATGTACAGGTGCCCGAGCTGGAGAGCCTCCCGCAGGGATAGCTCTAGTACCTTCTTGGCTCGTGGGGTGAATGGCGGCGAGCCCGTGGTCGACGACCCGGATGGGCCGATCGTTTCTTCTACCTCTTCACGAACGGTTTCAAGGGCGACGCCCAGCGAGGTCAGTGCCTTGGCCGCGATGCCCTCGCCCTCGTGGAGCAGCCCGAGCAGAACATGTTCGGTCCCGATGAAGTTGTGGTTGAGAAGCCTCGCCTCTTCCTGGGCCAGCACCAAGACCCTGCGGGCTCGGTCGGTGAACCGTTCGAACACGCTCACCATCATCGCGCTCTGGTTCGTGCCAGTTCGACGAGGTATGGGGACATGGGGCAGCATCGAACCATGACCGAACAGATCGAGATCCTTTCCCTAGGCGAACACGCCTACAGAGTCACTCTGCGAAATGGCAATACAACTACCCGTCACCACGTCGTTGTGCCGTCAGCGCTGACAACCGACCTCGGCTTGGGACCCGACGATGACCAACGCCTCGTGCGAAGTTCGTTCGAGTTCCTGCTGGAACGTGAGGAGGCTACGTCCATCCTGGAACGGTTCGATCTCGACGTTATCGGCCGCTACTTCCCGGAGTACGTTTCGACCGTCCGCCTCCGACTTGGGCCGCCAGCCAACCGGCGGTCGTCAGGCTGACGATGGAGAGTATGGCGCCGTTTCGAGCCGAGGGCTGGACGGGGCTCAGCTAGTGCTGGCGGCCACCGACTCGACCCAGCGGTCGATGTGGCGGTGCAGGACCGGCATGGGGAGGGAGCCGCTGTCGAGCAGTGCAGCATGGAAGGCCGGCAACGCGAATGCCGCGCCGAGTCGCGCCTTTGCCCCGTCCCTCGCCTTGACGATCTCCAGTTTGCCCGTCATGTACGACAGGGCCTGGCCGGGCATGGCCAGGTAGCGGTCGATTTCGTTGGCGGCGAACTCGGGTGGCACGGGGACGTGTTCGACGAAGAACTGGAGCGCTTTGTCCCGGCTCCAGCCGAGGGCGTGCATACCGGTGTCGACGACCAGCCGGGCGGCGCGCATGAGCGACGCGGTGATCATGCCGAGGCGGGCCTCAGGGCCGGAGTAGATGCCCATCTCGTCGGCGAGCTGCTCGGCGTAGAGGCCCCAGCCTTCGGAGAAAACGGTGAGGTAGCGGGTCCGTTGCAGGTCGGGCAGGCCGGTCAGCTGCATTATCCGCCCGAACTGGAGGTGGTGGCCCGGGACCGCCTCGTGGAAGGCGACGACTTCGAGGTCGAAGCCGGTGCCGGCGGTGGGGCGGTGGGTGTTGAACCAGTAGGTGCCGGGCCTGGTGCCGTCGGCGCGGGGCGGCGTGTAGTGGGGGGCGGTGCCGCTGACGGCGACGAACTCGGGCATGGGCTGGATGTCACATGGCGGGGGCAGGGGAGCGGGGAACACCTCGCCGGCGTGGACCTCGGCCCGGCGGACGGCCTCGATCGCGATCCGGATGGTCTCCTCCGGCGGGCGCCGACCGGCGCTGGCCCGCTGTGCTTCGTGGACGGCCTTTAGGTCGTGCAGGCCGATCGATGCGCCGAGATCGAGGGCATGGGCTTCGAGGGCGGCGACTTGGTCCAGGCCGGTCTGGTGGATCTGATCGGCGGTAAGCGAAAGCGTGGTGTGCAGCCGGATGAGGCGCTGGTAATCCTCGTCGCCGCCGGGAATGTGGGTGAGGCCAGCCCTGTTGGCCGGGCGGGACTGGGGGAGGAGATCCCGAATGGTGTCGATCCATCGGCCCATCGCCGGCCTCACAGTGTCGGCGGCGATGCGGTCCCGCTGCTCGACCCAATCGTCGGCTCCGGCCCAGCCGCGCGGCGGCTGCGGAGCGGCCAACGGGCCGGGGACCGGCGCCGCCACTAGTTTCTCGGCCCACTCGACGGCGTCGGCCACCAGCGAGGCGACGGGCAATCTCCCCTTGGCGGCACCGGTACGGAGACGTTCGGAGAGTTGATCGATGTAGTCGCCACTCCGGGACAGCCGGGTCAGGTAGGTGGAGGCCTCGTCAGAGTCGGCCGGAACTGTGCGTGCGGCCACGGCGAAGAACTGGGCCGGCGGCGCGAAAGGCTGCGAGGACACGATGTGCTCGACGCCGGCCGAGTCGATGACCGCGATCTCCTGCTCGATGAACGTGGTGACGCAGCCGAGAGTCACGCTGTCGGCTGGCGACGGCGTCGCCGCTTCGAGGGTCCGGGCCTCGGCCAGCATCTCCTCCATCTCTGCCCGCCGGCCCGCTTCGCCGGCCTCGCTGGCGTCGGGCACCAGATCGTCATAGCCGGAGACGCCCATGTAGCTGGCCTCGAACGGATTGGCCCTATTCATGGCGGCATCGAGACGGTCGGCCAGCTCCCGAGCGGTACTCATCCGGCTGATGCTAGCGATGAGGTCCGGAGCGGATCCGCGACCGCACGGCCTGTGGTCTCGACGGCCCGGGCGTCGTCTCGGCTGTCGACTGCGGTGACGCAGAGGGCCTGGGAGCGGCGCCATGCCGTGGGCTGGTCATATGCCTTCAGGGCCAGCAGATGCTGTCGGTCGGTAGAAGCGGTGGATGGCGATCAAACACCAGATCGCCTCAACGACACCGAAGGGCCAGGCGCCACTGGCGAAGCCGTAGCTACTCGTGAGCGCGCATCCCAGCGCGAACGCCAGGACGAACTTCCGGTCACGCCCCTCCAGGGCATACATAACCATCATGAAGGTCAGGACGCTTACCCCGTAGACCGTCAACATGCAGTCACCCTACGTCCCAGAGCCACTCGAATCGACATCCACTCGCGCCCCCCGGACGTAAGTCTCCGGGCCCGCTGAGAATCTCTCGTTCTAGCCGTCCAGCTCCGGCTTAGCCGCCTACCGGACCGCCCTGCGACCGACGTCTTTTGTCAATACCTACTGGGATTTCCGACCAGGCGGGCTTGGATCAGACGCCCAGTCCCGGGAGGAGGATGGCGACCAACCCGCTGGCGTGAGCCTCGATCCACTCTGGGTCGTCCGGCTCCCGGCCGGTGAGCAGGCGAACCTCCGGTGCGTTGACGTACGGCAGAGACGCCGCCCCCACCAGCACGTAGTAGAGGATCTGGCCGTCGATAGGTGCGGCCACCCCGGCGTCCCGAAGTAGCTGCCAAGCCGGTTGGATGGCGTCGAAGAACGGCTTCACGTGGGTCTCGGTCATCCACGCCAGGCGGTCTGTGGCAGCAGTGCCCTCATGGACCATGATCTGGTTGAGCTCGGGGTGTTCGGCCGCGAACCTCACGAACCGGCGTATCCCTTCGGCGAAGGCCGGCCCGATCTCCTGCGCTCCAACCCCGGCCAGATCTGCGGGGACCATTCCTCTCAGGGCCTGTCCCAACAACCCGAAGAGGTAATCCACCGACGCCGTCCACAGAGCCGCCTTCGACTCGAAGTGGTAGTTGATCTGGGGTTGATGGGCTTCGACCCTCTTCGCGATCGAACGCGTCGACGCGCCATCGAAGCCCTTGGCCCCGAACTCGACCAGGGCCGACTCCAGTAGGGCCTCTCGTATATCGGTCCGGGCCCGGCGGACCCGGACGGGGTTCGTCTTTGGCGTCTGCGTTCGGGTCTTGCCTGGCATCACTCCTCAGTGTAGTCTTATTATCAATCGATAATAGTGAGGGTGAGGTAACGCAGGATGAGCACCACGGGTGAAGTTGTGAGTGAAGGTGGAGGCGGCGCCGCAGTGCGTCTTTTGCCCCTGTGCAGGGATCCGTTCCAGGCTCCGACCGATCGAGACATGCTGCCTTCAGAGAGACGGGAGTTTGTTCGCACCCACCGGACGTGCATATTCGGCTATGGACGCCAATCGGATGGTCCGGCGATGTCGGTGGTCTACTACGTCCCAGCCGACAACGACGACCTGTTGGTGGCGACCATGGGGGCCCGGGCCAAGGCCAAAGCTGTGGCCCGGAACGGCAAGATCAGCCTCTGCGTCCTGGATGAGACCTGGCCCTTTTCCTACCTGCAGGTCTACTGCGACGCGGTGATCGACGACGACGGGGAAACGCTGGTGGACCTGATGATGGCGGTGGCGGAGCGAATGTCGGGTGAACCGTTGGGGCCAGAGCTCCGGCCGATGGTCAAGGCGCTAGGTGAGGAGGAAGGCCGGGTCCTCCTGCGCTGCCGACCGTACGCCACCTTCGTCACGCCGCCTCGACACCTTCAGAGCAACGACCAGGACGAGAAGCTCACCCATTGGGTCTCGGCTTCGATGCCCTGGGATGCTCCCGACAAGCCCGACCTACCTTGACATTCCGCTTCGCCAACATCGAAGGCCGCGCCGCACTGGTCGACTACGACGGCCGCTGGTTCGACGCGGAGCGGGTAAGTAGTGGTGTCGTCAGCGCCGATCCGATGGAAGCGTGGTTTCAGCTCGACGACCTCCACGTAGCCGCCCGCAAAATCGCAGAGGCGCGGCCGGACGGGAACATCAGCGTCGCCGTTCTCGGGCCGCCGATCCCTTCGCCTCGTAGCGTGTTCGCCGTCGGGCTGAACTATCAGGCCCATGCCGACGAGGCCAAGATGAAAGTGCCGGACGTGCCGGTCGTGTTCACCAAGTTCCCGAGTTGTCTCGCTGGCCCCACCGACGCGGTGGTCCTCGGCGGAAGCGCCGATGACTACGAAGCGGAGCTTGTGGTGGTCATCGGAGTCGGGGGCCGGGGCATCCCACGGGAGGACGCCTGGCACCACGTCGGCGGCCTGACCGTCGGCCAGGACATCTCCGATCGAGCCCTGCAGTTCGCGGCGGAGCCCGCCCACTTCGATCTGGGCAAGTCACGCGACACCTACGGGCCGATCGGCCCTGTCGTCGTCTCCACCGACTCGTTCGCCGACCCGGCGGACCTCCTTCTCACCTGTCAGGTCAACGGAGAGCGGCGCCAAGAGGACCGAACCTCGAATCTGATCTTCGATGTCCCGACCCTGATCAGCTATCTGTCCAACATTCTGACGCTGACGCCGGGTGACCTGATATTCACCGGCACCCCAGAAGGAGTCGGGGCAGCCAGCTTCCGGTTCCTGGCCGACGGGGACGTGATCACCACCACGATCGAAGGCATTGGCACCATGGCCAACCGGTGTCGACAACCAGACCAACCCGCCTAGGAGAGGAGGATCGTCAGTGGGCCTGCACAGACTGGCGTCAATCACGATCGGCGTTCCCAACGTCGAAGAGACAGCCGACTACTACGCCGAGTTCGGGTTAGCCCGTGACGGTGACCGATTCTCCACCGCCGACGGCGGCGAACAGCTACGTATCGTCGCCCGTTCCAGCCGCCGGCTGGTCGAGCTGGTCGTGGGCGTCGACGATCCCGACGACTTGGATCGCGTGATGGATCGACTGGGCCGGCTCGGCGTCACGACCGAGCGCGACTCCGCGAGCCTCAGCGCGGTCGAAACCCACAGCGGCGCTCGGGCCGTGGTCAAGATCCTGCCCCGGATCCCACAACATCCGGCGGCGAGTACCCCGTACAACGGCCCGGGCCGTGTCGAACGAGAGAACCTGCGTGCACCGGGCGTCGTGCGGGACGGCCCACTTCGTCCTCGCAAACTGGGACATGTCGTCATCGGCACACCAGACGCCGAGGCATCCCAGCGGTTCTTCGTGGATGCGATCGGGTTCAAGATAAGCGACGAAGTCCCTGGCATCGCCACTTTCATGCGGTGCTCCACCGACCATCACAACCTGCTGCTCCAACCCTCCCCGGTGGCGTTCCTCCATCACACTTCTTGGCAGGTCGACGATGTCGACGAAGTCGGGCGTGGTGCTATGCGAATGCTCGAGGGCCATCCCGAGCGGCATACGTGGGGGTTGGGACGTCATTACATCGGTTCCAACTTCTTCTGGTACCTGCGCGACCCAGCCGGCAACTTCTCCGAGTATTACTCCGACATGGACACCATCACCGACGATCAGTTGTGGAAACCCGGCACATGGGAACCATCGCTCCGGGCCCTTTATGCGTGGGGTCCCGACGTGCCACCGTCGATGCTCCAGCCCGACGATTTGGCCGACCTCATGGCCTCTTCGCACCGAGGTTGACCTGAGGCGGTTCCGGGGACTCGATGCTGCAGGCACGTTGCTCGTAGCATCTCTGAATGAGCGTCGTGATCCGGACAGCAGGCGTGGAGGATGCGTCTCAAGTCCTTTCGCTATGGCGGAGGGCCGAGGCCGAACCTAGCCATACCGATGACGTTGACAGCATCGCGGCGCTGGTAGTCCGTGACCCCGAAGCCCTCATGGTGGCTGACGACGGTGATGGTATCGTGGGCTCGATCATTGCCGGCTGGGATGGCTGGCGAGGGTCTATCTATCGGTTGGTGGTGGCGCCGGGTCAGAGACGCCGCGGTCTCGGGGGCCAGCTCGTTGAAGCCGCCGAGCAGCGGTTGGCAAGGGCCGGGGCCGCCCGGTTGCAGGCGATCGTCGTCGAGACCGACTTACAGGCAACGGCGTTCTGGCGAGCGACCGGCTGGGAACAACAGGTAGCACGTCTTCGCTTCGTCAAGGGCTGACCTTCTCGAGCCGTCCTGGGCCGACCCAGGTTGAATGTCGAAACGGTCACGGCCTCGGCGGTTTATGGCGGGCTTCGCCCTGCCGGGCATGAGGTGTTGGTCTCAACCCGAGTGACGACCGGAGATCTGCAGACGAGAATCTCGGCGCCGCGTCGAGGCTTAAAGTCAAACGCATGCCTGATCACAATGAGGACGAACGAGCGACTCGCCTGCTCGAAGCGCAGTCCAAGGCCGCGGCCCTCTTCGCTCTCGTCGAGTCCCACGAGGTCGTCCAAGCCGGCGTGCTCGAGAGTGAAGCGAGCAGAGCAGTCAGCGATCTCGCTGCGGACCTGCTGGGCGTCACCCGACATTGGCACAAGCGGATCGTCCGCTCCGGGCCGAACACTCTGCAGACTTTTGATGCGAGCCCTCCCGATCGGGAGATCACCGATGACGACATCGTGTTCGCCGACTTTGGTCCGATCTTCGACCAGTGGGAGGCGGACTTTGGCCGTACGTGGGTGGTCGGGGATGACCCGGTCAAGCTCCGGCTTCGAGACGACCTACCCCGGGTCTTTGCGGCCGGCAAGCGGTGCTTCGAAAACAATGCCGACGTCACCGCCGCGGAGTTGTACGGCGAGGTGGTGCGGTTGAGCACCGAGCTGGGCTGGGAGTTCGGAAATGTTCACTGCGGTCACCTGGTGGGCGAGTTTCCCCATGAGCGTTTCGCCGGTGACCGAGCCAAGTCCATGATCAGAGCCGACAACGAGCTGCCAATGCGGCGACGGGACCCCTCGGGGCGGGCCGGCCATTGGATCCTCGAAGTGCACCTAGTAGACCGCAGTCGACAGATCGGCGGCTTCTATGAGGAATTGCTGACGCTGTAGACAGTTCATGCGGGAGCCGACTGACAGCCCGCCATCTTGACGGCCCGCACGGCGACCCGATCCTAGGATCCGGCCCTCCTCTTGAAGGGGTGGCCGGCCCAAAAGGGTGGCCTCCGCCGTGGCCTAGCTTCGCTAAGGCTCGGAGACGAGAAGTCGCAATGACCCGTCGAAGCCGTCTTGGTTACGAAGGTGTCCCCACCGCCGGTCCCAGGCGCCGGTGCGTAGATCGTCTGCCAAGCGACCCACGATACGTTCCTCAGCACCGGGGGCCAGGAGCGGCCAGAACGACTGGGCCGACCGTACCCGTGCATCGAGAAGAGCCTCCGGGCGGCGCCAGAACGCCTCGAGGAAGCCGTCGGTGCATGCTGCGGGGGTCCGAATCCGCTCGACCCGGGCCCTGCCGCCCAGAACTTCAGCGATGGTGTCGAGGGAAGGAAACCGAGACTCGTCCATGATCAGCGCCTCCTCTAGGTAGTAGCGCTGCCATGCCGGCAGGGCGGACAATTCGAAGGTCAAGACCACAACTGGTCCTGCGGCTACCCGGCGCATCTCCGCCAGGCCAGCGGCGGCCGGCCTCCAATGGTGGATGGTCACGCTGGCCATCGCAGCGTCGAAGGCTTTGTCGGGGAATGGAAGCGCCTCGGCTCGGCCGGCCACCACCGGACTGGCGCCAACCGGGCGCTGGGCGCGCATCACTGCGCTCGGCTCCACCGCAACCACGGATCGATCCGTGGGCTCGTATGAGCCGGCTCCAGCGCCGACGTTGACCACGGTTTGGGCCTCGTCCAAGGCCGTCGAGATCGCCGCTGCGATGGTGGGGTCGGGCTGTCGGTGGGCGGCGTAGGTTCGACCGTGCCGCTCGTAGTCGACGAAGGGAAGTGACACACGGTGACGCTACAGCTGACGCAGCGACCGACGGTGCAATGGAAGGCTCGCGGGTGCCCGACAACCGCGCCGGCTGACGGGCCTTGCTCGTCGGAAGGGACCGGGCGGCGTTCGAGCGACGCCGGGACCATGCATCCGGCTCGCCGACCTTATGGTGCATTTCGGGCTGGCCGGCGCCGGCGCTTCTTGGTCGCTTGGATCGGCAGTGCAGACCAGCGTCAATCGTGTCACCATTGGGCATGACAGAACCGCGGTACAGCCGTAGGCAGGTATTGGCTGGGGGTCTTTCCTCCATGGTGGCACTGGGTGTTTCCAGGTCCAGCGTGCTAAGCGGGAACCGGAGTGCCATGCTCAGGGCCGCGGCAGCGGTGCGGCCGAAGGGCTCGGATTTGGGGGCGGTCGAGCACGTGGTGTTCCTCATGCACGAGAACCGTTCCTTTGACCACTACTACGGCGTGCTGGGAGGCGTGAACGGCTTCGACGCCAATTCGACGGCCTTCGCCCAGTCCTGGCCGGGGGGGCAAGACGCGACCCTATTGCCATTCCATCTCGACACCGCCACGACCATGGCGGAATGCACATACGACCTGTCGCATTCGTGGCAGGCCGAGCATGCCTCCTGGAATGGCGGCGCCATGGACAGCTTTGTCTCCACCCATACATCGAGTGACTACGAGGGCCAAGATCTCGGCACCATGACCATGGGCTACTACGACAGTTCGGACCTGCCCTTCTACTACGACTTGGTGCAAAACTTCACGATCTGCGACAACTACTTCTGTTCGGTGCTCGGGCCGACGCATCCCAACCGACTAATGCAGATGACAGGCACCTTGGATCCGGCTGGCGTTGCTGGTGGACCGATCCTCGTTACCAACTCCAACAACGATCTGGAGTTCACGTGCTCGTGGACCACGATGCCCGAGGTGCTCGCCGATGCCGGCGTGACGTGGAAGGTGTACAACCCCTACGGCCCGAACTACAGGCCAGGGCACGCCCTTTCCATGACTCTGTGCAAGAACGTGCTGATGTATTTCCAGCAGTACCAGAAGTCAGTGAACCCCACCCTTTATAAGAACGCCTTCAACTACTACGGGCCGAACGTTCCCGCCAGCGATCCGGGCCTTACGGGGGGCATGGGCCCAGACGACTTCGCCAGTGACGTGTTGCACAACACGCTTCCCGCCGTGTCGTGGATCATCCCGCCCGACGGGTACGACGAGCATCCCCCGGCGCCGGCTTCGCTCGGCGAGTGGTACACGTCGAAGGTGTTGACGACCCTGATGTCCAACAAGGAGGTGTGGGAGAGCACGGTGGTGTTCATCATGTACGACGAGAACGATGGATGGTTCGACCACGTCTCACCGCCGTTCCCGTCTGATCCCAGCACCGCAGGCGAATATGTCACCGCATCCTCGGACTCAGCCAGCTACCCCGGCCCCATTGGGCTCGGGGTACGGGTACCCATGCTGGTCGTGTCTCCATTCAGTGCGGGAGGATGGGTGTGCTCGGACACCTTCGACCACACATCGCAGCTGCAATTCGTGGCGGAACGATTCGGAGTCACCATCCCGAACGTCTCGTCGTGGCGGCTAGGTACCGTCGGCGACCTCACTCCCGCCCTGCCGACGCTCGGAACGCCGATCAACAAGCGCCCCACCTTGGCGGCGACACACCACAGCGTCGACAAGCCCCCCATCGAGGGGGAGTGCAACGCCAGCCAGCTAATCGAGCTGAACCCCACGACGCCGGCCTACCCGATTCCGATGCCTCAGACTCAGCCCACCCAAGGGCCTGACACCCTCATGCCCACTCCGAGCTGACGCGGCCATAGGTCTACACGTCGGCGCGTCACCGCCGCCGACCCTGAGAGCCGCTGATTTCGGTCGCGACAGCTCCTGAGACCCAGAACGAGTCCTCAGCCTGCTTTGTCGCGGAGATCCTCGACGCGCCGTGCAAGCTGGTGGGGGAGTGAGGTATGGCTAGATGGTGGCGCTGCCGATGTCGCCCATGGAGGCGAGCAAGCTCGCTTCGGCGACGGCCTTAATCTGTACGAGGGTGCGGTTGAGACCCTGACGTAGCACCCGACCTCGGGGCAGGAACAACTCGCCGATCCGGCTGGGTACCGGGCACCATACGAACTCGAAGGACTCACTTAGATTCGTCCCTAGACCCGATGGGCTGAGGCGGTACCGCCACCGGGTGGACTCCCGGTCGTTCTTGTCGGACAGCACGGTAAAGGCGAACTCTCGACCTGGGTCAGCAGTCACGATCTCGCAGGTTGTGGACCACTTGATCGGCCCCATCCGGTTGTGGCCACGAAAGCGAGCCCCGACCATGGGTTCGTGGACCTCACCAATCCACTCGCAGCGGTGGCACTCGGGACTCCACTCGCCCATACGAGTGATGTCGGCCACCATTTCATATACCTGGGCCGGGGCCACGGCGATGTTCACCGTGGCCGAACCATACTTGGGGGTCGGCATCGAGTCCCTCCTCTCATCCGGAGACAATGCGACTGTAGGACGTGAGCATCTGACGGTGGCGTAAGTACGTGACCGGGTCCGTTCTCGTCAACGGGGCCCACGGCCTATGCCTCGACGCGTGTTGGATGGCCCCCACGGGGTCTTCAGCCGGCGGGTTGCACGGGGGCCAAGGAGTTGCCGGGTGCGATCTGCGAGCAATCATTCGGTGCTTGGTCTCCGGCGAAGAGGCTGTCGAGCCAGGTGAGGGCGGCTGGTGTCCACGCCGGGAAGGTGGTGACGTGGCTGAGGGTGTCGTACTCGGTGTAATCAACTGCCGTGCCGGTGGCACAGAAGTCGCGGGCCAGCGTGCGCACGTCGCCGGTGACCATGACGCCGTCGCCGGCGCCGATGCCGGGCTGGTCGCCGACGGTGCCTTCGAGGATGCCGTTGGCCCCCTGTCCGATAAACATGGGAATGGTGGGCGGCCCGAGGCTGGCGGTATTCAGCTCGTTTTCAACTTTGACAAGGACGGGGATGCTGGCCGGATTAGCGAATTGTGGCTTGACTAGCTGGGCATAGGTCAGCCCCGGGTACTGGCCGAGCACGTCGGTGATCGAAGCCGTCTGAAGCTTCTTGTAGAGCTGACGTCCGTAGCTGCTCAGGTAGGGCTTGATGGGGATGTCGAAACCTCGGGCGATGCCGATGACGGACATGGGGATGACACCCGCCCAGACCAGGCTGCCGTTCACGTAGGTCAGGTTGTGGGCGGGGTCGACCAGCACGCCACCCTCCGCGGCGCCGACGAGCTGACGGTTGACTTTGGGGGCGTAGGTGGGTGCCATCTGGGCGGCCCAGTCAGTGGCGATGGCACCACCTGAGTAGCCGAACAGACCGATGGGGGTGGTGGTGTTGAGTCCGGTGACCGGTGAGCTGGTGGCGGCTCGTATGGAGTTGAGGGTGTTCACCCCGTACTCGGGTCCGGCCGCGAAGTCGGCGGTTTGGCCTTCGGTGTCGGGAACGATGACGGTGTAGCCCTGCAGCAGCAGCGGGACGATGACCGACGACTCGGCGTCCGCTATGCCCCCACCCAAGCTGACGCCGCCCGCTATCTGAACGGACGGCTCGTCGGCCGGGTTGAGCGAGTCGTAGAAGGACTGGTACGACACGGCGCGGGGCGAGGCGAGGCTGACGGGTGGCTCGAGCACCGAGGTGACGTTCGTGGTCGGCTGGCCCAGTGCGCCGGCGGACCGGTACAGGAGCTGGACGACTTGGATCGGTAGGGGGATGCCGGCGACGTTGTAGTACAGGGTCTGGGTCTTCAACACGGTGCCTGGCTTCATCTGAGCCAACGGCGTGGTGCCCGTGTAGGCGTAGAAGGAACCGGAACCGCTATCGGTCGCCGCTCGAGCGGTTGGGGATGGCAGGGCGAGAAGGCCGACCACCGCCAAGGCCATACCCGTCGTCACGGTCACTTTGGATCGGATCCGCATAGATATCGCCTTCCCCAGTCTCCCCGGACTCGCGGGAGTATGTTACTCGAGAGTAGATACGGAGACCAAGCTTCCTGGCACCGATTGACCGCGAGGGCCGGGGCTGTGGTTTGACGAGTACCCCCGGAGCAGGCCGGCCCGATCGTCAAGCTCGTGTACCGATTCCAGCAGGCTCCACTGGCGTTTAGCCGTACGTGGGATGCTGCGGCCAACCTGGTGGCGAGTCCTCCCAGTCCTGCTGCCTTCCGTAGGGCATGAGGTCGAGGATGTTGTTGACGAAAAGTAGACGGTCTACACCGCGAGCGGTGGTGCAATAGGTTCGGTAGACATCGTCGACGACCCGTAAGAAGACGCTGAGCATGAAACCGCCGTCGGCCCCGCAGTCGTTGGCGAAGGTCGTGTTCCGCGATGATACGAACGGCATCGTCCAGCCCATGCGAGCCTTATAAGCCTCGATCTGCGTGAGCGGCATATTCGATACCGTCGACCAGCTGACGTCGACGTCGGCCAACATGGCCAGGCCCACCACGTTGTTGGTGAAGTGAGTGCAGCCCGGGCAGTGGTCGTCGGGACCGTTGTCCATGAATTGGTAGACGACGAGCTGGTCTCGACCGGCGAACAAGTCGAGCAAGGTTGTTGGGCCGGTTGAGGACTCGAACACGTACCGGCTGTCGTCGAACTTGACCATCGGGAGGCGGCGCCTTCGCGCTGCGAGCCCGTCGAGGGTGCGCGTGGCCTCTTTTTCAGCCCGCAGCAACTCGTCTCGTTCCCGCTGCCATTCCTCGGCCGAAACGATCTTCGGTATGCCGGACATCTTTGCTCCTTGGTAGAAGTCCATCTTCGCTCAGTCACTCGACTGCTTCGACGCGACAAGGTGCTTACCACCTAAGACGTCTCGGCCCGATGGAACTCATCGCAGCGGTGCGACTGGCCGGATGCCACCAACCTCGGTACGGCCGGTCGGGCGCACCAGGTCGTCGGGCCCGGTCCGAGATCGCCGCGGAGTACACATATAACCCTACTGATCGGAGCTATTCGGAGGCCGTCTAGGGAAGGTATTTGCTCCATTGATATGGGGTCAGCGTGTGGAAGGGCGCGGCGAGAAGTGGGATGGTGCTTCCGGTCGACCAGCGTTCTTTCAGCTCGGCCCGTAGGCGGTGAGCCGTTTCAACCGGATCGTCATCCAAGTACAGAAGAGTGAGTTGGAGGTCTTCGGGGGCCGTGCTGCCGAACTCGAGGGTTGGAAACCCGCGGTACCACCACGATCCCGCCACCCCGGCGACGTTGACGAGTTCAGCCGCTGATGTGGTTCCCTGTTCGACTATCACGTAGACGCCACGAGCCGGACGCCACGGAATCACGTCGGCGCCGACTACGGCGCTCGGCCGGGCGGCGGTACCCGAGAGTTGATAAGTGCCGTATTCCACCTTTGGTAATCGCAGGGGCATTCGCCCTCCGGCGGCGAGCGCGGCGCCGAGCGCGGCGAAGTTGGAGAGGCAAGAGCGATCGGTGAAGAGGTAGATCATGATGTGGTCTACCGGGTCGAATCGGGGGGTGCTGGCGGATCGCGCTGCTCGACATGATGGTGTGGACACGACTCGGAGCGATCCCCGTAACCCCGGTAACCGATACTGCTCAGGTCGGTGGTCGAGGGAGTGCCATTCGATGTACTCGGCGTCCCTTCCGCCGGGTTGGCGTGCCGACATCGAGACGAAGGCGACTAGGGCGTCCGTCCTCCCGTTGGCGAGGACATGGGGGAGATCGTCAGACGGTGTTCCAGGCAGGTCCATCATCGATGCGGGTCTTACTGATGTCGGTTTGGCCCAGAGCAAACTTACGGGCGACTAGGAGCAGCCTGCCGGCGGGCTGCCCTCCAAGGCCTCCAAGGCGCAGAAGGTGGCTTTGGCCACGAGCCACTTGCCACCCTGCTTGGTGGCGTAACCGGTCGCATTCGGCAGCGCTGGCGTGCCGTTCACTGCGATGGTGTAGGTCACCTCCGCGCACGGCGCCGGCACACCGGCGGACTTACAGGCTGCGCTGCTTTGCACCACGACCTTACTAACGGTGGCCGAGGTCCCCTTGCCCAACGAACCGCTCCTGCTCTTGACGTAGGCGGCTTGCAGTTGCGGGGTCATGCCTTGCACCTCAGCGGCAGAGCCGGTCGACCCGAAGAAGGATTCGTACACGCTGGTGATGGCGGCGGTAGGCGGTACGGAGGAAGAGCTTCCTCCTCCGCAGCCACCGAGAACCAGGGTCGCCAGCGCAAGGATCAGGACAAGACGAGATGATGTTCGTACGTGGCGCATCCCCGATATCGACCTTTCAGGCGGCGTGGGTCGCTGATCATCTGTCAGCGGGCAGCACACTGTAGGCCCTGACCCGGCCGGTGGGCTTGATCCGGCCCATCCTGCAATCCGGCTCAACCGAACCATCCGTGTCCGAGTCGCCTCAAATGGGGTCCAGGTCGACGTTGACCGAGACCCGGCCCCGTCGGTCCCGGCTGGCCGTCGCCTGTCCGGGTCGATCGGAGCCCCGCAACCCGAGGCTGATCGGCCCTCCGTCGCCTTGGAAGTTGCGCCACCAGCTCTTCTCTCCAGAGAGCGCAACCCGGATGGTCACCTTGTCACCTCGGCGCCGATAGAAGACCGGGGTGCTGAAGGTGCGACCGGAGCGTCTCCCGGTGTAGGTGACCACCACCACGTACCGGTCGACCAGCCAGCGCCACCGCGGCGACGCGGCCAGTGGGACCATCACCCTGTTCATGCCCCTGTTGACGGTCGCGAACAGATCCCCGAGTGCCACCCGCGGAGCCTACAGCCGGGCGGTTGCCGAAGTCTCGCCCAGCGGTGCGGCAAGGTCCGCTCGGGATGGCCGACCCGCAGGCCGCCAGTGGCCGGTCGCTTGTTGCTTCACAGTTCGCGTTCGTAGACGTACATGACCGGCCCTTGGCCTCCGCCTTCCCGGTTGGTGAAGCCGAGGCTTTCGTAAAGGCGGCGGGCTACGAAGTCGGTCTCACTCGTGCCCAGGTCCATCCGGTCCGCGTGGCCCTCACGAGCCGCCTCCATGGCCGCGTCCATGAGGGCCCGGCCCAGTCCGTGACCCCGCTCGGCTGGAGCGACGTAGAGCTCGGCCAGATAGCACTCCTGACTCGAACTCCAAATGGCGGGACGGAACCGGAGCACGGCCAGGCCATCAGGTCCGGCCCCAGCCAGGAGGACGACCGTGTCGCCAAATCCCAGAAGCTGTTGGATGCGCTCGGCCAACTCGGCTGGAGGGGGCGTGGGTTCGTCGTACTCACGATTGAAGTCGTGGAGCAACTGTCCGACGGCGGCCGCGTCGTCAAGGTCCGCTCGCCGCACCGAGAGATTGTCCGAGGACTTCATGGTTCGGACTGTAGCGATGGTCGGCCCTGTTGAGGCCCCGGATACCGCGAGCTGTATGGGTGTCGTCGGGGCTAGTCGCCGACGTGGCCGTCGATAGCCGGGGCGGATCAGATCGAACTCCGACTCGCCGGGGTCAGGGTCGATTCGCACGGGTCCATCCTTGCCTCGCCTCCTACGGCTATTGGAGGCCGGTCTCCAGGCTGAAGCCTTCGTCCTTCCAGCCCTCGATCCCGCCGATCATCTTCTTTACCGGGCGACCGAGTTGGGCCAAGCGGACCGCAGCCTTATCTGCTCCGTTGCAGTGCGGTCCGGCGCAATAGACGACGAAGAGGACGTCTGGGCCGCACGGTTCGAGCTTTCGCTGGTTGATCCGGCGGTGGGGGAGGTTGATCGCCCCCGGCAGGTGGCCCGCAGCAAACAGCTCCGGGCTGCGGACGTCGAGCAGCACGAATCCTGGATCTGGCAGGTCCAGTGCTTGGTGCACGTCCCAACAGTCGGTCTCGTAGGCCAGGAGCGCCTCGAAATGGCGCAAGGCGTGGTTGGAGGCCGCGGCGGGGACGGCAGTCACGGCGTTGGCGGTCGATAGCTCCGGCACGAAACACAGCATCGCGCGCCGGGCCATGCTCGACTCTCTACATTTTGCGGCGGTCGGGCTGGAGGTGTCGGAGCGGACGGCGAGGATCTCGTGATCAGGTCGTCGGAGGCGGGGCGACCTCGCCTTGCAGGACCGTCCCCACCCGACCGGCTCCAAGAAGAGCCTCGTAGCCGTTGGACAGGGAGGCGATCGCAAAGCACTCGCCCGTGGTTGGACAGGCGATCGCGGTTATCCCGGTGACGCCCACGGGGATGGGTTGGGCGGCCCAGTCGCCCGTTGAGACAGGGCGAGTAGGGACGGCAGAGCGGGCGATGGAAGTCGTGGCCGTCGTCGATGCCGCGGTGGTCGACGTGCTGCTCAACACGCCGGCGGCGGCCGTCAAGTGGAGCGTTCTGTACATCTCGGTCACCGTCGTATTCGAGGCGGAGGAGCCGGCAGGCACGAACTGGCCGGCCAGCCAACACACCTTCGTGGTGACGCACTCAATGGCGGTCAGGGCCCGCACGCCGGCGGGGATGGCGACGTCCTGCCAGGCGGCCACCCCAGAGGAATCGATGGTCCCATCTAGCAGTTGAGGGCCCGACGCTCCCGTGGCCAGGAGCAGACACTGTGAGGGTCGCGGGCAGGTGATCGCTCCGACGTCCTGGGTGCCGAACGGCACAGGGAGCGTCGCCCACGTGGATCCAGACCGGCGCAGCACCTCGGGTTGGCCGTTGACCTGAACGCTGACCAGGCAGATCGTCGGTTGGGGGCAGGCCAGACCGGTCACCGACTGGACGCCGGCGGGCAGCGGGATCGTCACCGGGTTGCCGGGGCCGGACAGTTGGAGCCGCACTACGGTGGCCCGGTTGGCGGAGGTGGTGTTGCCGGCGGCCACGCACGCGGCGGAGGTGCACGACAGCTCAGCTAGACCGCCGATTGCCGGGTCGCTCGCCTCGATGGTCGAGTAGCCCCCTCCGGGCGCCAGGCCGACGAGCACCCCCATGGGGCTGCTGGTGGGCAGGATGAAAGCCCCCAGGTGGTTTCTCGTCAGGTCGGGGAAGGCGCCCGAGGCGTAGCAGTCCGTGGCGGTAAGACACGAGAGGGCCGACACCGTCAGCTTGGGCCCATAGAAGTCCACGGCCCAGCCGCTCCCCCCGTCGGTCGTGAAACCTACGCCGCTCTGGCCCGAGAGCCAACAGCCCGCGGCGCCGGGACAGTAGATGTCGGGGACGAACGGCATGGTCTCCGGGGCGAGATGAACGGCCCACGTGACCCCCCCGTCAGCCGTGGACAGGAAGTACGGCGAGCCGCTCGAGCTCTCGAGACCGCCCCACTCGACCGTCCCGTCGACCAAGCAGGATGTCGGCGTCCAGCAGGATACGGAGTCGAAGCCGTACGGCTGGGGAAATGACGGGAAGGCCACGCGCGACCAGGTCGCGCCCCCGTCGGTGGTCCGGTTGATCGTGCCGATCTGGCTCTGCAAGCTGTTGGTGTACTCGCCGACGACCCAGCAGACGCTGGCGTTGACGCAGTCGACGGAAGCTGCGGTATAGAGCAGGCCCGGCAGGCCAACGGACGTCCACGTGGCACCGGAGTCGTGGGTGGCCTCGGCCGTCCCGTCGGCGATCCCCACGCACGAATCGGCCGTGGAGCAGGAGATGGTGGTGATGGGTCCTGACCCGTTGGGCGTCGGGACTTGCGTCCACTGGCCCCCACCCGAGTTCTTGAAAAGGCCGGATCTGGATGCGGCCCAACACTCGGTGGCGCCGGGTACGCAGCTGACTCCAGTAAACGCTCCTGTCCCCGAAGGGAGCGAAGCGGCCCGCCAGGTGAGGCCGCCGTCGGCCGTGGCGAGAGCGGTGGCGTCGCCGGACGACGTCGCTCCGACCGCGATGCAATAGGTGTCGGAGGCGCAAGAGATGTCGGCGATGGTCCCGCCGCCGGCGGGAATTTGGGACAAGGTCCGCTGCCCGCCAGGTCCGAGGATCAGGATGGCTGAGCCGAGGTCGACCCAGCAGTGGGTGGCGTCCGGACAGGTGACCTCGGTCGCCTGGCCTGACCCGGACACGGTGGTGAAGGCGCCGGCGACAGCGGCCGGAGACCCGATCAAAGACAAGGCGGTCGCCACCCCGCCGACGACGGCGACGGTCGCGACAGCAGACACCGGGTGGGCGGTAGCGGCGTGGTGGACGCGCGACGCCAACCGCCGGATGCGGCGAAGACGCCCGCTGGTCGGAATCGAGGGGCCGGCGGACGCAGCTGCGCTGGACCCGCCGGCCAGTTCTGTAGCGCCGGCGCTCAGGGCTCCGATCACGGCGCCGGCCACGGCCGCGAGGGACGCCCGCCTGCGCCAGTCGGGTCCGTAGCCGGCTTCGGCCGCCTCGCCCAGTTCGGCGAGAAACTCTTCAGCCGTCGCGGGCCGGTCCCCTGGACTCTTCGACAACGAGCGGGCGACCAGATCTCCGACTGGATCCGGTACGCCGTGCAGGCGCGGCGGCGGAGAGTCCCGGTGGGCGGCGGCCACCGCCCCGGCGGTGCCGACAAATGGCGGCCGGCCGGTCAGGAGCTCGTAGAGGATCAGGCCGGCGGCGTAGACGTCGGAGCGGGCGTCGACCGGTTCGTCACGGAGCGCTTCGGGAGAGGCGTAGGCGGGGGTGCCACCAGACGGCTTGGAGCCGGTTGGGCCGGCCTGGCCGAAGTCGACGAGCTTGGATACGCCTTCTTCGGTGACGATCACGTTCTCGGGCTTGAGGTCGCCGTGGACGACCCCCAGCCGGTGGGCCGCGGCGAGCCCTGACAGGGCCCCGGCCAGGACGCCGAGGGACTGTTCGGGGGTGAGGCGTCGTCCGTCCTTCACGACTTCGCGCAGCGGTGCGCCGGGCACGTACTGCATGACCAGATAGGCCCCGCCGTCCCGTTCGACGTAGTCGTAGACGTCCACCAGGTTCTCGTCGTCGAACTGGGTCATGAGGCGGGCTTCGGCTCGGAAGCGCTCCCGGAACCCGGGTGCATCCAAGCGCCATGCTGCGAGCACCTTGACCGCCACGTCTCGGTCGGTCGAGGACTGGCGAGCCAAGTAGACGGTGCCGGTGGTGCCCGATCCGAGGACCCGGCTGAATTCGTAGCCTGGAAGGAACGGAAGGTCGTCCGTCCTGGTGCCCGACATGCCCAACCCCCTCGCTGCCCCTCCGTCTCGCCAGCTGCCGGCCATGCTAGGCCGCGGCCAGTTCGGGTTCCCGAGCGAGGCCCAGGATCGGGGCGATGTCGCCGAGCACATCGAAGTCGGGGCTAAGGGTCCGGCACAGCCCGCTGATGTACAGCATCTGCTTGAAGAAGGCCACGAGTGACTCCGGCAGGGCGAAGCCGTTGCGGGATGCGAGTTGGAGGATGGCGCCGATCGCGTCTCGCACGTCGATGCCGGCGAGCGGCTTGTCGATGAACTCACCAATCAGAGCCTGGACTTGAGGTATCACCGAGGTCAGGTCGATGCCGCTCGGATCGACGATCTGGAACATGGCCATGACCGCGTCGCCGAAGCGCCCTTCGGCTAGAGCGGCGAGAAGGTCGGAGGTGGCGGGCCTGACGATGTCGTCGAGGTGGGCGATCACTCCGAAGTCGAGCAGTCCCAACCGGCCGTCGTCGAGCACGAGCATGTTGCCAGGGTGCATGTCGGCATGGAAGACACCGCTTCCGAGGGCTGGTACGAGGAGGGCGGATATGACCGACTCGACCACGTGTGAACGGTCGATGCCGAGTCCCTCGACGGCCTCGACGTCGTCGGCGCGAGCGCCTCGCAGCCGCTCCATCACCAGTACCCGTTCGGTGGACAGCTCTTCGTACACGGCGGGGACTTTCACCGGCAGGAAAGATAGGGCGAGCGCCATCCCCCGCGCGTTGGCGGCCTCGCCGCGGAACGAGAGCTGCTCCTCGAGCCCCCGAGCGAAGTCGTCCACCAGAGCCATGGGGTTGGCGGCCGCGCAAGCCGACGAAAAGCGGGCGGCCAGCCTCGCCGCGGTGCGGAGCAGGCGGATGTCCTCGGACAAGAGCTTCTCCAAACCAGGGCGCTGCACCTTGACCACGACCGGGGTTCCGTCTGCGAGCCGGGCGGTATGCACTTGGGCCATGGACCCGGCGGCGAGCGGCTCGGGGTCAACGTCGACGAGTTCGGCGCGGTTGGCGCCCAACTCTTCGGCCAGCAGTTCGGACACCGACCGCCAAGGCGCGGGTGGAACGTCGTCGCGACAGTGGGCCATCTCGTTCACCCACGTCTGGGAGAGGGGACCGGCCGAGGAGGACATCAGCTGGCCGGCCTTCACGAAGGTCGGGCCCAGGCGCTCGAACGCCTTTCTAACTCGGTGGGCGAGGAGGGCATCGGCGTCCGCCCCCCGCCGGGTCAGGCGGTCGAGAGCGGTTCCGACCACGATCCTGGCCGCGGCCAGGGCGAGGGCGATCACCCGGGTGAGGGGGAGTCCGGACCGGTTGAAAGGGTGGCTGGCGGGAGGCTTGGTCACGTTCCTAAGCATGAATAGGCAGGGGTCGCCGAAGAACCGCCGCGAAGGGGGTCGTTCTCGGCGCCGGCGGGGGTCTTTCCCCCCGCCCTGGAGGGGGTGCGCCGCTACCATCGGCGGACGGTGGATGCCTTCCTCGAACCACGCGGGTCGGCGGCGGCCGGGATCGTCGCCCTGACCAAGGACCGCACCACCATCGGCCGGGCCGCCGAGGCGGACTTGAGCCTGGAGTCGGACGGAACCGTTTCGAGGTTGCACTCGGCGATCGAGCGCTATCCCGGCGGCTGGGTGCTCAGGGACTTGGGTTCGTCGAACGGGACGTTCGTCAACGGCGAGCGCGTCGTCGGCGACCGTCCCCTCAATTCAGGCGACGAAGTCAGGGTGGGATCGTGCGTGTTCCTTTTTCACAGCGGAAGCGGCCAGGTCGACGAGTTGGAGACGGTGCAGGGGAGCCCGCCGCCAGTTCTGACCAGGCGGGAACACGAGGTGCTGGTCGAGCTGTGCCGGCCGCTCGTCGACCGGACGACCGCTTTCGGCCGGCCCAGCTCGGTCGCGGAGATCGCGGCGCGCCTGTACATCGGGCAGGCGACGGTCAAGTTCCACTTGGACAACCTGTTTGACAAGTTCGGTTTGTTGGAGCCGGGGGAAGGGCGCCGGTTGGCCCTGGCCAACGACGCGCTACGCCGCGGGGCCGTCAGCTTGGCCGAACTTCGCCAGGCGTCCGGGTCCGGCGGGGGCTCCATCCCCTGAGCGGGATAACCCGCCCGCCCATGACCATCGCCGCCAAGGAGCTCGACCGGCTGAGAGAAGCCGGCTACGTGGTGGAGGACGAGATCGGGAGGGGAGCGTCGGGGGTCGTGTACCTCGCCACTCAGCAGCTGCTGGCCCGGCGGGTCGCGCTCAAGCGCGTCGGGTTCGACCCGGCCGCCGGGGAGACGGTGCGGAGGCGCCTCGACACGGAAGTGGCGGCGCTGGTGGCGCTGGAGCACCCAGGGGTGGTTCGCCTCATGGATGTGCAGAGGTATCCAGGGGCGCTGTGGTTCGTGATGGAGTACGTCAACGGACCGTCGCTCCGACAGGTCCTGGACTCGACCACCTCCGGTGTCAGGCCACCTGAAGCGCTGCGAATATTGGAGGAGCTGACCGGAGTCCTGGACCACCTGGCCAGCCGCGGGATCGTCCACCGGGACCTGAAGCCGGCCAACGTGTTCCTCACCGCGGACGGGCGGACCAAGGTCGGCGACTTCGGAATCGCCCTCGTCCATGCGCCGGAGGGAACGGCCGACGCCCTGGGCCGTCTGACCCAGCCGGGGGTCGTCATCGGGACTCCGGCCTACCTCTCGCCCGAGCAAGCCGGCGGCCGCGACGAGCTCGGGAGTGCGTCGGACCTGTACAGCTTGGGCGTGATGGCGTACGAGCTCTTGGTAGGGCGCGTCCCGTTTTCCAGCCCCGGCAACGTCCTCGCCCTCCTGGCCGCCCAGGAGACCGAGCCACCTCCAGCCCCGCGCAGCATCCGGCCGGAGCTGAGCCGGGCGGTCGAGGCGGCGCTCCTCGGCCCGCTGGCCAAGGCCCCATCCGACCGGCCTCCGAGCGCAGGGGCTTTCTGGTCGCAGCTCGAACTGGCGGCCGAGGAGGCGTGGCCCCGATGGCGAGCGTCGGCAGACACCGTGGCCCTGTCCGGTCGCTTGGCCAGGGGGAGCCGCCCAGTGCGGGCCACCGGGGCCCAGGACGACGCCACCGTAGGGGCGACGGGCGACGGCCTGGCGGCAGAGTCAGTGGTGGCTTCGAGCGGGCCGGCGTCCGCCGAGCGCGGCGACGAGCCGCAGCCGCCGCCCCGAGTGGATGCACGCCCCCCGCCCAAGCGCGGCGGCGCCCAGAGGTGGGCGCTCCCGGCGGTCGTGTTCGTGGTCGCGGTGGTGGGGGGCTTCCTAGCGGTCCGGGCCGTGACGGCCAAAGGCGCCGCGGGGCTGAGGGTCGCCTCGATGAGCCTGGCCTTCCAGCCCGCTCCATCCGGGTGCGCAGTCGTCGCCCGCCTACAGACCAACGGCGTCCGGGGGCGGCTCAGGTACGAGTGGGCGGACGGTGGCGGTCCACCGCCGGTCGAAGGTTCGTTGACGGTCAGCGGCCGACCGGTGGTGGTCGTCGACCATAACCTCGATGGCACGACCGCGGCCGGGCCGGCAGCCACGACCGTGACCTTTTCACTCCTGAGTCCGGGGCCGACGCGACGAGAGTCCCTCCCCGTGCCAGCGAGCTGCTGACACTGGGAGGGACTCGAGCGGTCGGGTCAGGGACGGCCGATGGAGCAGAGGATGACGAACTCGAGGATGACGGCGATGATGCCGAGCACTAGGCCGGCGGTGGCCACGCCTCGCTGGCCCTTGTCGGTGAGGGCGGCCCGGCCGCCGCGTACGCCGGTGAAGATCGCCGTCGCCGCAGTGGCCACGAACAACCATCCGCCCCAGCAAAAGATGACCGACACGATGCCGGCGACGAGCGCCGCTACGGCCATGCCGTTGGTTCCACTGTTTCGGTCGGTCCCGGAGATGGCATTGGTTGGGATGGAATCGGTGTTCATGGCTGGTGTGTCTCCTTGTGGTTACCCGTTGCCCGTGTGGCAAACCGTGTTTCTAACCATGCGCCTCGGAAGGCCTCAGGGGTAACAGCGCGAAGGGGGGATTGTCCCGGCCGGGGCGGGGGGCGTTTCCTGTCTCCGGGGAGGGGGTCCTTGCCAGAGGGCGACGGTTGGGTGTTTCATCGGCTCCTGGAGGCAGAGTGTCAGACAGGTTGACGGGTGCGTTGTTGATAGCCACGACGCCACGGTCGGGCAGCTGGTTGCTGAGCGACTTTCTGGCGCGTACCGGCCAGGTTGGCGTGGGCCGGGAGTATTTTCACGTCAACTACGTGGCCGCCATGTCCCACGAGCGCGGCCTGGCCACGACGCGAATAACGGAGGAGTACATCGGAGAGATCCTGCGTGAGGCATCGGACGCGGGAGTGTGCTTCGCGACCAAGCTGCACTGGTTGCAGATCAACCAGTTGGTAGACGCTTTACGGGTGATCCACCCGGAGCTGGCGGCGGCGAACGCGATGGCCACCGACCTGATCGAGGCCTCGCTGCCGGGGTCTCGCTACCTGTACCTGTCTCGGCGGGACAAAGCCCGCCAGGCCATCTCCATGTTTAGGGCCATGCGCACCGAAAGGTGGTGGGAGCTCGACGACGCTCCGACAGGCCCAGAGTCGACAGGCCCAGAGTTGACAGGCCCAGAGTCGGCGCCCTTCCCTGACTACCTGGCCATCCGATGGTTCGAGGATGGCCTGCGTAGCGAAGAGGCCGAGTGGGATCGCTACTTCCGAGTCTTCGGAATCGTCGCCCACCAGGTGGTGTACGAGGACTTGGTGGCCCAACCGCAGCGGGTGTTGCGGGGTGTTCTCGATTGGCTCGGCCTGGACCAAGTAGCACCGCCCGCGGGCCCGAGCCGCTTGCGTCGCCAAGCCGATACCGAAACCGAACGGATCCTCGCCGAGTACCTGCATATTCGCGACGACCTACCCTCCCGGCCCCCGGGTTGGCAGTGGTCGTTCCAGCGGGGCGGTTTCGGCTTTGCCGATCGGCAACCCGCCGCGGACGATGCCCGGATGGTGCCACCAACCGCGGTCAGCCACCTGTCACCGCTATAGGCGGTACGTCATCGGGCTATGGGGCCGCCTGGGTCACGGAGCCTCGGCCGGACTCAGGAATCGTTCGGTGTAGGCCGCAAACCGGTCCGCGAGGTCGTCACGGTCCAGGCCGACGTCCTCGGCCCGGTAGTCGATGCTCCCGTGCCGGTCGCGTTGGTGGGTCGCGAGGTAGGTCTCCATGGCGGCCAGGTGGTCTTGGGTCACCGTCTCGTTCGCCACCTCGTAACAGCGCACCGCCGTGGCCAGATCGTCGGCCATGAATTCACCGAATCGGATGTCGAGGGAACGCCCGGATGGAAGGCGGTCACGGTCGCGGATGAGGCTGTCGAGCATGAGCGCGATGCGGTCCCGCCAGTAGCGCCCGATCTGTTCGACGGGAACCTCGTCGCGATGCATGCGGGCGGTGTAGGCGATCATGGTCGCCATGGAGACGACCACCTCAGCCGGGTCGCGATGGGTGATGACAACGGTGGCGTCCGGAAACACCGCGTTCAGCACCGGGAGCTGTTCGAGGTGTTGCGGCGACTTCAGCAACCAGCGTCGGGCGCCGCCCAGATGCTGGAGCGCCCGCAGTTGGGTACGCAGGTACGAGTAGTGGGGCGTCTGATCATGGTCTAGGTAGTAGTCACGCCAGGCGGGTATCTCACCTAGGGTCTCGAAGAACATGGTCGAGAAGTCATTGGCGAGAAGCTGGATCTCCTCGTGGACGTGGTCCGCGGTCATCTCGTGCATGAGCTTGAAGTAGGGCATGGCGAGGTCGACGAACCACAGGCCTTGCTCGGCCCGGGCGCGTCGAGGGTCGGGTTCGGTCCCGATCTCGGCCGGTAGGGGGAAGGGTTCGAGGGACTCCCAGTACGGGAGGGAGCGAAAGGCGGGGCCGGCTGCGAGNNGATTGTGCAGGTGGGTGGTACCCGTGCGGGGGAGCCCGGCGATCACGACCGGCGGGACCAGGTCGATGTCCTGTATCTCCGGGTGCAGCCTGAGCAGGTCGGTGAGCAACAACCGGTTCTTGAGCATTTGCAACAGCTGGGCGGACAGGCTGACTCGGCCGGTACCGTTCAGCTCGGACCCCTCGGTGATCGCGGCGAGGAGTGCCGCCAACCGCTCCTCGTAGTCGCGTGGGCCGAAGTCGGTCAACCCGGTCTGCTCGGCCGCGAGCTCATGCAGGCCGGCCGAGGTCAGGGGGGCCTGGGGTGCCATGGCAGTCATCGCCTCCCGAATGCCGTTTGCCTCGTCGGTGAACTGAGGTCGGGCCAGATCTTCGAGGTGGACGCGGTCGGTCATGCTCCTCCTTGGACTCCGGACCGAAACACATTACGATCCGAGCCTCTTCGCCCCACACATTCGCTACCAGGCGGCCCCTGGTGACGTCTGAACAGTTTGCTCAGACGGAAGCCATCCTCAAAGGAGCGCAGGCATGACCGAACCTGGCTGGGAGTCGACCCGAGCCTGGCGCGAGCTTCTCGACGGCTTGAGCGAGCTCGATTCCACGTTCCTGGAAGGCAGCCGGGCCGTTGCCGACGAGGCCGGTGTCGCCGACGGCTACCGCATGCTCGCAACCATCCTCAGCGTCGCGTTCGACACGTACCTTTTCGCCGAGCCGACCCGGCCTGTCTTCATCGAGGCGGTCAGCCCGTTTCGCCGCGACCGGCGCTGGGGAGGCGACAACACCGACGCCTACTACTTCTACGCGCCGATCGACCCCAACCGCACCTACCGCATCACCGGGCATCGGGGTGACAGCGCCTACCTGTCTCTTACCGTCTACAACGAGCCATCGCCTGGTGCGTGGTCGGATCGCGTCGTGGGGGTCGTCAATGACGAGTCCCTTCAGTTCGACGCCGCCGGCGACTTCGAGCTGATCATCGGTCCGAGCCGCCCGGAGGGCTGGGACGGCACTTTCATCCAACTCACCGACGACGCGGCCGTCGCGTTCACCCGTGACTACCAATCGGATCCGATCAACGGCCGCCCGGCCAGGTGGCGAATCGACTGCGCCGACGAGCCCGAGCCCATTGTACGCAGCGACCTGAAGACGGCTACGGCGCTGAGGTCGTCGCTTCGTTGGGCGCGAACGATGTTTTCCATCGTGCCCCTGCGAGTCGGGGTACGCGCCGACGACGAGCGCCTCAGCCTCGGTCATGAGGTGGCCGAAGTCGCCAACGGCTTTGGTGACCCCTATCGCGTGCCCGACTTCAATTTTGGATGGTCGGCGACCGACGCTTCGTATTCGTTCGGAAGCTTCGATCTGGACGTAGATGAGGCGCTCGTCGTCACCCACACGCCGCCGACCTGCCGGTTCTGGAACTTCATCGTCTGGAACCAGTTCATGGCCGGCCACAACGTCACCGACGGCCGGACGTCGGTCAACCACGCATCGGCGATGCCCAACTCCGATGGTTCGGTCACCGTCGTCATCGCCCGCCAGGCGCTCGCGCACCCGAACGCTCTGACCACCATGGACCACCCCAAAGGCAGCCTGGCCTTCCGCTGGTTCCTCGCCGATGAGCTCGCCGAACGGCCCACCGTTCGGCTGGTCAAGATCGGGGACGCGCCCAGGTCGACAACCTGATCGGAGGGGGCTCAGTGGCTCCAACCGAAAGCGTGTAGATGTAGCTTGAATGCATCGCGGCCGTCGGGTGCAGGAAAGGCGAGGATTGACTTCGAATCTCCCCAACATCGTGCTCATCATGTCGGACCAGCACCGAGGAGACATGATGGGCTGCGCCGGGGACGAGACCGTACTGACGCCATCCCTCGATCGGTTGGCGTCGGAAGGCATGAGGTTCAGTCGAGTGTCTTGCCAAGGGCCCTTGTGCATGCCGNNACGTGTGGGCGTTGCGAGCCGCCGGGTACCGGACCACCCTTATGGGGAAGGCCCATCTGTATAGGGATGGAGTCGTCGAGGCCCGCCACGTCGACGACCTCGCCGGGCGGCTCGCCGGGCTGGGGTTTTCTGAGGTTCTCGAGACGGGCGACAAGTTCGTGGGCGAGATACCGAACCGCTACACCGACTATCTGCTCGGGCGCGGCTTGCTGGATGAATACAAGCGCCACCTCGCGGATCGCAGTTACCAGGGTGAAGGTGAGAGCGGTCGAAACGCTTCCAAGCGCGTCCCGATGTGGGACAGCACGCCGAACCCGGTTCCGATCGACGCCTACATCGACACCTGGCACGGCCTAGAAGCGGCAAGATGGATCGAGCAATCCGACCGTCGGGAGCCCTTCTTCCTGTTCCTCGGGTTCCCGGGGCCCCACGATCCGTGGGATGCCCCTCAAGCAGCTGTAGACGTGTACCGCGACATCGAGGTATCGATGCCAGGTTCGACCCGACGTCCAACCTTGGAAGGCACCGGCCGGTACGGAGCCTTGTTGCGGTCCTTTCTCTGGTTGTCCGATACGGAGACCATGACTCCGGACGCCATTCGCGGTATGCGCCGGGCGTACGCCGCCGGTATAACGAACATCGACGACGCCATCGGTCGCGTCCTCAACGCCCTGGCCGAGAGAGACCTGCTTGGCAACACGTGGGTCATTTACACGAGCGACCACGGCGAGATGGCCGGCAACCACGGGCTCATGTCGAAGTGCGTCCTTTATCAGCCCGCGGTCCGCGTCCCGCTCATCATGCGGCCACCCGGCGGATGTCCGCCCCGGGTCATCGATGGCCTCGTCGAGCACCTCGACGTGCCTGCGACCATCCGAGAGATCGCCGGCGCACCTGACATTTCCTCCAGTGCAGGGGAGTCGCTCCTGGGCTGCCTGACGGGGGAGCCGCATTCATCTCGCGCCGTGTCGGTCAGCGAGAACTGGGGCTTCGCCGCCTTCGAGACCGATCGATACAAGATCATCGTCGACGAAGACGCCTGCACACCGTGCCAGTTGTTCGATCTGCATGAGGATCCCGATGAGGATCGGGACCTTCTCGCCGACCCGCAAGCCCAGGCCACGGCAGATCATCTCATGGAGACCTACGTTCGACCGTTCTTCGGCATACCGGCCGTTCGCCCTCACCCCAGTCCCTTTACGAGCTGATGGCGCCACCCGGCAAGGAGCTCAAATACGCGCGCGTCGAGCGAGAACGTCGCTTCCTGTTGGCGGGAAGGCCCGAAGGTACCAGCATCCAGGGGGTCTCCATCACCGACCGCTACCTGCCAGGCACCCGCATCCGGCTACGCCGGGCGAGCGAATCCAGCGACCGCGGTCAGCAGATCGTCTACAAGTTGACGCAGAAGATCCCCCGTCTCGGCGGCCTACCCGGGCTCATCACCACGATGTACCTCAGCTCGGACGAATACCAGGCCCTGGCGGCTCTTCCGGCCGCGGTTCTCCGCAAGAGCCGATACCGCCTGCCGCCGTTGGGCGTCGACGTCTTCGAGGGTGACAGGAGTGGACTGTGCCTCGCCGAAGCGGAATTCGACAGTGACGCGGAGATGGCCGAATTCACCGCACCTGCGATCGTGGTTGCGGAAGTAACGGGCGACCACCGCTTTACCGGTGGACACCTGGCCACATCCACCCGGCAGGACGTGGCCGAGGCGCTTGCCGCCTACGGCCTCGTCCTCCAGGAGTAGCGGGGCGGGTCTTACCCGGCGGCGGGGACTCCGCCTCCGGGCGCCACGATCGACTTGAGCTCGGTGTAGTGCTCGAGGCCTTCCTTGCCGAATTCGCGACCGAGCCCGGAGGCCTTGAAACCGCCGAAGGGCGCCACGAAATCCATGGTGTACTGATTGATGCCGTAGGTCCCGGTCCGGACCCTACGGGCCACGTCCATCCCGGCGTCGATGTCACCCGTCCAAACGGACCCGGCCAGGCCGTACTCGCTGTCATTGGCGATCCGCACCGCGTCGTCGACGGTGTCGAAGGGGATGACGGTCAGCACCGGGCCGAAGATCTCCTCCCGGGCGATCCTCATGTCGTTGTTGACATCAGCGAAGACCGTGGGACGGACGTACCAGCCCCTCTCGATGCCGCTCGGGCGGCCGCTGCCGCCGGCCACCACCCGGGCGCCCTCTTCTTGGCCCAAGGCGATGTACTTCTCGACCCGCTCCTGCTGGCGCTCGGCGACCAGCGGTCCGACGTCGGTATTTGGATCCGTGGGATCGCCGACGGCGAGCCCGCCCACCAATTCGGCCAGGGCGTCGACGACCTCGGTGTACCGGTCCCGGCTGGCCAGGATCCTCGTCTGGGCCACGCAGGCCTGCCCGTTGTTCATCAGCGATGCGAACTTCAACCCGTCCATGGTTGAGGCCAGGTCGGCGTCATCGAGGATGATGGCCGCCGACTTGCCGCCCAGTTCGAGGCTGCAGCGCTTCAGTTGCTCCCCGCAGATGGCCGCGATGCGCCGCCCGGCCGCGGTGGAACCGGTGAAAGCCACCTTGTCTATGCCCGGATGCTTGACGAGATATTCGCCGGTCTCCCGGCCGCCGGCGACGATGTTGACAACTCCATCGGGCACGCCGGCCTCGTCGAGCAGCTCGGCCATCAGGTAGGAGTCGAGGGGCGTCTCTGGTGCCGGCTTTATGACCATCGTGCAGCCGGTCAGCAGGGCCGGGGCAAGTTTGGACATGATCACAAACTGCGGCACGTTCCAGGGCACGATCGCAGCGACCACGCCCACCGGCTCGCTACGCACAATTACGGGTGAGCCGAGCACGCCCACGCGCTCTTCTTCCCACGGGTAGTCGTTGGCTATGCCGAGAAACGTCGTCAGCATCATCCACGGCGCCGGCGACTGCGCCAGCTGAGAGAAGGAAGCAGGCGATCCCATCTCCGCGGTAATGACGTCGGCCATGTCGGTCAGCCGCGCCGCATACAAGTCGGCGAAGCGTTGCACGATCTCCGCCCGTTGCGGGAACGACATGGCCGACCAATCCGAGCCATCGAAGGCTCGACGAGCAGCAACCACGGCCGCATCCATGTCGGCCGGCGTGCCGTCGGGGACGGTTGCGATCACTTCTTCGGTGTGAGGAGAGACGACCTCGATCAGCTGCGACGACGCAGGCGCCACCCACTCCCCACCGATGTAAAACGAGTCCCGACGTTCCATCCTGGTCCCTTTCGCTTTGTGAAGATCCACACCCTCGGCTTGCCTTCCCGGCTTGCCTTCGGATCCCAGTGTCCCATGTGGAGACGCCTTCGATCCAGACGCGAGGACGAACCCGCTGTTACCCCCGGCCGTAGTCGGGTCGGGCCCAACCGGATGGTAGCCGAGCTCGAAAGCTACGACGCCGATCGCCCGACCCCCGGACGCAGGTCTCCGACCCGGTCCGGGGCCGCGGCGGATGCGGTCAGCAGGTGCTGGGAGCCGGGTCTCCGGCGAACCGGGCCTGTATGTAGGCGATGGCGCCGGGGAGGCCTTCGGCCTCGGCGCTGATGTGGTCGGCCAGCGGGAACTGGATGTACTGGTTGGTCTCGCCGGCGGCGCAGTACCGGGCCATGAGGGTGGTCACGTCGGGCGTCACGACCAACTCGTCATAGGTGGCCATGTAGACCTGCATCGGTATCTTCGGCACGGCGACCACGCCCATCATGTCGGCGGCGACGACCTGCTGGACGGTGGGCAGGTCGAGCGGATTCAACCCGCCGTTTGTGTACTGCTCGATCCGCTGGAACGCGTACGTCGGCACGAACTGCGTGATGCACATTCCGCCGATGTCCTGTTGCATCTGCTGACCGGCCGGGTTGAGCAGGGAGTCGATGTCGATCTGGGGATACGCCCTGGCTATGCCCACCGCGGCCGCGAAATAGATTCCGGCGAACGGGCCACCGTCGGCTTTCGCCGCGATGTGGTCGATGTTGACCGGCAGGCCGCCGATAGCCGCTCCGACGATGTTGAGCTCCGGTGCGTACGTCGGTGCTTCCTCGGCCGCGAACTCCGAAGCTTGGGATCCACCCGAGTACCCCATCATCCCCACGGGCGTAGCCGTTCCATCAAGTCCCAGAGGAGCGAAGGCCTCCGCAGCCCGGATGCCGTCCAGCGTGGCGTAGCCCTCTTCGATTCCTGCTGTCCACGCGTAGTTCGGCCCTTCGAAGTCCGGTATGACGACGGTGTAGCCCAGCGACGTGCCCGTGGCCACCGCCGCGAAGGATTCCAAACCACCCAACGACTCAAAACCGTCGGTAGCGGGGGGTTCCGTCAGGACGTAGGAGGGCTGGCATGTGGCCGAATCGCTGTCGATCGCCGGCTGGTAGGACAGCAGCCTGGCCGGCGTGGTCGGTGTCGTCGGCCTGATCACGGTCGCCACATCGGCTTCCAGCGCACCGGAGACGTTCTCCGAGACGTATTGAAGCTGCCAGGCCTCATAGGGGGTCGAGAAGCCCACGGCCTCGATGGTCACCGGCTGGGACTGGAGGATCTCGCCCGGGTAGTCACCGGTGAATGAAGTGGGCTGGGTGTAGATCGAACCGCTGGATGGGGTGGCCGCGGCGCCGGGCCAGCCCAGGCCGGCCGGGGCGAGCAGCGTCAACGCGGCGACGCTGGCGGTGAGGATCGACAACGGGCGAGGGCGCAATTCTCCTCCTAGCTGCTCGTGAAGTGGGGCGGCGTTGAACTGGTACAATCGCACCACTAAAAGTGGGAAAAGAGTACAGGTTCTCGGTAGGATGTGTCAATGGTCACTCCGAGCAATCCGTCGCAAGCGCGCAGCCGGGCTCGGCGCGACGCACTGCTACGAGCCGCGGTGGCCCTGCTCGCCGAGGGCGGGGCGCGATCGGTGACGCACCGCGCCGTGGCGGCCCGGGCGGGCGTGCCCTTGGCGGCCACGACGTACTACTTCGAGTCGATCCAACACCTGACCGAAGAGGCGCTCCGGCTACACGTCAAGGAGCGGGTCAGCGAGCTGCAGGGGCTGGCGGAAGCCGCCGCCAACGGTTCCCGCAGCGCCGACCAGGTTGCAGAGCGTTTCGTCGAGGCGCTGATCGGACGCGACCGCGACGGGACCATCGCCCAGTTCGAGGTCTACCTCGAAGCGGCTCGAAACCCAGTGCTGCGCCAGCCCGTGGCCGAGGCCCTCGACGCCTTCGAAGAACTGGCCCACACCGCCCTGTCCGCGCTCGGCGCCCGGCGGCCGGCCGAAGCCGCCGTGGCCTTCGTGGCCCTGGTCAATGGGTTCGCTCTCAACGGGTTGGGCCGGCCGCGCTCAGCCGAAGCGGAGGGCGCCGCCTTGCTCGATGCCATGCGTGCCCTCTTTATCAGCCACATCATGGCCGACGACGAGCTGGCCCAATGGCACGGCCGGCTTCGCGAACCCATCATGGAACTCCGACTCTCGACCGGCTGAGCCGCTCGGAGGCGACGCCAGCTGGGGAACGCCGGCTGTGAGCGCCGAACTCGTCACCGGCATCGCCCCTGATGGTGCGGCCGGCGGCTCGGGGCGGGCGCTTGGAATCCCGAATGAGGTGACGATGGAAGCGGTCCTGGCCGCCCCTCGTTCTGTGGCAGGGGACCAAAACTGCCTTCGGGGACGCCTCGTCCGGTATAGCAACCGGGCCACGTCGGCGCCGGCGAAGGCCACGGTCAGCGGTATCAAAAGGTTCGGGAAAATGGCCAGGATGGTGAAAGGAACGTCGATGAGCACGGCGACCAAGCAGCAGCCCAGCACCGTCGCCAGCACTCTGACGGTCAACGTCCGCCGCCTCCAGAACCCATACCAGCGATCCCGGAGATACGCCTGGGCTGGGGTGGCGGCCGGTCCGAGCGCCGCGGGCTGATGAAGGGTAGGAGGATGCGGTGACGCCGGCGCCAGCGCCGAGGCGGCGGCCCCGTTGACCTCGGGAAGCTCCTTGTGGTGGCCGTTGAGAGACCTTGGGGTCGACCAGACGCTCGAGCCATTCCCGTTGGGGGCGGCCAGCGGCGGGTTCGCCTGACGGCCCCGGTTTCTGCTTCGATCCGGCGACGCCGTCCCCATCCGTCTCGACGGAAGACCCTGGCCGAACAGCGCGGCCATCATCTCTCTCGTTTGGGCCGCCGCCACTTCTATGCGCAGGGCGGGCATGCCATCGGTGACGGTGTTCTGCAACGTGGTGAACATCTGCATGGTGAGGACCAGCCCGGCCTGCACGGCTTCGGTCGCCGCCAGCTCGCCGTCCTGGTACGTGCCGTAGATCCGGTAGATCTCCCGACAGACGCTTAGGCTGAAGGCCACGTCGTCGTTTTCGACCAGAGTGAAGCCAGCGTTGTGCTCCACTTCTGGCGTGACTTCGAGGGCTGCCGCTAGCGAGTTCATCAGGTACAAAAAGTCTCCGAATCAGGGCCCCAGACGAGGCCTGGACGACTCCGCCCGCACGCCTCCCCCAAGGGTATCGGCGCGTGTCTGCCCGGACTTGAGTACCCGGGGCGCCGATGGAGCTCGGAGGGTGAGCTAAACGGCCGAACAGAGAATCTGGCCGATCGACACCTCGCCGAATACCACCCCGTGACTCGCACCCGGCCCCGACGCTCATCGGCCCTCACGGTCGCAGCCCGTCGTCCGTGGGCCTCGGTGAGAGGGCCGACCGGACCTGCCCGAACGGGCAGATCGGGACGAAAGCGTTGCCGCCGACGTCGAAGGGATCCAAAATGGGGCCGTGGAGCGCGCTAGAGGTGTCGCCGCGACCGGACCTACCGCGGCCTTGGTGCGATCGGGGCATAGGGCCGGGATCCATCCCCTCCACCGACTGCAATCGCAGGCCGGCAACGCGGCCGTGGCCCGGCTGGTCGCGGTGCAGCGAGACGACGCCGCCCCGACCACCCCGACCACCCCGACCACCACACCAGGCCAGTTGCACATCGAAGCCCACGAAGTGGCTCCGACACCGACGACCACTCAGGCTGGCGATGGCGCGGCTTCTGCCCAGCCAACGGGTGGAGGGACGCAGCCGGCCCAGAAGCAGTTCCAAGTCCAGTACGCGTTCCAGGGCCAGGCGACCCAGGCGACTGGACAACCGAAGGGGCAGGCCGACCAGGTCGCGGCCGTGCATCAGATCACGGCTCAGCTCAACGTCTCCCATCACGACGACGACCATCCGGGTACCGAACAGTCCTACGCCCTGCAAGGAGGCGTCGACGCTTCGACCGGCCATTTCACCGGGGCCGTGTTCCAAGTGCAGGACGCGTTGGTGACCGCCACCCACAACCATCTCCAGGGGCAGATCTTCGGCAATGCCAGCGCCGGTGTGGCCGCCGACCCTTCAGGAGTCCTTCGGCCGGTGGCTCAAGCCGGTGTGGGCGTGCAAGGCAACGTGGTCATCAACAACACCTTCCAGGTCTTCCTGCAAGCCCAGGACCAGGCTTCACTGATGGCCGGTCCTCGGGGCGCGACCGTCTCCAACTCGGAGCAGGTCAGCGCCGGAATTCAGATCACGTTTCCCTGAGGGCTGAGCCCTATCAGGTCAGACCAGGGTTTCGCTCGGCACTGCGAAACGCTCCTGGTAGCGGGCTGAACGCTCTCGCAGCAGCCCGGCATCCAGCCCGGTGTCGGCGAAGCGGTAGCGGGTCCCGTCCCCGCCTCCGTCGCCCGGGTTGGTGGCCAGGAAGGTGCGCATGCGCTCCTCGGTTGGTCCACTGAGTTCGCGGTCGAGGGATGCGTAGATCCCCTTGATGGTCGAAAGGGGGTCGGCCACGAACTCGGTGAAGTGGACGTCGACGATCTGCCCGGCAGGGAACGTGCCCCGGTCCCGGGCTTCGATGCCGCGATCGAGCCCGAGGAAGATGTCCTCGGCGTAGCCCGCGGCGGCTTCACTGACGGAGGTCTGGTCGCTGGCCAGGCCGCGCAAATGGGCGACCAGGGCGCTGGTGGAAGCGATGACCTTGAGCGGATCGCGGTGGGTTTGGATGAGGATGGCGTCGGGGTACACGGCTGCGAAGTCGTCCAAGTGCCACAGGTGGGCTGGCGACTTGAGCAGCCACTGCGGGGCCGGGTGGCGCGATTGCAAGTGCTGCAGGTACTGGCGATGCCATCGATAGGCCGGCTTCAGGTCGGCATCGCGGAGGAGCCAGTTGTTGTAGGTCGGCACCCGGTACTGGGTGTTGAAGATCATACTGCGGAAGTCGCTGGCCGTAATCCGGACGCATTCCTGGCCGAGAAGGGCGCCCATTGGGTGGAAGCTGGTAAAGCCCGGAATCAGAGACTCGGCCATGTCCATGTTGGCTTGCACCTCTCCGATCCGGGCATCCGTCGCGTAGGTATCAGTTTGAGGTGGCGGGATGGGACGGTCGACTTCCCAAGTGAGCGGGACCCGCAAAGCGGGGTCTTGGCCGAGCAGGTCGTAGAGGATCGTGGTGCCGGTGCGAGGCTGGCCGACGATGACGATGGGTCGTTCGATGGCGCCCTCAGCGACTTCGGGGTGGTCGCGACGCCAAGCGATGATCGCCAATCGGTTGGCGAGGTAGGTGACGCACTCAGCCGCGGCGATTTCCACCCCCAGCTCGTTGAGCCTGGCCTCCTGCTGCAGCGAATCGAGCAGGACGTCTATGCCTTCCTGCCAGCTGGGCTCCCCGAAGTCGTCCTCACCGGCTTGGGTGACGGCCTCATCCGCCAACCGGGCCCGGTCGAAGCGGCCGGGGTCGGTCATCGCCGCACGTCTGCGAGGTGCACCAGCTGCGTGATTGCCGACGGGGCCACCGGGTTGTCGATCCACCGGATGATCACGAACCCGCGGTGGCGACCGCCGGTATCGAGCCAGTTGTCGACTCCGGGATCGAGCGCCGCGACCACGATCCGGATCCTACCGTCCGGGCCGGCGACGGCTGCCGCGTTGGTGATGGAGCTACGCCGGCGGTGGGCGTCGATGCATTCGTGCCAGATGTTTTCGAGGGTGACGTTCCAGTAGCGGGAGGGCGGCGGCTCGAGGTCGATGATCAACGCTTCGTCGTCGGCCAAGCGGAAGGTGCCGAGCATGTACAGGTTGTCCGGGGTGGTGTCGGCCGCTCCGAGGTCGGCCGCCTCGGCCGTGACGAGTTGATTCGGCATTCCGAGCAGCTCGGGCTTGATGCTGTGGTGAAGGGTGGTCAGCTTGGCGATGGTCCACCCCATGCTCGTCAACTGTTCGGCCAGGGCCTCGTCGCTCGGCGGATCCGGGACCGGCGGCAGGTCCAGGGGCTCGATGGTCAGCTCGGCCCCCGCTTCGGTTAGCCGGTCGGCGACGTACTCGCGGACTACGACGGCCGATGCGTCCTGCGGAATCGCCACCCATGGGTCTCCGGCGAGCTCGTCGACTGTCGGCTCGGCTGACGCCCNNCGCGAAGGTGCCGTCGGCGGCCAGCTCGAGGTCGCGATCCGACACGTGAGCGGCCATACGCCTGGGAGTCAGGCCGACGCCGGCCAGTACTTGGAAGCCCAGGTAGGCGGTCGTTCCCCGTCGACCGCGGACCCGATATCGGTGACGACCGTCGATCATGGCCAGGAGATATTCGCCGTCGGGGTTGAGACCCCCAACCAGGCGAGCCGGCGTGCTCATGCTGAAAAACCTGGGCGCCGCTGGGTCGAAATCGAGGGACATCTCCGAGCAAATGGCCGTCGCCCGACCCAGGACCCTGAGTCCTTCGAGCAGTTCCAATTCGGTCTCCGCTTCGGCCTCGACCGCGCCGGTCAGATCGTCGAGCATCTGGCGTACGAAGCGCCACCCCTCCAACGATTGCGACGCCCCATTCGTGACGGTCACCGAACCTCCTTTGGGCGCCGGGACAGAGCGACGGCGGAGCCAGGCTCGACGAGCACCGCTCGTACGATACGGCATCTCAAATCTCGGCCGGGCCGGTTGACTACGGGTAGTCGTCCTGAGAGATCGAGACAACGGGATCGACAGAACGGGATCGACCCACCGGGGATGAGGCCGGACGGTCGCCCAGCGGGCCAACCTCTCGGCGGTAGCCTGAGAGCGGATGCTCCGTCGCCGCTTTCGAAGGATCATGATCCGCCGTCACGTCCGACGTCGGGTGTACCGGTTCCAGCGTCGCGCCGCCCGCCGCGTCCTTCGCCACATCGGTCTGTAGGACGCGGCCTTGGCGCGGGGACAGCCGGCCGCCCCTTGACGGCCCGCTGGCCCCCGCAGAGGTACTTTCGGCGCGGATCACCCACCTCCTTGAGGACAACTCATAAAGTTGGCTTCGCCGGCGGTAAGGACCCTGTGCGGCCCCGGATGCTCCTGCCCCTTGCGTCCGGGGCCGCCGGGCCCCCTCCCGAACGTTCCCCCCCCGCCGAACCGCGCCGGGCGAGGCTCTTGGGCGACGAATGGGACCCGGTTGGGGAGCCGTTGGGCGTCGTGGTTCAGACTCGTATCCGAGGGTCAGGTGTGTGAAGGGGCAGCCTGATCGTCGGAGCAACCGGCCCGGTGTCCGGGGCAAGGACACCGGGCCGCCGTTTGCGTTTCAGACGAATCAGGGTGGGTTCGTTTTGTCCGAAAGCGCCCCAGCCTGGTTGCCGTCGTCAGCGAGCCTGCGACTCCGCCGCCACCTTCAGGCGCTCGAGGGTCAGCTCCATCGTGCTCCGGTTGTGTGTGGCGCGGTCGGTGACGCCGCTCACGGGCTTGCCGAGCGCCCTGGCAATGTGGCCCCGCTGGTCGGTCCAGGTCTCGGTGACGCGACATCCGGTTGTGGTCGGCTCGAATGCGTAACGCCACTCGGCGACTTTGAAGCCCGCCGCAGTGATGCGAAAGCTGAGCAGGCGGCCCGGCTCCGCATCCACGATCTTTCCCTGCGTCTGCCACTTCTTGTTTCCGTTTTGGTTACTTCCCCGGAAGGTCGCGCCCGGCTGCGGGCCGGTCGCTCCTCCCAGCCACGCGGCGCCTTCGCTTTCGGGTGACCACTCGCCCATGCGGGTCACGTCGGAGACCATCGCCCATACCTGCTCCGCCGGAGCGCCGATTTCCTGGGTCACGCTTACCTGGTCAGCCATGGATGGCACGGTAGCCGGTATGGGGATACCTGAAGAAGTGCCGCTCGACGGCCGATATAAGCAAGGTGGTGCCGTCTGCTCAATCCGCGCCCTTGTCTCCAGGAGCCGGATCCGCCCTCCTCCCTATGGCGCGCCCCACTACAGACCCTTGGTCTGGACTCAACTCCGCCGTGCCGGACCTGCCCGGCCTGCTCTCGCGGGTCGGATGCCACGTGTACAGCGGCGAGGTTCTCGCAGGCGGCGAATACCAGGAGAGGTTCACCGGACCCGGTTTGGAGGAGCTCATCGGCGTTCCGGTCGACCCTGGAGCGGATGCGACGGCGATCTTCCATGCTGCGGTTCACCCGGACGACTGGACTCTTTACCTCGCGGCCGGGACGCAAATGACGACCGACTCAACCACGTCGATCGAGTACCGCCTGGTCCAACCGGATGGGAGCGTCCGCTGGGTCCTCGACCGGATGTGGCTACGCGAGCGGCTGCCGGGCGGAAGCTCGATCGTCGACGGTGTCATCTCGGACGTGACCGAGCTGAGAGACCGGACCGATGAAGCACGGGCCGCGTTGCACGCCGTTCAACAGATCAACGCTCAACTCGAACGGGCCAAGGCCGAAGTCGTAGAGGCGACGGCGTGGCTGGAGGCGGCCGTCACCGCGACTCCGGCCGCGCTGATACTCCTCGACCGCGAGTTGCGAACCCGGCTGTGGAATCCTGCAGCCGAGCGAATGTTCGGCTACTCACGAGAGGATGCCTTGGGCCGAATTGCGCCGCACGTGTCTCCCGAGCAACTTCCGACGGTCCGTGGGGTGACCGACCGACTGCTCGCCGGGGAGCCTCTGATCGAGTTTGAGGAACTCCGGTCGGGTGGCGACGGACACCCGCGTCAAATGTCGGTCGTGTCGGCTCCCGTCTGTGGCGTCGGGGGCGAAATCACAGGATTTCTGGGAGTGATCACCGATATCACCAGCCGAAAGGAAATGGAGACGCGGCTCCGTCACCTGGCCCACAACGACCCATTGACCGGGTTGGCGAACCGCACGTTTCTTACCGCTCGTATCGACGAGGCGCTGGCTCGCCGCTCGGCTTCGGCCCAGCAGGTGAGCGTGATGCTCATGGATCTAGACGGATTCAAGGCGGTCAATGACAGCTTCGGCCACGGAACGGGCGACGAGCTCTTGACAGCCGTATCTCAAAGACTGTCGACCTGCTTGCGTTCGGCTGACGTCGCGGCGCGCCTCGGAGGCGACGAGTTCGCCGTCTTGCTCGAGACATCGACCCGGGCCGAGGCGTTGGCTGTGGGAGAGAGGATTCTGAGGACCCTGGGCGGGCCGGTGACGCTGGGTCGAGCCCAGGTGGTGGTCACGGCCAGCATCGGTGTGGTGCACGCCGGCAAGTACCAGAGCACTCAGGAGTTGCTGCGAGACGCCGACGTGGCGATGTACCGGGCCAAGACCTTGGGGAAGAACCAGATGGTCGTGTTCAAAGCGGCCATGCAGCAGCGGGTGGCCAAGCGCCTGCGTTTGGAGACCCAACTCCGCCGAGCCGTCGAGTTGGGTCAGTTCGAACTCCAGTATCAACCATTCCAGGACTTGAGAACCGGTCGGATGGTGGGGGCGGAGGCGCTCGTCCGGTGGCGCCACCCTCGTAGGGGACTGCTGCCGCCCGCCGACTTCATCTCGGCGGCGGAGGAGACCGGGCTGATCGTTCCTCTGGGCCGATGGATCCTGGAAGAGGCCTGCACTCAAGCGGCCCGGTGGCGTTCGCGCTACGGCCGGGCCGCCCCGTCGGTGTCGGTCAACCTGTCGCCACGCCAGCTTCAGGACCCAGAGCTGTTGACGTGCGTGAGTAGAACCCTCAGCCGTGCCGGCCTGGACGGGGGAGCGCTGCATGTCGAGATCACCGAGAGCCTCCTGATGAGCGACAGCGACCTCGCCGGTCGCAAGCTGGCCGAGCTTCGAGCCCTAGGGGTCGGAGTCGCCATCGACGATTTCGGCACCGGCTACTCGTCGCTGGCGTACCTGCGCCGCTACCCCGTCGACGTCCTCAAGATCGATCAGAGCTTTGTGGCTCCGCTACTCGAGGGCCCGCGGCCGGCCGCGCTCGTGCGGTCGATCATCGAACTGGCCCGAGCCCTCGAGGTAACGACGGTGGCTGAGGGCGTGGAGAACGCCGAACAGGCCAGAATCCTCCGAGATCTCGGTTGTCACATCGCCCAAGGGTTCTTCCTGTGCCGGCCCCAGCCGGCCGGTGAGTTGGACGCCCTGTTCGAGGCGTAGTAGTCGTCGTCGGCCGCAAGCCGTAACAAGGCAGGTAAAGATACTGCGGGATGGGCCCTGGCGCTCCGCCGGCCGCGTGCGTAACGTGCAGTTCGGAGAGAGTTCGATCAAGGGGGACTCGAATGTTGGTTGGCCGCCGGACGATCGCGAAGCGGATTTCAGTATTGGGGGTGGCGGCCCTGGTGGGAGCGGCGGTGTCGGCTTGGGCTCCGCCGCCCACTCCGAGCGTGCTGCTCGTCGGCTCCTATAACGGGATCGCCGGGCCGTACCAGACCATCCAGAGCGCAGTCGACGCGGCGAAGCCCGGCGACTGGATCCTCGTCGGCCCTGGCGACTATCACGAAACCGCAGACGAGAGCGGCTGGCCGACCAATCCCGCCAACGGCAAGATGGGCGGGGTCTACATCAACAAGTCCGGCATCACGTTGCGGGGGATGGACCGCAATTCCGTCGTCGTCGACGGCACCAATCCGGGTTCGACGCCCTGCAGCGCCAAACCTTCAGCGCAGAACTACGGGGCGCTCGGCTCCGACGGGATTCCTGTGGGCCGCAACGGGATCCTGGTCTGGAAGGCCAACGACGTCAGCGTCGAGAACCTCACGGTCTGCAACTTCCTCGCCGGCACCGGGGACTCCGGGAACCAGATCTGGTGGAACGGTGGGGACGGGTCGGGCAAGATCGGGCTCTCGGGCTATTGGGGTAGCTATCTCACGGCGACTTCGACGTTCTACAGCAACGAGACCACCGCGGCCGAGTACGGCATCTTCGCCAGCAACTCCGCTGGTCCTGCGGGCTGGGACCAGCTGTATGCCAGCAACATGAACGACTCTGGTACCTATGTCGGCGCCTGCCAGCAGCAGTGCGACGCGACCCTCGACCACATGTGGATGGAGTACAACGCGCTCGGATACTCCGGTACCAACTCGGGTGGGACGATCGTGATCGAGAACTCGCAGTTCGACNNCGGGACCAGCCCGATCACCGGCACCACGTCGTGCTGGGTCGTCATCGACAACTACATCCACGACAACAACAATCCGAACACCCCTGCGGCCGGTGGGGCGGCCGCAGGGCCGGTGGGTACAGGGATGACCGTATCGGGAGGGCGCCACGACACGGTCATGGACAACACCGTCGCCAACAACGGAGCGTGGGGCGTCCTGTTCGTCCCCTACGCCCAGCAGGGAAAGCCGAGCCTGGGCCAGACTTGCGGGGGTGTGGGTGGCCACAAGTTTCCGGGCTTCGGCTGCGTCCTCGACCCCGAGGGGGACGCGCTGGTCAACAACACGTTCAGCCACAACGGCTTCTTCGGCAACCCGTCGAATTCCGATTACGGCCAGATAACGCTGTTCGGCGGTGAGCCGCAGAACTGCTTCAGCGGCAACAGCGCCCCCGACGGCAGCGCCCCCCGCAACCTCGAGAAGAAGCAGAGCATGTGCGGGCCCATAACGACGTCGGGCAACCTGGGTGGTGAGCTGTTCCCCCAGGTGCTCTGCGACACCGGTTTTGCGGCGTGCCCACCTGACGCCCACTACCCGCATCCGACCGGAAAGGTAGTTTTGCACCCGACGCCGCTCGGGCTTCCGACCATGCCGAACCCGTGTCAGGGCGTCCCGGCCAACCCGTGGTGCCCTAGCGGGTCGTCGCCGGCCGGGAGCAACGTGCCGTCAGTCGCCACCGTCAGCGCCAACGGAACGGTTGCGGCGACCCTGCCAAGGAGGTTCCATCTCCGGCTGCCTCCGTATGGCATGGTCCGGTAGAGCGTCTTCGCTTCGGGGCTGGTCGCTGATCGAATGGACCGTCTGGCCGCGTAAGAACCAACCCTGCGTGTAGGGGATCAGTCGCCGGACGTGACGGTGACGGCAATCGAGACGATGAGCGCGGCGACGGAGCTGACGAGGACCAGGATCAATCCCCACCCCATGCCGGCGTGCCCGCCGAAGTCCGAACCGATGTGATCGGTTACGTAGATCGCGATGCCGAGCCCGGCGCCGGCTGCTGCAGCGGCCAGCTGGCCTAGCAGGCGCCGGGTCGCTGGGCCGACGCCGCCTCCGAGGAGGATGAGAGCGACGGTGACGGCGACGAGGACGACTCCCCCAACTAGCGAGACCTCGCCCGCGCCGGCGTGGGCGATCCCTGCGATGGTGGTGCCGTCAACCGTGGCCCACGTCCCGCGCGAGCCGGCGATCATGCCCGCCGCGCAGAGCAAGAAAGCCACCGGCCACCCCGCGCTCGACTTGGCCTTCTTGGTCACCCGGACGGCTGGTTTGGAAGCGGTGGTGGCGGCTTGCACTGGCGCGGTCGCGCCGGAGAGAGCGGTGGGGGGCTGCCCTTGAGCTCCGGTCCCTTGGGGTGGCGGGTCGGTCGAGTCCCGGCTGCCCGACCATGCCCAAGGATCCGCGGTCTCGGTTTGCGGACGGTCTTCCTCTGGTTCTGTTGCAGTCATGTCGTGCCCCCCTCAGTCCTGCGGCCCGGCTGCCAGCGTCAATTCTATCGAAATATACCACCCGGAGTGGCTTTCGGCCGCCGCATGGTAGGCGGCCTTCGACCTTTGGAGATGTGGAGCGGTGTCTCTTGGTGCACATAAGCTCCTGGCCATAAGCGTAGAGCTGCGGACTCGAGGCGGATGGAACCCGCCGGGTGCAGAGCCCGCCGACGTCTCGCCGGACGTCGGGTCTGGGCCGCGGCGGGCATGGGCCGTTGCGCCTGCGATGACTTCCCGGAGGGTCCGGCGCAACCGGATCATTTGGGCCCTAAACCTGCTGGTGCTGATGGCGCTGATCGCATATCTCCTGGCCGGGCGGGGCGGCCCCTCGCGCCCCGCGGCCCCTCCTCCGAAGCCGCCCACCTCCCACCCGCAAGCGGCCCAGACCCACGTCGCCAGCGGCAACCTGGACTCAGACTGGGAGGGCGATCACGAACCGGTCACGTTTGTCTTTGGTGGGGACGTCCACTTTCCCGTCGGCACCAACCTTGGTGACCGGCTAGCCGACGACCCCGCGACCGCCCTCGGCCAGACCGTTCCTGAGCTCTTCGCCGGAGCCAACCTGTCTATGGCCAACTTCGAGTCGGCGCTTACGAACGGAACGTGCCCCGACACGCAGTCGAAGCAATTCGTGTTCTACGCCCCATCGACCGCAATCGTCGCCTTCCAACACGCCGGGGTCACCCTCGTCACAGAAGCCAACAACCACGGTGAAGACTGTGGCCCGGCCGGCTTGCAAATGGCCCTGGCGGCCAAGCAGCAATCCGGTTACCCGATACTCGGGATCGGGCAGGACGTGACCCAGGCGTTTGCGCCATACGAAACCACGATCAACGGGGAAAGGATCGCCATCATCGCCGCCACCCAGGTGATCGACTCCGACCTGCAGACGGCGTGGACGGCCACGGGCACGCAACCTGGACTGGCCTCGGCGTACGACGTGGACGCCCTGATATCAGAGGTGCAAGCGGTCCGGAAGACGGCCGACACCGTCATCGTCTACCTCCACTGGGGTACCGAGCTGCAGGACTGCCCGAACCCGCTGCAAGAACCACTGGCGCAGCTCCTGGTCAAGGCCGGAGCCGACATCATCGTGGGCACCCACGCCCACGTTCTCCTCGGCGGCGGCTACCTCGGCACTGCCTACGTCGACTACGGACTCGGCAACTTCGCCTTCTACGACAACTCGCCCCCGGAGAACGCCAGCGGGAGCCTGGTGATCACCGCCACCGGACGCCACATCGACAGCGTCGACTGGCGTCCAGCGGTCATAGTCGACGACCTGCCGCAACCCTTGTCGGGCGCAGCCGCGACCGCTGCGATCGCGGCATGGAACCAGGACCGGGCGTGCACCGATGTCACCGCCACGCCGGGAACTCCATTGGCCAGCTCGGCCACCGAGACCACGCCCGCGCCCGCGGACGAGGTGGAACAGCTCTCGGTGGACAAGGACTGAGTTTCGGTGCCCAAAAACGAGCCATCCGGCGCTCATCCCGTGGCCTTCAGCCCGTCAGCTGAGCACCCGCTTCCGGAAGGCTCGGATGCCGATTGACAGGAAAAGCGTGCAGAAGCCGATGAGCACCGGGTATACGACGTAGAGGTGCATGTGGGGAACGTTCGTAAACGCGGCCCTGAGCCCCTCGTTGACGTAAATCAGGGGGTTGATGCAAACGACGGTCTGCAGCCATCGGAAGCCGCCGACCTGCACGGCCGACAGGCGGGTCCACTGGTAGTAGGTGCCGCCGAGGAAGGTCAGCGGNNAGCCCGATGTTGCGCGGCTCGAACACGCATCCGAGCACCAACCCCATGGCGCTGAAGGCGACGCACGTGAGAGGCAAGAGGGTGACCACCACCCACCAGTTGATGTCGAAATGAGCGTGTACCCCGCTGGCGTGGACGACCGCTGCGATGGGGAAGACGATGGCTGCGGCGATCAGCCCCTGGATGACGCCGGCGATGACCTTGGAGACCGCCACCAGCCACACGGGGCAGGGAGCTTGGACGCGATCCTCGATCTCCCGGGTGAAGCCGAACTCCTGCGAGAGCTGGAGGGCCACGGATTGGACCCCCTGGAACATCACCGTTATCCCGACCACGCCCGGGATGAGGACGGTCGCGAATGAAGTCGCGCCGTGGCCGGATCCTCCGACCGATTGGCCGATATCGGGGAACACGAACAGAAAGACGAATACGAGTAGGAAGGGCTGGATGAGAGTCCGCATCACGAACTCGATGACGTGCTTGCGCAGCACGACGAGATCGCGGAGCAGCAGGGCGTAGAAGGCCGTGCGGCTGGCGGCCGCGGCGGAGCGCAGCCGGTCCGAGCTGATCGGGCGGGGCTGCGCAGCCGTCACGTCGGTAGTGGAGGGCATCAGTCTC
>PMHU01000341.1 GCA_003156795.1 Acidimicrobiaceae bacterium
CAGGGCGCCATCGGGTCCGCTGACGATCTCATCCGGGTAGTCGATACCAGCCCCCGTGTAGTTGGTGACGGTGCCGCCGGTCGTGATACGCCCGATGGAGTTGTTGCCTATATTGGTGAACCACATCGCGTTATCGGTGCCGACCGCGATCCCCCACGGGCCCTTGATATCCATGCCGGTGTAGTTGGCGACGGTACCGTCGGTGGTGATGCGCCCGATGGAGTTGTTGTCGGCGTTGGTAAACCACAGCGCGTTGTCGGGGCCGACCACGATCCCCCACGGGTAGTCGATCCCCGTGCCCGGGTAGGACGACACGGTGTCGGCGGTGGTGACCCGGCCGATGGTGTTGCCGAGGTAGTTGGTGAACCACATGGCGCCGTCGGGCCCAGTCACTATCCCCCAGGGGGCGGAGATCCCGTTGCTGATGGCGGCAGCCTGCGCCCTCGACACGGATGCCATGGCGGTGGTCGTGGGAAGGAGCAAGAGGGCGGCCAGCTGCGCGCACGCGGCCGCGACCGTCACCGACCAACGAACGGCGATCCGCCCACGACGCACTCGCTTCACGCCTCCGCCTGCAGCCACTTCCGCCCCTTCTCGTTCCTACCCCTTGCCCAACCGAGACAGCATCTTCGCTCATGCGCCGCGGCCAGTCAAGGCAAGTCCTGCCCCGACGCGGCGTTGTACCGACGAACCGGCAATCGGCGTAATACCGTTCGGAGGGTCCGTCCGCGGCCGCCTGGCTCGCTTTCGACGAAGGCACTAGGCCATGGCGGGCACAACCCGCAACCGCAAGGTCGACGACGCTGCATAGCGCTCTAACTGGCGCTTCTCGGCACCAGACGTCACTGGTCCCGCATGACGCCAGATTCGGCAGATCCGCGCTCGATGTTGGCTCTGGGCACACAGCGGTGGAGCTGTCGTGATACGCGCTCGACCCGGTTAGTAGCTCCTGTTGGCGGAGGTGTATGCGAAGCCTCCGCCTCTCAGCGAACACTCGAAATCATGAAAGCCTTTCTGGGCCAGTTCGTCTCTCAGCCAGAGCAGCGGCACGAAGTGAAGGGCGAAGCGCCGGTTCAGCCATCGCTTCGGTCTCGCAAGCTTGTCATGCGGCGCTTCGGCGAAGGTGCTCGCGGTCAACGTGGCCCTGGGGATGCTGACGCGGGAAAGCTCGCCCAGCACCTGGGCCAGGTCGGGGAAAGCGTGAAAGCCACCGGAGCAATTCACCCGCTGGAACGAGCAATCCGCGAGTGGCAGGTGGTGGGCGTCGCCGTGCACCAGCACGATGTTGGTGAGACCCGACTCCCGGACCCGCGTAACCGCCCGGCGAAGCATGGACACCGAGTAGTCCACCCCGATCACCAAGCCTTCGGGGCCCACGCGCCTCGCCCACTCGACGGTGAAGTTGCCATGGCCACAGGCCAGGTCGAGCACTACGTCGTCGCAAGCGGGTCGCAGGCGTTCGGCGATGGCCGTCAGCTCAGCTTCGAAGCTCTTCATGCCGGCCACACGAAGCACACGGTCGCGCGCCCGGTCATACACCCACGCGGTGAACCTGGTGTCGAGAGCTCGCTGGCTGAAGGTCTGTGGAGTTCCGGGTGGCAGAGTCTCAACGAACCCGTCGGCGCCAACGACCAGATCGCTGGGCTGGTCAGGCCAGCCGACTGGGCGCAACAGGCGAGCGGCACGTTCTAGCGCCGACGGCGAGATCCCATCGGTGTCGGGGTTGCCCGTGTCCATGCCTATATAGTGAGCAATCCCTCGTATTTTTGCTACACGCTTTTCGGGGCCCGGCCAATGACACCGTTCGATCGCCGTCTCATGCCTCGCAAGCAGCCCAAACAACCCCGAGCGCAGGTGACGCGGGACCGGATCTTGGAAGCCGCTGCTCACGTTTTTGCCCTTCATGGCTACTCCGCCGGGACAACCAACCGGATCGCCGAAACGGCCGGCATGTCGATCGGTTCGCTCTACCAGTACTTCCCCAACAAAGACGCCATCCTCGTCGAGCTGGTCAAGGCTCACATCAATACCGGTATCGCCATCATCGACCGCCTCCTCACCGCTGGCCCGCTTCCCGACGCATTGGATGATCAGCTGCGACTATTCGTGCGCGCCACCATCGACAACCACCTCCAGGAGCCAGCCCTACATCGTGTGCTGTTCGAGGAGGCTCCCCGGCCGCCCGAACTACTCGAAATGCTCCACCAAGCAGAGGACTGGGTCGTCGGAGCAGCCCAACGACAGATCGCCACCCACCCTCAGGTGACCGTCGTCGACACCGCCACCGCCGCCCGTCTCACAGTCTCTGCCATCGAATCGCTGGTCCACCGCCACTTTGCCGCCGGCCAACCAGTCAAGATCGATAGCTTCGAAGACGAACTCGTCGCCATGCTTTTTCGCTACCTCACCGCCGCACCCAGCCTGTCGTGACATTCTGAATTTCGTGAGCTTCGATGTCTTCCTTCAGCAATCGCATCCGAGAGTGGCCTTACCATCCTTCCGGTCGGCCGTCCGACGCCCTTCCAACAGGAGACCTAGTCGGAGACCTTCCTGAAGGGTTGCGGGAAGACGCCGCCGTCGTCAGCACCGGCGATGTGAGCTTTTCCACGTGATCCGGTCCGCCTGAACAGCGCCGAACGCCACTCGATACCCTGGGAGTCTAGGGCGCACCAGCATGGGCGGAGTGTTCTGTCGCGGTTTGAGGGGTAAGTTCAGCCCATGACCGTGTCCGAACCGTCCTCTGGCCGCGAGTGGAGGTACCGGTTCACCCAGCCCGATGGAGTCGAGATCGCGATTCGTGACTTGAACGGCGATGGCGCCGCTGAGACCCAGGCTAGGGACCTCTCGAAGTCGGGTGGCACGCCCGTGATTGTCCATCGGCTCCAGAAGTTGGCGAACTCCTGGGAATACGTGGTCGAGGTAGACGAGCGCTCCGACATCTGACCCGTAGCGGCATGCTGACCCTCGCGAAACGACGGATCAGCACTCGGACCGGGCGACACATGTCCAGAATGCCTGATCAGGTCTGCCCCTCGTCGTCCCGGCCTGACCTGCTTCATCGTCTCGCGCATCGCGAGGCCATCCGAGACTCTCTCTAGACCCACGCTCCTTGTAGACCTACGAAAAGTTTCGACGCGGTCTGTCCTCGTCTTCCCGTGACTGGCCTGAAGGGCGGGCATGTTCGCTCGGTCAATCAAATTGGAGCGAGTCAAGGGACGGCCCGAAACGAGCGAGGACACGAAGCGAAGCAGAGGGCCCGGAGCGAGACCTTGAGGCCCCCGGTCATTTGATCGAGAACCCAGTACTGGGGCTGCCAGCCAGCCCGGCGGGTGGCTGATCGCTGCCCTCTCGGATATGACCCCGTTCGGAGCGTTCTGGCGTCGCGATATGTGTCGGAGGCCGGGGGATTCGCGCCGCGCCCCGAACCATTCGTTATGCGCCGCGCCGACGTCTGTGAACCTGTCCCACATCAGGTGTTCGGGGCGTAGCGGACGCCCAACGCCTGCGGTTGTATCGAGTCGCCCCGACGCGTTGTAGGGCATCTCAGGGGAGGGCAGCAATGCTTAGCTCGACGGATTGGAGGACTCGGGTCGGGAGGCGCCCCTCCAGCCGCGCCATAGTCGCTCCGCGTCTTTGTCCTGCTGTTAGCAGAGGGGGGATAAGGTTTGGGGCGTGTGGCCTCGTTCGGGCCGCAGGGGGAGGGCCGGAATGTCTGGCTCGATCGCAATGGGAGCATTGGGCGGGATTCGCCGATATGGCCGCCGGAGGTTGGGGACGTCTGTGTTGGCGATGGCGACGGTTGGCGCTGTTGTAGCCGGGGTGATGTTGTCGGGTGGGCCCGTTGCCGAGGCTTCGGGTAGCGCGAGCCCTTACACGGTTCTCACGGTTGCTGCCGCCTCGGGAACGGGGGTCGCGGTCGACGAGACCACGAACACCATCTACGCCACAGACTACGGGTTGACACCGGGCGGGGTGTCTGTCATCGACGGGTCCACCGACACGGTGGTTGCCACTGTCAGGGTCGGCCCCTACCCCGTCGGGGTGGCCGTCGACGAGTCCACAGACACTGTCTACGTCGCCAACAGCACCAATATCCCACCTAACACCGAGCAGGGCACGGTGTCGGTGATCGATGGGGCCACCAACACGGTGACCGACACCATCGAAGTCGGCATCACACCTGAAGGCGTGGCCGTCGACGAAACCACCGACACCATCTATGTCACGAACTATGTTTCCGGCACGGTATCGGTGATAGACGGGGCCACCAACACTGTGACCGCCACGGTCGCGGTCGGCACCGATCCGATCGGGGTTGCGGTGGACGACAACACAGACACCATCTACGTCACCAACCACGAATCGAACACAGTGTCCGTGATAGACGGGGCCACCAATACCGTCACCGCCACTATCGCGATGGGATACGTGATGGAAGGCGTGGCCGTCAACGAGAACACAGACACTATCTATGCCACTACCGGAGGGCATCTGTATGTCATAGACGGGGCCACCAACACTGTGACCGCCACGGTCGGGGAGGGCTCCGCAGCCCAAGGGGTGGCGGTCGACAGAACCACAAACACCGTCTACGTCACCAACTACGGATCGAACACGATGTCCGTGATTGACGGGACCAGCAATACCGTAACCGCCACAGTGGCGGACTGCTGCCGCCCCAACGGTGTGGCTGTCGACGAGAACACTGGCACTATCTACACGGCCAACTGCGATAAGGGGTGTCCGCCCACGGTGGCGGTGATCATCACATCGACCGTGACCGTGTCACCAACCTCAGGTCCCGCCGCAACGGCAGTCACGGTCTCGGGGCGAGGCTTCAACCCCGGCGAAACCATCAAGATCACCTACAAGACTGGCCTCGCCTCACCGAAACAGGTCACGATCTGCACCACTACCGCAGCCTCCGACACCTCCTACACCTGCTCGGGGACCATCCCGCTCGCAGCAACAGCAGGCACCAACGGCGCACACAAGATCCTGGCCAAAGGACTGACCTCGGGCATCAAAGTTCACACCACCTACACCCTCACCTGACTACGAGCCAGGCGCCAGTGAGCGGTCCGGCTCTGAAGAGCGCCGCCAGGTCGTCGGAGACCGCGCCAGGACAATCGCTCTCGCGCTCCACAAGCAATCACGGCTCAGCCCACGAGCGCACGCCGAGTCGATCTGCGCCATGGCCCGCGCCTGGTCCATGAGGAAGCGGTAGCAGCCCTCGCCGAGTTTCGTGATCCGACCCTTCGGCCAACACGGTTGTCGCGCCTCGACGATTGTCGTAGCAAGCAGTGCAACTGAACGGTTGCACTTGCTGGGATGAGCCGCTACGGTCCATCGCTGTGGCAACCGGGCGAGATATCGAATACCAGGCCGACGGAGTGGTGATGCGCGGGCGGATGGCTGTGCCCGAGGGTGAAGGACCGTTCCCAGGTGTGCTAGTTGCGCACGAAGCGAACGGCCTCGACGACTACCAAGTCGGTCGGGCCGCGACCTTGGCCGAGCTCGGCTACGCCGCGTTCGCTTTCGACTATCACGGGGGCGGCAAGGTCTTTACCGACAGAGAGGAAATGTTCGCCCGATTGGAAGAGTTGGGATCCGACGTGGAACGGATCCGCGCACTTGCCAACGCCAGTTTGGCTGTGCTCTTGGCCGAACCAAAGGTTGACCCCTCTCGGGTGGCTGCCATCGGCTTCTGCTTCGGGGAGACGGTCGTGATGGAGTTGGCACGCACTGGGGCGGACATCAAGGCTGTCGTCGGTTTTCACCCTGGACTGAACATCCTGCGACCCGGAGACTCACGCCACATAACGGGCAGCGTGCTGATGTGTGTGGGAGCCGATGATCCGATCATTCCGCCGGAAAGGCGTAATGCCTTCGAAGAGGAGATGAGATCGGCCAAGGTGGACTGGAGGATGAATCTCTATGGTGGGGTTTTGCACAGCTTCACCCATCCCCGGTCAACGACGATGGGGATTCCCGGGCTCAAGTACGACCAACTCGCGGCTGAACGCTCTTGGCGTGCCATGATCGATCTGTTCAACGAAGTCTTTTGAACTGCTTTTTGAGAACGGTCGTACCTGTACGACATCGTCAGGCTCTCGACGGCGATGCAGAACGCGCGCCCAAGAGCACAACCATCAGGAGAAGGACGGCGCGACCGAGTCGACGGTAGCGCTCCGCGCCTGTGGACCAGTCTTCACACGAAGACCCAGACACCCGGACCCTGTGGACCCAGATCTTGCTCCACCGGCAGCAGGTTCGCCTTGGAGTCAGATTGCGCAGGCTTCGTCGTTGCACGCCGGGCCGCCTGCCACCGTCGGCTCGCCCCGAACCGAGCGCTCCCATGTCCGACGCAGGGTGATCAGGAAGGTGTTGGGGTCTTGGGCCCCCGGCACGGCGAAAGTCCGGTCGAACACGAAGAACGGCACACCAGTACAACCGAGGGTGGCGGCTTCGGATTCGTCATGTTTTACATCAGAGGCGAACCGGTCGGTGGCCAACAGGTCGTCTACCTGCCCGGGGTCGAGCCCACTGGCCACCCCGATCTCCCGGAGAACGTCGGGCTCGCTGATCGGCTGCAGATCAGTGAAATAGGCCTTGAGCAGCGCCTCCTTCACTGTGCCGCCGGTGGCAGGGTCCCGGGCATTGCCGAGATGGATCAAACGATGGGCGTCAAAGGTATTTCCGCCCTGGGTATTCGCTAGGTCNNCGTAAACGAGCCCCTCGGCCGCCGCCAGCTCATTCATGTCCTCGAGTCGGGCCTTGGCCTGTTCGAGCGTCATCCCGTACTTGGCCGCCAAGTGGACGGCCGTGGGCTTCGACCGGCGGAACGGAGCCCGTGGATCCAATTCGAAGCTCCGCCACCGGATGTCGACTTCTCCCGCATGCTCGAAGCTGCCAAGCGCCTTCTCAAATCTGCGCTTACCGATGTAGCACCACGGGCAGAC
>PMHU01000126.1 GCA_003156795.1 Acidimicrobiaceae bacterium
GGACTTTTACATGGCCACGGACACCTGGATAGGCGGTCGGCATCGCCCCGGCTCGGAGAATGCTCCATGTCTCCTGAAGCAGCTACCTCGGCTCGCACATCGGCAACAGGGATGTAGTAGCTGGGGTAGTACGGAACTTCCCAGACCAGCAGTGGGTGAACGGTATCGGCGACAAGCTCCTGCGCGAGGTAGGTACGCAGTCACTTCTGAGACCGCTCGACACGGACCCGTCCACGTGGGTTGACGGTATCCATGGCGATTCAACCGCAGGACCATCCCAGTCCTGCCCTGCTGTCGAGGCCATGCCCACTCGGCGACGATATGAAAGCGACCAGTCACTTTATGGATCGCAGCCTCCGTCGCCTGGTCTAGTTAGACCTTGGCGCAGACCGCCCACGCGTCGACGGATTCCGACGACGAACTGTCGTTGTTCTCCGTGGTGCTCCAACCCTTGAGACTGGACAATGAGCTGGTGAGGCCGATGTTCACTAGCGAGCTGCCCGAGTCATTGAAGTCCCCTCCGCCCAGCACCTTGGTGCCCTTTGGACAGGTGACGCTGACCGGGGTGGCAGTGCTCACCGGGTTGACCACATACGAGCTGGATACCTGCGCCCACTTGGAAGGCTGCGCGGCACAGGGGGTCACTGCATATCCATCTGACGCGGATGGACCCGCAGCGGGATACGCTCGCCACCCGTTGGAGCCAAGAGGATCCGAAGCGCCGTTGCTATCGCTGACCGCGGTCCCCTCGTTGACCCAGCCCCCGCCGAGGGCCACCGTCCCGCTGGGACAGCTGACGGTGGCCTCCACCGAGCTGTTCGGCGAGACGTCCACGGTAGCACCCGTTTGGATGGAGTAGTCCGCCAGACTCGAGGCGGCGACGCAGATGGCCACGGCCACCCCGGTATCGCTCGAGGAGGCTTGGTTGTTGAATTGCACGGTCCACTTCCGATGGCCGTCGGGCGCCGAAGAGTTCAGATCCTCCTCGGTGTTCTGGGTGACTTGATACCCACCGCCACCGACCACGTTGTCACCCTTCGGGCATTTCGCCGTGGCCTCGGCCTGCGCATTGGCGGGTACGTTGACGCTGGCCTCCTTGTAGGTGTACCCCGTCAGCTTGCTCGCAGGTTGCGCCGATGCCGACGCCAGACTTGTGCCGGCCAGGACCGTCAACGCTCCGGCTCCTGCGAGCATCAGTCGCCCAAGATTGCGCATGCGCAACTCCTTCTGCATTGAGACGGAACCTCACGTTCACGGTGTAGGTGGGCTTCCGTGACGGGTGATCCCCGACTATTCCCTGAGGCGCAGCGTAAGTGCTGGGAGCGCGACGGACAAGGGGCGATCTGAGCTGTGGGCGGCGTTGTCAACCTTTGTGAGACAGATTCTTCGGAAATCATTGAGTCGCAGCGGTCACCTCCTTTGGTGGGTTGATCCACACCACCGCTGGCAGCAAAGGAGGCTTCAGACGCTTGCGGATGAGCCGCTCTAGCTGCTCGGAGTAAGCGGACTCGAGCACGAGCGCACACTTGACTCACCCTCTCACGAGTCCAGGCCAATCCGCCTGCGCATCACCTGCCACGATGCAGCGCGCCAGAACACGCACGTCGGCCGCCTGGCGATCTCGATAATCGATCCGATCCGAAAACAGCATCTCCTGATCGGGCCCTGCGCTATACCGGCAGGGTGACGAACGTTTTCGTGCAGAGCGTGGCCAGTAACGTCGAGGAGGCGCTGCGGCTGATGGAGGCGGCGCTAAGGGACTGTCCCGACGAGTTGTGGGAGACGGATCTTTGGCCGGACGAGCCGCCCACGGGTCCGACGCCGCACGGAGGATTGCACGGCTCCGCCCCCTGGTTCCTCGCGTATCACACGCTGCTGTGCCTGGACTACGACCTCACCGGTGAGTTCGAGGCGTGGGAACCGCCAAAACCCTTTGACGAGAACACATACGCCTTTCCCAACCGTATGTACACCAAGCCCGAGCTTCTGGGGTATCTCGACTGGTGCCGCGGCCGTGTGCGCGACACCCTTGACGCTCTCACCGAGGAGGTGGCCGCTCGGCCACTCCCTAGCACCCATCGATACCACGGGAAGCTCTTCGGAGTCCTTGTCGGCAGCATGCCGCTGCACGTCGTTGAGCACGCTTCTCAGATCCGCCAGTTCCTCACCGCCGCCGGCGTCAAAGTCCAACCCATGCCCGGCGATCGCGGGTACGGAGGGTGACGTGACGGTGATCCGACTGAACGCGATCCGTCCGCCACCGGCAAAAACGCCGCCGGCTGCCGGAAGGCGGCCGGCTTCTGCCCGCCCCGAGTTCAGGATCAGACTTTGGACGCGAAAGACGGCCCCGGAAGGGGCCGTCTAACTGTTGGACCTGGGGTGGCCGAGGGCGTAAATCCAGCCCTCGCCACCTTCAACAAGGGATTTCATGAACACACCTTGCGATGTTTCGTGATCATCCCTTCCCTTCTTCTTTCTTTCTTTCTTTCTAGGGATGATCACGAAACTCGGTTGGCCTGCGGTGATGCCCACTTCCCAGACGATTATCCACAGGTTAAGAGGCCATTCCTCCACAGTTCTCGGGCGGAGCAACCGCCCGGAGCCGTCGCTCCGATCGACTCGGTGCGTCGGGAACTTCGCCTTCGGGTCCTGGGTTGGCAGCGAGAGATGAGACAATCTGCTGTTTCGTGGAACCTTTTGGCGTGCGTTGGACGTAGCTCAAGCGTGAGAGTGGGGGTCGTTTGCGCGGGAATCGCGGTCGCGGCCGGGCTCAGCAGTCTCGCCGGATGTGGGTCAAGCCGTCCGACAGCGAGTCCGATCCCCCTGAGGGCCACAACAACGACCGACGTTCAGGTACCTACTCCAGTACGGGTGCCAGCCCGATTTGTGGGTAGTTGGTATGTCCACGACAGCGTGCTACAGATCTCCGACGATGGCGTCGGAACCCAGACCAACAGCGGGGCTAGCGAAGCGGCGATCGACACGCTCGCTTTCATCGCCGACAGCGGCGGGATGACGCTCAATGGCACCATTCGCTCCATTCGTTACCTCGTCAACGGGATTCCTGCGCCAGATCCCGATCCGGCAGACGCCCAGCAACCGGGAGACACCTTTACGTTGACCTGGATAAACCAACATCTGCTGAAGAGCGCGTTCCTCAAAACGAGCCTTCCCCAGATAGACGTCACCGGCTCCAACCCACACTGGTGCGGCGGAGGTCCGGGACCATGGCAGCAAGTCCTCGGCCGAACGCCCGCTTCGGACCAGGACCGATGTTTCGGACCCTGAGCGGACCCTCCCGCCCGTATGCCGATTCGGCGTGGTTGCTCGTCGTAGGGGTGCGGTGTCGTTCTGTATGCCCGCGACGTTGAGGTGTCGGTCGCTGCGCTCAGGTGGTCCGCAGGAAGATGGTTTTGGCGACGGTGCGGGAGGTCGTACCTTTGGCTTTGATGGTGTGGGTTCCGGGGCGGCCAGCCCCGGCGGGGACGGTGGTGGTGCAGGTGAAGGTGCCGTCGCTGGCCGCGACGGTGGTGCATAACAGCACTGCGGGGTTCGACGTTTGGCTTGTGTCGTATTTGACATTGATGGTCTCACCGGCGTTGAAGCCGGCGCCGGTGATCGTGACCCCCGTCCCTGTCGGCCCTTCGGCAGGGGAGGTCGTGACCGAGTCGGCGGTGGTGGTGCTCTCGATCGAGTTGTTCGCGCCTAGGGACCAAAGCGCCCCGTCCGGGCCGGCTGTCTCCGGCGGGATCACGACGTTGGCGTCGGGGTCTTTGGTGACCACCCCGGCGGGGGTGATCCGCCAGATCGAGTTAGTGTCATCGAAGTACATGTTCCCGTCGGTCCCGGCCGTGATCCCTTGAGGGTGGCGGGTGGCGGGAGCCGGGAAGTCTGATACGACCCCGGCGGTGGTGATGCGCCCAATGGATCTCCCGGCGTAGTTGGTGAACCACAGCGCACCGTCGGGACCAGGAGCGATCCCCCACGGGGCGCTCATGCCCGAGCCGGTGTAGTTGGTTACGACCCCGGCGGTGGTAATCCGCCCGATCGAGTTGTTATTGGTAAACCAGAGCGCTCCGTCGGGACCAGGAGCGATCCCATCCGGGTTGGAGATTCCGCGGCCGGTGTAGTTAGTTACGACCCCGGCGGTGGTGATACGCCCGATGGAGTTGTTGCCGGAGTTGGTAAACCACAGCGCTCCGTCGGGCCCGGCCGTGATCCCGAGGGGTTGGCTGATGGTGGGGTCGGTGTAGTTGGTGATCACCCCGGTGATGGTGATGCGCCCGATGGAGTTGTTGTCGTAGTTGGTGAACCAGAGGGCTCCGTCGGGACCTGTGGTGATCGCTGTGGGGTTGCTGATGCCGTCGCCGTCATAGTTGGATACCAGCCCGGCGGTGGTGATGCGCCCGATGGAACTGTTGTCGACGTTGGTGAACCACAGGGCGCCGTCGGGTCCGGCCGTGATCCCATATGAGTCGCTGATGGTGGGGTCGGTGTAGTTAGTGACCGCTCCGTCGGTGCTGATGCGCCCGATGGAGTCGCTGTTGTTGTTGATGAACCACAGGGCTCCGTCGGGGCCGGCGGTGATCGCTTGGGGAAGGTCGATGCTCGGGTCGGTGTAGCTGGTTATCGCCCCGGCCGTTGTGATCCGATCGATCGAATCAACGTAGCCGTCGGGCCCCGGCTCAGTCGCGTCATCGGTAAACCACAGAGCCCCGTCGGGGCCGGCCGTGATGTTGCTCGGGAAACCGTCCGGTGGGGCAGGGAACGAGGACACCACATCCGTGGTCGTAATCCGCCCGATGGAGTTGTTCCCTGTGTTGGTGAACCAGAGCGCGCCGTCGGGGCCGGCCGTGATCCCGAGTGGGCTGCTGATGGTCGGGTCGGTGTAGTTGGTGACCACCCCCGCTGTGGAGATGCGCCCGATCGAGTTGTTGTATTCGTTGGTAAACCAGAGCGCTCCATCCGAGCCGGCCGTGATCCCCGTCGGGCCGCTGATGGTGGGGTCGGGGTAGTCGGTGACTGCTCCGCCGGTGGTGATTCGCCCGATCGAGTTGTTCCCTGTGTTGGTGAACCACAGGGCGCCGTCCGGGCCGGCCGTGATCGCTTGGGGGAGGTCGATGCTCGGGTCGGTGTAGNNGGCCGGCCGCGATCCCGAGCGGGGCGGAGATGCCGGTGCCAGGGTAGTTGGTGACCACCCCGCCAGACCCCCCTGCCGAAGCCACCGAACCCGACAACACACCCGATACCCCCACCGCCACAACACTGGCAACCAGTGCGGCCAACGAGAGGCGCAGTGCCCGCCGCCAGCCATGCGGCGCTGCAAAACGACAGGCCATTAGTGCCACCTTCCCCGGAGCCGAGTGACGGTCCCGAACTGCTACACCGCCCTCCAAGTGCAATATAACGTCAGCGCAGAACACACGCCCCGATACACGGCCACCGACACGATCCCGCAACCAGATCCTTCTTTAGCACTGCTAAGGAGATTGGTTCTGCTGACCGGCGCCAAGTCGGCCCATCCATCCCGGGGCTGGGCGCGAGTCCGATGTACGGCAGCGGCCGCCGATGACTAGTTCATGCCACCACGTACCCAACCTGATGAGCCCCGGCGCCCGCTCGACGTTGCGGTTGGCCATCGTTGGGGCTGCACGTACACATGTTCGCTTCAGTCGACGCCACAGATTCGTGTCAAGCGTCTCCACTTTTACGGCGCAGCTGCCCGCCCGTGTACCGGATATCCCAGGTTGATTCGGGATCGCCATGACCGATCGGCGGCTGCACGTTGCACCTCCCGTCGGTATTGGTCAGCGTCGAAGACGATATCGGCGATATCAAGCGGCATCCCTCCAGGCGGATCGTTTTCGAGTGTTGGGGTCGACGTAGACGCCCGTGACGTCCCGGGTGTCCTCCCAGATGACGCAGCCGTTTCGTTCGACGATGATCGGAGCGGCACACCCACACCCGGCTTCACCGCACTGGCATCGATATACCGCGACCCGCCGGGGTGGGTTAGTAGGAAGGGTAGACGGCCCGGGAGGGGCCGTCTAACTGTTGGACCTGGGGTGGACGAGGGCGTAAAATCCAGCCCTCGCCACCTTCAACAAGGGATTTCATGAACACACCTTGCAGTGTTTCGTGATCATCCCTTCTTGGAATGATCACGAAACTCGCTTACCTGCAGGTACAGGCGTTCGATTCCGCGGACCCCACAGATTCGAGGCGTGAGTCTCCACACCATCATCGTCATCGGGCTGTCTCGCCCGGCGTGCGTTACGGGGCTCGCTGTCACTCATCCAGATCGCCCCGTCGAGCAATCACAGTGTGGTGACTTCGATCCCTGGTGGGCGGAGCGCTTCAGTGCGGTCACGCCGTTCGTCGTTGCGCAGGCTCTCGGCGATCACCTCGGCACATAGCGTCGAGCCGTGGCGGTAGCGCCCGGATCGACGAGGACCGCTCGTGTGAGCTAAGCGCGGGTCGACAGCCACTGCGTGAGGACGTCCGCCCGTCGAAGAAACGGCTGGCAGCGCAGCCTGCGGGCAATCTCCCGGGCTTCTTCGAGGGTCTCCTCCGCGGCTGATTGCTCTCCCTCACGAGCGAGGTGCTGGGCGAGATCCAGCAGGCCGCCGCCGAGCGAATAAGGGTTGGGAGCCGACCGAAGGGCTGTCACGGCGTCAGAAAAGGCGGCAGTTGCCCCGGGATCACCAAGCGAGGCGGCCGCCCGGGCCCGAGCAAGGGCGCGCTCCGCGGCCAGAATGGACGGAACATCGTCCTGCGAACGGTCGTCGAGGAGCGCGAGCAACTCCTCGACAGTGTCGCGTTCGTCGAGCTCGGAGGCGAGCCTCGCCGCTAGGGGCCATGCCCATCGCACCGCCTCATGATGGATGCCGAGGGCGCCGGCACGCTCGACGACCGAGCGGGCAAACGCGAGGCCGGCGCGGCGATCGTCCCTCGCCGCCGCGGTATGCGCCGCGACAAGCCCCACAATCGCCCGGGTCTGCACGTCCTCACTCGTCGAGAGAGGTTCCAGGATAGCGAGAGCGTCGTCGGCGCGCTCGAGCTCGCCCCGCAGCGCGGCTAGCAGCCCGGCGAGGTAAACCACCTGCTGGTGCTCGTCGAGACCGTCGCCGCCGGCGGCGTAATCGAGCACATCGGCCGCCTGGTCCCACTCGCCGAGCTCGAGCAGGGCCACGGCCAGGTTGGCGGTGGCGAAGCCGAGCCTGTCGCGGACACCGACCCTCCGGGCGTGAGCCACGGCAGCGCTCGCCGCGTCGACCGCGCCGGCCGGGTCAAAACGACCGAGAACATCCGACAGGTTGATCAGGGCGTGGGTCAATAGGTCGCCGTCGCCCGCACCCTCGGCCAACCGAGCGCCCTCCCGGAAGTGGAAGGCTCCCTCAGTCGTATGGTTCGCGTGGTCATCGACAATGCCCCGGCTGATGTGCAGCCGAGCCATCTGCGCGTCGTCGACGCGCAGAACCCTGCCGAGATCGAGGGCCTGGGCGCTCAGCCTGTCTGCGTCGGCCAGGTTGCCGACGTAAAGCTCGATGTTGATCAGGGAGCTCAAGGCTTCGACCGTGTCGGCGTCGGGCGTCTCCTGGAGCACTGAAAGCGCCTCCTCGAGCTCGACGCGAGCCTCGGCGAAGCGTCCAGAGTGGCGCAGGGCACGGGCGCTCAGGGCTCGCGCCCGCGCTGCGCCTCGAGCGTCGCCCACCCACTCGTGGCAGGCGCGGGCCGCCTCGCCATGGCTCCGCGCCGGTTCGTAGTCACCGGCGTGGGTGGCCTGTCGGTTGGCCCGTTCGTACAGGGCGGCCGCCTGCTGCATCCGCTCCGCATCTGGACGGGCGTCGGTAGCGGCACCGGTGGTCTCGATGGTAAGGCGGGCGGCGGCGGCGTAGCTGGCGGCAGCTCGCGCGGGGGCGCCGCTCGCCGCGGCACGGACACCAGCACGCACGAGCATGGTGATGGCCTCGTCGCGGATGCTCGGGGCATCTGTATCGTCGGGAGCTGCGGCGAGCGCGTCGAGGTAGTGCCGGGCAACGAGTTCGGAGACCTCGTCGGCGTCGTTGGAGAACGTGCCCCGCAGATGTGCGGCCACGGCCAGATGCCTGACCTTGCGCTCCCGTCGTGCCAGTCGGTCGTAGGCGACCTGGCGCAACAGCTCGTGGCTGAACCGGTAGTCACCACGTTCCGGCGACAGCGGGTCGGTGTTCACCTCGAGGACGTCCCTGTGAACCAGCTCGGCCAAACCCGCGTGCACCTGTGATGGCTCGCGGTTCGAGACTGTGGTGAGCGCCTCAGCGGAAAAGGTGGTGCCGAGGACGGCGGCGGCCCCCACGAGGTGGCGCGTCGAGGCGTCCAGGGCGTCAAGGCGACTAGCCAAAAGGCCGAGCAGGCTCTCGGGCACGTTCAGCGAGTCGAGGTCACCGACCAACCGGTAGCCGCCGCGACCCCCGCCAGCGACGATGCCAGCGTCGATCATTGACCTCACCGTCTCCAACGCAAAAAGGGGAATGCCCCGGGCCCGTGCTGCGATCGCCGTGCGGGCCCGTGCGGGGATACCTGGTACAAGGGAGGAGACCATGTCGTCGATCGAGGAGCCGTCGAGGGGGGCCAGCGAGTGAAGGTTGCGGTTATGTCCCATGCCGAGGCTCGGGTGTGCCTCAGCGAGCTCGGGGCGGGCGAGCACCAGCACGAAGATTGGCAGGCCGCGCGTCCAGTCGATGAGATGGTGCAGGAACTCCACGAGCCCCTTGTCGGCGTGCTCGCCGTCCTCGACGACCATGACTACCGGGGCGATGGCAGCGAGCCGCTCGAAGAAGAGCCGCCACCCGGCGAAGAGCTCGTCGCGGGGCAGGACGGTCGCCCGTGCCTCTGGGCTCTCGACACCGAGAAGGCGAGCGACCCGGACCGCGACATACGCCCGGTCGGCCTCGGGGACCCAGCGCACCAGACCCTCCGAAAGCCTCGTTGCCGCCGTCTCGGTGGGGTCGTCCTCGGCGATCGACAGGCGTTGGCGGAGCATCTCGGCGAGCGCCCAGAACGTGACGCCCTCGCCATAGGAGAGGCAACGTCCGCGGTGCCACAACACCCTGTCCACCAGGCCGTCCACGTATTTTTCGAACTCGAGTCCCAGGCGAGATTTCCCCACTCCGGCCGCCCCTGATACCAGCAGCAGGCTCGGGGTGCGACCGTCCACCGTGGCATGGAAGAAGTCCTTGATCATCCGCAACTCGACATCCCGGCCCACCAGCGGGACCTCCGCGCTCGCCGAATGCTGCCGTCCGCCCACCCCAGCGAGCACCCGGAGTGCGCGAAAAATCGGGACCGGGTCCGCCACCCCTTTCAGATCGTGGGTCCCCGTGCCTTCGAAGGCCATGGCCCGGGCCGCCAGCCGCCGGGTTGTCTCGTCCACGAAGCATGAGCCCGTGTCCGCCACCGTCTGGATCCTGGACGCCAGGTTGACAACGTCGCCGACCACCAACCCTTCATCCGGTGCCTCGACCGTTGCCGCCAGGCCCGATGCCACACCCACGCGTCCGCCCAAGTCCAGGCCGGCCGATTCGCCATACGGGGGGATGGCCTCGGCCAGCTCCAGGCCGGCGCGCACCGCCCGTTCGGCGTCGTCCTCGTGGGCCCTCGGCGATCCCCACACCGCCATGACCGCGTCGCCGGCGTATTTCTCGACGACCCCGTCGTACCGTTCGACGATCGCCCGTGCCAGGTCGAAGTACCCTGACAGGAGCTCCCGGGCATCCTCCGGGTCCCTTCTGTCGACGAGCCGGGTGTAACCGACCAGGTCGCAGAACAGCACCGACACGCGCCGCCGCTCGCGCGTGGCCGCCCGAGAAGCCAACCGACCGCCGCAGGTGGCGCAGTAACTGTCGCCTTCTTCCACCGTGGATCCACAGGCGGGGCACGGCACGGGCACGGGCACACCGCACAGCGAGCAGAACCCGCTGCCGGTACGGAGCACCGATCCGCATGCGACGCATACCCCCATGGCGCGGAATGGTATCCAACCTCCGGTGCCGACAGACTCGGAATACGTCAGTAGCGACATCATGCGCGACATCTACAGCCATGCCCACGGGCACGAGATCCCCGAGCTCCGGAGCCTTGTATTGGCTCATAGGGCCAAGGCGAAAGAAGAGGCCACGGGTGTCCTGAGCCTCTTCGACGCCCCACCTCCCTCAGTAGCAGCGACTGCCTACCAGCACACAGAACCATGGGAACCACCGCACTCTCTCGCCACCACAAGGGGCACCTGATCGAGGTGGCTCGCGTCATCAACGCGCTCACCGACCAACAGCGCGCCGAACTCGGGATCGAGCGACACGATCGTGGGCTTACCTATGACCGGGCAGAGCGCACATTCACGAAGCTGGCCGAGGTCCTCGACGCCGGCTATCCCGGCATCGAGGCCAAATGGTTCGCAAACGCCCTAGCCGAGGCTGCTATCCCGGAGGAGTTCCGACAGTCCCGGATACAACCTCGACCGCATCCGCTCCTACCGAGCCAAAAAGCGCGCAGAGGAAGAAGCCAAACCGACCCAACCAAAGCGCCGCCGCGGCACCTGGCCCGACATCGTCGAACCGTCAACCGCCACGCCGGCGGTGGACGGGAGCCCGCCCACCTAGCAACCCGATACCTGGCTCTGGCCGGCTGCCAGATGGCGGCCGGCTTCAGCGCGCCACGAGTTCAGGATCAGACCTTGGACGCGAAAGACGGCCCCATTTGGGGCCGTCTAAGTGTTGGACCTGGGGTGGCCGAGGGCGTAAATCCAGCCCTCGCCACCTTCAACAAGGGATTTCATGATCACACCTTGCGGTGTTTCGTGATCATCCCTTCTTGGGATGATCACGAAACTCGCTGACCTGCACGTACGTGTGTTTGATAGTAAGTGTCTCCACGAGTTCACGTCAAGAGCCTCCACAATCAGTCCGGGGACCTCATTCAGAGCAGAGACGCCACTCGACTGTTATGCCGGTAACCGTCGGTGGGATGAGCCACACTCGAGGCGTGACCATCCAGGTTCTCGACCGAGAGATGTACGCCGAGGCTGAAGCGGCGCGGCTACTGCAGGTCGCGCAGGGCACTCTGCACTACTGGCTCGAAGGTGGGATTCGGCGGGGCAAGCGCTACCTGCCGATCGTCAGACCCGAGCCAACCGGATCGAAAATCGTGACTTGGGGCGAATTCGTCGAGGCTGGTCTGCTTCGGCAGTACCGGAGGATCCATAACGTCCCGATGCTGGAGCTTCGTGTAGTCATTGAGCGGTTACGGAAAGACTTCGATGTGCCGTACCCGCTCGCCCACGCCCGGCCGTTCGTCGGCCCCGGACGCAGGTTGTTGCTCGAGGCTCAGGAGGCCTCGTCCCTTCCAGGTGAATACTGGCTGGTGGCTATAGCTGACGGTCAGCCGACGCTGACGCCACCATCAGAGACCTTCTTCGAGCGAGTCGACTGGGTCGACGACATGGCCGGCGCTTGGCGTCCCGCTCCTGATCCGAAGTCACCCGTTCGAATGCGCCCCGATGAGCGCTTCGGGCTGCCCGCCGTCGGAGGCGTGAAGACCGAGATCATCTGGGAACACGTCGAGGCAGATGAGTCCTTCGAAGATGTCGCTGAGGAGTTGGCACTGACCGTAGACGAGGTTCGCTGGGCGTTGGCATACGAGACCAGCCTCCGAGCGCGTGAAGCAAGCTGAGGTTCGCTACTACATAGACGCGGACATCCTCGGCTTAGGCAGGCTGCTCGCCAGACTCCGACCGGATATCACCTACCCCGGCGACCCTGGAGCGGTGATTCACAAGCGGATGCGCCCACCGTGTTCGGTGACGAGCCCGCGCACCCTCGATCCGGTGTGGATCCCCATGGTCAGTTCTGAAGGGCTTCTCATAATCACGCGGGACAGCAATATTCACAAGCACACGGCCGGGCTCGAAGCCGTGCGCGCCGCCAGCTGACGCATGGTGGCTCTCTTCTAGCGACGCAGGGACCACCTGGGGGCAACTCGAAGTGGTCATGACACAATGGCGACGCATACAAGAATTGCGTGACCTTCCTGGGCCATTCGTCTACTCCGCTACGCGGACCTCGCTGATGAAAATCCTGTAGCGGATCGCGGCGACTTCTGGACTGCCAACGAGACGGGGATGCCGCCGCCTAGAGCGTGAACGATATCGGTGGCTATCGGTGCTAGGGGTGGGTGTTGTTCTAGCTGTCCTGTGTAGAAGCCTGGCTTGGGCGGGGCCCGGGAGAAACCGGTGGTCTCGCGGTCGACGGTCCGCGACGATGGGGTGCATGGAGTTGGTGGTCTTGTGTGGCCTGCAGGCGTCCGGGAAGTCGACATTCCGCCGCGCCTACTTTCCTAACCATGAGGCTGTGAGCAAGGACCTGATGGGTCACGCCAAGCGTAAGGAGGCTAGTCAGCGTCGACTAATCATGGCTGCCCTGCAGGCAGGGCGCGATGTGATCGTGGATAACACGAACCCGACCGTGGAGGACCGGTCGGCGATCATCGATATTGGACGGGCCCATGAGGCGCGGATGGTTGGCTACTACTTCGAGTCCGTGCTGGCTGATTGCGCAGCTCGAAACGCCGACCGTGAGACATCTCAGGTTGTGCCCGAAGTTGGTCTTTTGGCCACTCGTTCTCGGCTGAGAGTTCCAACGCTGGATGAGGGATTCGACGAGCTTTGGTATGTCCGTATCGTCGATCCGGCAGGTCTCGAGGTCGAGCCATGGAACATCGAGACGGTGGCTAATGAATAGCGACCGCTTCGAGTCCCTCCTGCGAAGCCGGGAGTGGTTTCACGGGTTGCGGCTGCTTCCTGGGTCGTGGGCGTCGTGCGTGTCGATGGCCGATCGTTTACTACCTTCACCGAGGACCGCTTCGACAAGCCGTTCGACGAGCGGTTCTCCTCGTTCATGGTCACTGCTGCCGAGGCGCTGATTAACGAACTCGACGGCGTTTATGCATTCACTGAGTCCGACGAGGTCTCGGTGTTGCTATCCCCGGCATGGGATCTCTTCGACCGCTCGGTGGAGAAGTTGGTGTCGATCTCGGCCGGGGTAGCCAGCGCTGCCTTCACGCACGCGTGCGGCCTACCGGCCCACTTTGACAGCCGGATCTGGCTGGCCACCACCGCTGATGATGTGGTCGACTACTTCTCGTGGCGGCAGGCGGATGCTTCGCGTTGCGCCTTGAATGGCTGGTGCTACTGGACTTTGCGTTCCGAAGGCCAGTCGGCGGCTAAGGCCACCTCCGCTCTTCATCGTGCTTCGGTGGCCGACAAGAACGAACTGCTCNNGTGTCGAACGCGACCTGCCGATGAAAGACGAGTACCGCCAACTCATCCGGGGATTCACGCTGCCGAAGGGTTGACCGTCCTGTCGCTAAGTGGCGGGCAGGTCGAGCAAGCGTCGGGCGTCGGGTTCGTACCGTCGTCCGGCATCGGAGAGAGGGTGGATGTCGACGATGGTGGCAGCGGGGACGTGTCGGACCAGGATGACGCCGTTCTGAGCTCGATAGATGCCGACCCCTTCCTCGGCGAGCCGGTCCGGGGAAACGGCTAGGAGGAAATCTACGGCGGACCTCTTGCCCACACTGCTGTCTCGGTGGGGAGCGAGATGGACATGACTTCGCTTGCCGGGGAGGATGCCGTATTCGGCAATCCCCTCAACGGAGGCGATATTGGTGCCATGCCACAGACGCTCGCTTGGGTGGATGGCCTCCCAGCTGGCTTCGAGAGCTGTGACAGTGACCGGCATGCCTTCGAGGGAGTGTCCTTGGCAGGCGCGAATGCGGTTTCCGTTCACTTGGAGTCTGTTCTTGTCGTTCAGCTGGACAGCCTGCGCGAGTTCGGCTTCGGTTATGTGGAGTGTGGCGGTCACGTCGGCGATCTGGGCCCAGCCGGCGGCGTCCATCGCCAGCTGGGATTGGATGGCTCCGTGCCGCAACAGCCAAGAGACCCGCTTACTGAGCCTGGTGGCGCTTGTCGTCATGGCATTGTTGCCTGCAGGGCGTCGAGAAGGTGGACGACGCCGGGTTTGGTCTTGTCGGCTGGCCGGTAGACGGCGGAGTAGGTGACGGGCGGCAAATCTTCAATGGGTCGGGCTACCAGATTGTCGTCGGGTGTAACGCATCCGTTGACGATGCAGATCCCGGCACCGATCGCCGTGAAGTGGAGCATCTGGGCCCAACCCTCAGCCTCGGCCACCACATTCAGACTGCCGCCGGTCTTGTGAATGGCTCGATCGACGGTCTCCCGTAACGGCCGACCGGGCGGAGCAAGGATCAGATCGGAGTCTGCGAGGTCGGCCAGCCGCAGCGACCGCGAACGGCCCAATGGGTGCCCGGCGGGCATTAGGGCGACCTGCGGGTAGGTGGCGAGTTCTGTCACGGCCAGCCCTCGGGGCTTGGCGGTGAGCACGGTTACGCCGATGTCGGCCCGGGTGGAGCGGACGGCCTCGATCGTTGCGTTTCGGTCGGTGGTCAGCAGGCGCAGGCGGCTGCCTCGCTCGATGAGGAGACGGACGGCCTGCGCGACTACATACCTGTGGGCTCCCTCCCCGGCGGCCAGGGTGATTGGTTCGATCGAATCCGCCGTAAGGGTGGCGAGGAAGTTCTCAAGGTCTGAGTCCATGTTCTTGGCGTAGCCGGAGAGGGAGATCCCGGTGGCGGTCAGGTGCAACTCTCGGCCGTGCTTTTCGTAGAGGGGAGCGCCGATGGACGCGGATAGTTTCTGGATCTTGGCGTGCAGGGCAGGCTGGGAGATATGTAGCTCGACAGCGGCCTTGGTCAGATTGGCGTGTTCTGCAAACACGACAAATGCTCTCAAGGCGTCCAGGGTTACAGTCTCCACATCTATAATGTGAAACTATAGCTGGCTTCGTTATTGATAGTTCTCAGCGAGTACTGCCGGGTGCAGGATCTCGGTATGAAAACTCGGTCCGTTCTGGGCGTCGACTTTGGAGGAGTCATCAACGACGGCGCTTCGCATCCCAGCGGCGATGACACGGCCTTTCTCAGCGGCGGTTTCGACGAAGCCATGCAGACCCCGGCCATGGCAGGTGTCGTTCCGTCCTTGGCCCGACTCACACGAACCTTTCAGGGGCAGGTCTGGGTCGTGTCGAAATGCGGTCCCCGGATCCAGGAGCGCACAGAGCAGTGGCTGCGGTCCCACAGGTTTTTCGAAGAGACCGACGTTCCGGAGACCCACATCCGCTTTTGCCGCAAGCGCCCGGAGAAGGCCGTTCACTGCGCCGAGCTCGGGATTACCCATTTCGTCGACGACCGATCTGACGTTCTGGAATATCTCGAGGGGATCGTCGAGCACCGATACCTCTTCGGTTCGCGAGCGGCGGAGGTACCCAGGGGCGCCAAACGCGTCAAGAATTGGATCGAAGCCGAGGCAAGCATTTTCGCCACGCTGGCGTGAACCGCCCAGACAAGTGAACCGCCCAGACAAACGGACTAACGCGTCGTCGTTGGCTCACGGCCTCGGCACTGGTTGACCCTTGCAGGGCTCGGGCCGATGAATGTAGGGGTGAGGAGGATCGAACTCCGGACAAGTGGCTTATAAGGCCGCTGAGCTGTACCCCTGAGAGGTCGGTACGGCGCCGGCCGGTATTCGCCCTGTCTGAGATTCGCTGCTCGGTGGTGAGCTTATCGCGGGCGCAGTCTGCGATCGAGATCGCTAGCCATCTATCGTCATGGCTGGACTACGCGATTACGCCAGCTTGGAACGAACCTGTCCGCTGAGGAGAGGGTGGCTTGGTATTCATGCGGCAGCTGGGCCTGATTACGTGAATGGCTGGTGACGTCGGCGACGAACGCGGGAATGTCGTGGACTCCGGCTAGGAGTCGCCGAACAGGCCTGGGGTCGATTCCGGTGGCGGTCTTCTTGCTGACGGCGTTTAAGTCATGGTGGCGGCCCTGTTCGACCATAACTTCGACGGCAAGCTTGAGCCTCTGGTGGAGCTGCTCGGTGGCTTGCTCGGCAGCCAGTCGGTTTTCCAGATGTCGTGACCACCAAGAATCTGGGTTTTCAGGGTTGAGTTGGGGTAGTCGCCTCAGGTGGGAGAGAGCGTGGTCTCCGATGAGCCCCTTAGGCAGGACGGCCCTCATTGACCCGAGCCGCTCGTCGAGGGGGAGATACTTGGTTCGGGCTATCGCCCATCGCTCGAAGTGGTTCAGTTTGTCGCCCTGGCGTCTATAGAACATGATCATCCGGATTTCGGCGTCGGCGGTGGCGCGAAGGTTTATTCGGGCGTCCCAGTCGTCAGAATGGATCCGGTCGCGGCGCGCCAGATCGGCGACTTGGCGGCGGCTGGTCCGTCTGTAGGCGCGCTTGGTGAGTCTCTTGGCCTTCCTGGCCGCTTCGCGGTTCTTGGAAGGCAGGATGGACCGGGCCATATCCCGGTCCTTGTCAATAGATGCACGCATGACAGGCGCCCCTCCCTCGGGCGCGTGGGCGCCCGAGTACTTCTCAGGTGCCGGCTATCTGTGTTGCGTGCGCTCCTTGACCACTGCTCACTCCCGCTGTTGATGGGTCCAGAGAGGAAATCAGAGATCCGCGGGAACCACAACCGAGTTTTCCTAGCTTTGAGACGATCGAATATCGGGCGGTTGGACCGCCTCCGGCGCGCCCAGTGGCGACTAGCGAGTCGATAGTTTCGGCGGGTGGCGTGGGTCGATTTGACGAAACGGGCGTGCTACCTTGGTGTCATGTCGTTCCGGTAGGGCGCCCTGTATGTCGTAGTCCTTGAAGGACTCGACCCTGGCCGAGCCGTAGCTCAGGCTGTTCACGCCGCTGTAGAGCTGGCACCTACGCCTCGGCCTGAGTACGTCCTCGTTTGCGAGGCACCGGCCTATGTCCTGATGGACCTCGCCGAAATGGACGGTGTCACGTCCTTCCATGAGCCGGACCTACGGGATCGGCTGACTGCGGTGGCTCTGATCGCCGTCGACGATCATCGATCTCAGCTCCTGCCCCTTCGACGATTCGGGGAGGGGGTGAGATAGATGGAGGAGAACATGCAATGGCTGCAGCGCAAGTGCCAAGCTCAACGGGTAGCGCTTCATGGATTGAACCGTCGTGTGGCGGCCCAGCGGGTGGTTTTGCGCCGCTTGGCCGAACTCGGTATGGCCCTTTCGGCCGAGGAGTGGACTCAGTTGCGTCAAGCCGGCCTGGATGAAGAAGCGTTGCCCGACGACGTCCGCCCGGACGCCCTCTCGGCGGTGTAAGAAAGACTGGCCGGACCCGATCGGGTCCGGCCACAAGCCCTCATAGCTCATCAGGCAGAGCAAGCCACTCTAAATGGCCAGTGCGAGGTTCGAGTCCTCGTGAGGGCACAACCTTCACGCCGCGACGATCAATCTGATCGCTGGCACGCCTCTCGCCCGACCGCGCCAGCTAAGAGGGGACATAACCGGCGGGACCGCCAGCGTCATGGTGTTGACCCGGGCCGAGACGTGGAGTCGCGCCAGTAAGGTTCGGCTTACTCCATCGACATGACCAGTGCATAGGGCTCAGTTCTTGCAAGCGCCGCCCGGAGCTGCCGGGCTAAAAGGTGTCACCGTCCTCACGGACCTGCTCCCGTACGTCCCATCAGTCGATGAGGCAGTCGCCATCGACATGCTGAGGGGGCGGTCATGAGCCGCCATCGGGCACCACTTGATTCGTCGGGCGGGCGGCCCACGACGGGTCACGAGTTGCAACTGGCTTGCGGCATCATCGACCGGGCCGGAATCGTCGATGCGCTCGAGCCGTACTTCGTTGCTGAGGTCGGACGACACCGGACATTGAAGCTGAAGGCACTCCTGNNCGCGTCATCAACGCGCTCACCGACCAACAGCGCGCCGAACTCGGGATCGAGCGACACGACCCTGGGCTTACCTATGACCGGGTGGAGCGCACATTCACAAAGCTGGCCGACGTCCTTGACGCCGGCCATCCCGGCATCGACGCCAAATGGTTCGCCAACACCATGGCCCAAGCTGCGATCCCGGACGAGTTCCGCCAGTCCCGCTCCATCGCCGTCGACGGCACCGATGTCGAGACCTGGGGCGCCCTCCACGGCGACGCCGTCACCGTGGACCTGGACGGAGAGGCAGCGGAGACCCAGCTCATGGACGACGGCGCCGTCCCCAAGCCCAAGAAGCCGGCCCGCAAGGCCAAGATCCTTGGCAGAGGGGGAGATGGACGTAATCAGTACACCGCTGATAGCGACGCAAGAGCTGGGCACCGCTCCGCCACCAACACTCGCCCGGCCGGACCGTACATCGGTTACGAGCTGCACCTGGCTGTGCAGGCCCGCGACTTGAAGTGGACCAACTACATCGACAAGGTCTCCCTCTCCGACGAGGTCCCAGGCGTCATCACCTGCCTTTCGCTCGTGCCGGCCGGAACGCACCGGAGCCGGGCCATCGTCAATGACCTGGTCACGGCCAAGAAGGCAGGCGCGCCAATCGATGACATCGTGTGGGACCCTGGCTACCGCCTGTGCTCGGCCGGCACCACACATCACAAGCTGGCGCAGGCCGGGATCCACCAGACGTTCCAGCCCGTCACCCACCAGCGCGGCGTGCGCCCGTTCTCCGGAGACGCCCTCCTGCTCGACGGGCAGCTCTACTCGAACTTGCTACCCAATGAGCTGCGCGATCTCCCGATGCCGCCGAGGGGATCTGCCGAGCCGGTCAAGGTCGCGCACGAGACCAGGTTCAACCTCCGGGCCCGTTGGCGGATGGTTCGTCACGCGGGCCCCGACGTCGACGGCGCCACCAGATGGCGCTGCCCCTTCTGCGCCGGACTCCTGCGTGCGCGGACGTTCCCCAAGACCATGAGACGACCCAAAGCCGTCCCGCTTGTCCCAGTCGACGAAGGCTGCGAGCACTGCTGCGGAGGGATCCTGACAGCGATGCCGGCCGAGCTGCCGTGGTGGCAGCAGATTCCATTCGGCACCACCGCCTGGCGGCTCTCCATGGGACGACGACAGGTAGTCGAGTCCGTCAACGCGGCGCTCAAGGGCACGTTCGCTGACCTGTCCCGCGGCTTCTTCCGAGTCTTCGGCCAGACCAAGATGACCATCCTCCTCGGCTTCACCGTGGCCGGATACAACCTCGACCGCATCCGCTCCTACCGAGCCAAGAAGCGCGCAGAGGAAGAAGCCAAACCTACCCAACCAAAGCGCCGCTGCGGCACCTGGCACGACATCGTCGAACCGTCAACCGCCACGCCGGCGGTGGACGGAAGCCCGCCGACCTAGCCGAACGAGAACCGACCAAACGAGCCGGCTGCCGGAAGGCGGCCGGCTTCAGCGCGCCCGGTTTCGGGGATCGGACCCCACACGCGAAAGACGGCCCCATTTGGGGCCGTCTAACTGTTGGACCTGGGGTGGCCGAGGGCGTAAATCCAGCCCTCGCCACCTTCAACAAGGGATTTCATGATCACACCATGCGGCGTTTCGTGATCATCCCTTCTTGGAGGTGGCGGGAATCGAACCCGCGTCCTTCGATGCATCATCGGGTCTTCTCCGAGCGCAGCCGGTGATCTGATCTCGGGCTCCCCGCTCGCCACCAGCATCGGCGGGGAGCCCCAGTCGACTAAATGTTCCCGGCGGCCTGTCGACAGGACCGTCGGGTAAGCCCTACTTGATGACGCCCGTACCCGACCCGCAGGGCTGGGGCCGGACGGACGGGCTACTTGTTAGGCAGCCAGTGCGAGCTGAGGCTCGGCGTTTGTTTATAGGTTCCGGCTCTTTAACGTGGTTCCGGAGACCACGGCTCGCTTCTTCCGAGTCAACGACCAAAGTCGAAGCCAGTCACCCCCATGTCAAGTAACAAACCGACGACTCAAAACCACGGCCGTCGCCTCACACTCTACCGGGAAGATGCCCCATCAGTACCCTGAGTACTTGAGCGCTGTGTCCCTCGACGGCGAATCTCAGCCCCATGACCTTGTTCCGGCATTCCATGATGGCGCGCATGGACGCTGTTACATCCAAAGCCGCCGCCCTCTGGATGACCTCGACCAAGGGCGAACACCTCGGTCCGTAACCGCCTGTCGATCGCCCGAGGTTTCTCGCGCCGGCTGCTCGTCACGGGGGCTAGGACCTGTCAGTACGCGGGCCTGACGACTCCGATCAATTGACTTTCTGCTCAATTGACTTTCTGCGTCGACCGCCGGGCGTAGCCGAGCTGATCGAGGTGGGAGCCAAGCTCGCCCTCGATGCGGTCACTGACGGCCGCTGAGAGGTCCTGGTGCCAGCGGCCAATGGATTCGTCGTCATTTGCGGCAGTCCGGTGATATCCCAGTTCATCGCGATTCGCCACCGCCAAAACGGGATCCAACTCAACGTCCAGCCAACCGCTGAGGCGGGCTGCCACGGTGGCCAGATCGCCAACCAGGTCTTCGTAGCGGACCGTCGTCACCGGGGTACCCGGTAGGGGCCGAGCCATTTCGTCAAGCCTTCGGCGCATGGCTTGAAGCCACGACGCCAGGTAGGCGTCCTCGGATTGCTCGTCTTGTCGGCCGAAACCGTAATACCCGCGTTTGGAATCGAAGGCCAGAACAGAGGCCCAAACGTCGCGAGGATCGCGCACCAAGTCGATCATCCTGTGCGGCATGCCCACAGTCGAGAGCACGTCGGCGTAGCCTCCGTACTTCTCTGCGTAATAGCGAGGAAGGCGCTCATCAGGCTGCTTGGCGGCTTTGGAAAAAGCCTGCCAAACCGCGAGCACCGCACCCTTGTGGAGCTCATCGCGATCAACACCCAGATTCGCATAACCGAGAGGAAAACCGCTCACGTCGAACCCGAAACTGGCCGGGTCCACCCACCACAACCGGTCAGGATCGTCCATCCACCACCCCGTCGGCGACTCCGCTCGGCCTTTGAGTGGTTCCAGGTAACGCAGAAGGTTCGATAGGCACCGATTCTCACACGGGTAGTTCCGGTCGAACGCTATCTCGGCCGACGTACCCAAAAGCTGCATCAACAACGTGCCGCCGACTCTTCCCCACACCCCGCGCACAAGAACCGGCTCTAGGATCGACGCCTCGGTACCGGTTGCGACGTCCCCGCTCAAATGCCGCGCTCGACGCCCAGTCCGATCCCGGTTTGCCGCCAGGCGACCGATCCGCCGGCCCGCGCCCGAAGAGTCATCCGTAACTGCCACCCCGCCAGCATAAATGCTCAGCCGCTACACACCCGGCACTGCCGCTCACAAGCCCACCAGGCGTGCGTGGCGACCAACCCTTCGACGGTACCGGACAGGAACTAGCTACCCATCCGCGGGTACTGCCAGCTTCCGGCGACCTGGCGACGCCACGGAGACGTGGATTTCGGCCCTCCCATGCGCACCAGGGCCTCGACGTCGGAGGTGAGCACGGCGCCGACGGTGCTCTCACCATCGACCACGAAGATCAGCTGCTTTCCGCCGGCTCGGCTCATGACGGCGAGGGTGTCCTCGGTAGGGCCCGCCCCTGCCGTCTCCGCGATCGGCACGGCCAGGTCGAGCGGTCGTAGGAGATCCCACTGGGGTAGAGGCACGGCCGCCAGTGAATCTCCCAGGATGACGCCGTTGTATCCGCCGCCCCAGCCATCGAGCAGCCACACCCAGCCCGGCCGGCCCGAGGCGTACCCGTCGGCAAATGCCCGCACCGTGATCCACCCAGGTGCCGATCCGACCGGCCGCATGATGTCCGACATCTTGAGCCCGTCGAGGGCGTGGTGCACGGCCCCGAGGTTCAGCTCGGCCCGGGCCGAGCCGAGGATCCACCAGCCGATCACCCCGATGAGCAGACCGTCGATCGGGTCGGCCCGACCAGCGAGGAGGGCGAAGCCGACGACGACCATCAGCGCCCCCAGGCCGACGCCGGTGGCTCCAGCCGCCCGCGTCGCCCGCCAGCGATCCCGCGTGATCGCCCACACAACCGAGTGCAGCACCCGGCCACCATCCAGTGGCGCGGCAGGAAGCAAATTGAAAATGGCCAGGATCACGTTGATTCCGGCCAGCCACCCGAGGGCCGCTACCAGGAGTGATCCGCCGCCCAAGCCTTCGACCATCATCCTGACCAGCCACAAGAATCCGCCGAAAGCGGCGCTGACCAACGGCCCTATCCCGGCCACCGCCAGCTCCGGGCCCGGCTTGGTTGCTTCCCCCTGGATCCGAGTGACCCCGCCCATCCAGCTCAGGGTGATCCCGTCGACCTTGAGACCGAAGCGGCGGGCAAGTACGGCGTGGCCCAACTCGTGTAAAAGCACTCCAAACAGCAGCAGGGCGGCGGTCACGGCCCCGGCGATATCGTACGAAGTACCCGAGTAACCCGGCGCTTCGAAAGCGAACCGGTTGTTCGCCAGTTCGACAGCGACGATCACGACCATGGCGATGAGGCTCCAGTTGAGCCCCACCCGCACCCCGGCGATGCGGCCGAGGCGGACGGTGTCTCTCATGGCTCCAGGCTACGACGCCTGGCCGCAGATGCACGTCGGGCTTCCATGTCGGCGTCCCGCTCCGCTATGGCGTGACGCTTGTCATACGTCTTGCGGCCTCGGGCCAGGGCCAGGTCGACCTTGGCCCGCCCGTCCTTGAAGTACATCGATAGCGGGACCAGGGTCAGAGCCTCCTGGCTGGTCCGCCGGCCCAGTTCGTCTATCTGGCGTTTGTGGAGCAACAGCTTGCGGCGCCGATCGGGATCAGTCGCGCCAAATCCAGACGCGAAGACGTACGGCGGGACGTGCATGCCGTAGAGCCAGATCTCGCCATCTTGCACCCGGGCGTAGCATTCGCGCAGCTGGACCTTGCCATCCCGGAGGGACTTGACCTCGCTACCCACCAGGACCATTCCCGCTTCGTAGGTGTCGAGGATGGCGTAGTCGTGCCGGGCTCGCCGATTCTGGGCGACCAGTCGGTTGTTCGGATCTCGAGGGGTCGGCTTGGCGGGTGACACGACTTGCCACGGTAGCTTCGGTGACGTGCTCGTCATCCGGAAAAATTTCCTCGACCAGATGGTCTCCCACTGCTTGGACGGCTATCCCCTGGAGGCGTGCGGCCTGTTGGGCGGGGTGGTTACCGACGGGGGGCGCGCAGAGGTGACCGCCGTGTATCCGGCCGACAACGTGGCGGCTTCGGCCCGCATCTACGAAGTGGACCCCAGGGCGTTCCTGCGCGCTNNGATCCGGGATGGCACTACGTGCTCGTGTCCCTCCGAGACGTCCACCCGAGCGTTCGGAGCTGGCGAATCGAGGGCGGGAAGATCTCGGAGGAGCCAGTGGTTCTACAATAGTGACGGGAGAGGTCGGCTTTCAGCGCAGCCTGTCCTGGAAGTGCCAATACCCTTTGTTTGGAGATGCCGGTGCCAGTCGACGTCCGCTTGCCCAACATCCTTCGCCCCGCGGCCGGAGGCCAGACGACCGTCGAGGCGGTGGGCGCAACCGTCGGAGAGGTCTTCGACGACCTGATTCGTCAGCACCCCAGCCTCAGGGAGCAGCTCCTCACGTCGGACGGCGAAATTCATCGGCACCTCAATATTTTCCTCAACGACGACGACATCCGTTACCTCGGCAAGCTCGGGGCCAAGGTCGGCGAAACCGACACGTTGACCCTGATGCCTGCCGTTGCGGGCGGGTAACAACCATGACGCGCTACGAGAGCGTCCTCGACCTGATCGGCAACACGCCGATGGTCGACATCAGCGCTCTCAGCCCAAACCCCCGGGTGGCCATTGTGGCCAAGCTCGAAGGATGGAACCCGGGCGGGTCGGTCAAAGACAGGGCCGCCAAGGCCATGATCGAGCAGGCGGAGAAGGACGGGAGCCTGAAGCCGGGCCAGCAAATCATCGAGTCGTCCTCGGGGAACACCGGAATCGCCCTGGCCATGATCGCCAAAATCAAGGGCTACCCGCTGACGATCGTGCTCCCTGAGAACGTCTCGGTCGAGCGCCGGCAGCTCCTCGAATCCTGGGGGGCCAAGATCATCGATTCGCCCGGGTCGGAAGGATCGAACGGTGCCATGCGCCGGGCTCAAACGCTGGCCGCGGAGCACACCGACTGGTGGTTTCCGTATCAGTACGGCAATCCGTCCAATCCGCAAGCGCACTACGAGAACACGGGCCCGGAAATCTGGCGGGACTGCCCCGAGATCACGCACTTCGTGGCGGGACTCGGCACCGCGGGGACGCTGATGGGCGCGGCCCGGTTCCTCAAGGAGCGCAACCCGCTCATCCAGGTCTGGGCCGTCCAGCCGCCGGCCGGAGAAATGGTGGACGGCCTCAAAAACCTCGACGAGGGCTTCATCCCGCCCATTTTCACTGACAACGACGGCTACTCCCTCCTGGACCGAAGCAAGATCGTCGGGCCACGCGAGAGCATCGAGTGGACCAGGCGCTTGATGGACGTCGGGGTGTTCGCCGGGATCTCCTCGGGAGCGATCATGGCGGCGGCCATAAAGTGCGCGTTGGAGATAGACGAAGGCGTGATCGTCACGATCGTCTGCGACGGTGGGTGGAAGTATCTGTCGACTGGCGCTTGGACCGACGACATAGACGTGGTGACCGAGCGGGCCAAGAGGGTCATCTACTTCTAGTCTCAGCGGTCCTGCACATCGGGGTCCAGCCCATCGAGCCGTGGACCCGGCTGCCGAACGGGTTCCCGCTCCGACGCGCTCGACCTCCCTTGTCCACTTCACCGGAGGTGGTGGGTGGGCTGGGTGCGGCTGTAGGTCTTGTGGCTCGTTTGGGCCCCGCGTGGCACTTAGGCTTGGTGCCGCATGGATGAGCGGGCGATCGGGTTGTTCGACAGTGGCTTCGGGGGTCTGACCGTGGCCCGCGCCGTGATCGACCTATTGCCGTCGGAGAACCTGGTCTACGTCGGCGACACCGGCCGCTATCCCTATGGCCCGAGGCCGCTGGACGAGGTACGGCAATTCTCGCGGCAGATCACCTCCAAGTTGGTGTCGGAGCACGACGTCAAAATCGTCGTGGTCGCGTGCAACACGGCTGCGGCGGCCGGTCTCGACGGACTAGCCGAGACCTTCGGCGTACCGGTCATGACCGTCATCGAACCGGGGTTGCGCGCCGCAATGCGGGCCACGTCGTCGGGTCGAGTCGGTGTCATCGGAACCGTCGGCACCATATCGTCTGGCGCCTATCAGAGGGCCGCTGCCTCTCTTGACCCTTCCGGCGACATCGACCTTACCTGCGCGGCCTGCCCGGGTTTCGTGGAGTTCGTCGAGCGGGGCGAGACCGATTCAGACCAGGTGTACGTCCTGGCCGAGCGGCTCCTGGCCCCGATCCGCACGGCCAAAGTGGATGCGCTGCTGCTTGGCTGCACCCACTACCCGTTTCTTGCTCGCACGATTAGCGACGTGGTCGGGCGCGACGTGGTGCTCGTCAGCTCGGCCGACGAGACGGCCTTCGAATTGCGAGCCCTCCTGGACCACGGCTTGGGTCCGAACCGAGCCGGCCAGGGGTCGCACACCTGGATTTCGTCAGGCGACGTGTCCACCTTCCGAACTCTCGGTCGGCGCCTCTTGGGGCCGGAGATCGACGAGGTGCAGGCGTGGGAGCCGCGCTCGGCCTAGCTCCCGCTGGCCTCAGGATCAGATCGGGACGCCACCCCGGCTAGCCTCTCGGCTGCAATGACTGAGCCGCTGTCCGTTACGGTCCTCGGCTGCGACGGTTCGTATCCTGGGCCCGGCGGGGCCTGTAGCGGGTATCTGTTGGCCTCTGGAGACACCCGCGTGTGGCTCGATGCCGGCAGCGGGACCATGTCGAACCTCCAGAAATACGTCTCCCTCGAGGAGCTCGACGCGGTCGTGATCTCGCATCAGCACCCGGACCACTGGAGCGACATCGAGCACCTGGCGGTCGCCTCCAAGTGGGTGATCGGGCGGACGGGAATCCCCGTTTTTGCGCCCGACGGGGTGCGCTCACTGTTGAGGGTGGGTGCCGCGGTAGACGTCTTCGATTGGCACACCGTCGGAGGCGGGGATCGGATCGAGGTCGGCGCGATGGCCCTGTCTTTTTCCGAGACCGATCACGTGGAGACCACCCTCGCAGTCCGGGTTGACAGCGGCGGCCGCAGCGTCGGCTATTCCGCTGACACCGGGTCTGGCTGGCAGTTGAGCGCACTGGGGGAGGGCTTGCACCTGGCGCTGTGCGAAGCCACTTTCCTCGTCGACAAGGAGGACACCATTCCACATCTGAGCGCAAATCAGGCCGGACGGATGGCCCGAGACGCCGCAGTCGAACGCCTCGTCATCACCCATGTATGGCCGCGTGTCGATAGGGAGCTGGCCCGGGCCGAAGCGTCGGCTTCCTTCGGGGGCGACGTGACAGTCGCAACCATCGGCGATCGGTACCAGGCGTGACGATCCGAGGCGACGGCCGCGAGCTCGACGACCTACGGCCCATAGAGTTCGTCCGCGACTACACGGTTTTTGCGGCCGGTTCGGTCCTGATCCGCATGGGTCGCACGGTCGTGCTGTGTACCGCATCGGTGGCCGATGACGTCCCGCGATGGATGCGCAACACCGGCCGTGGTTGGGTGACGGCCGAGTACTCGATGCTGCCCGGATCCTCACCGGAGCGCATCGACAGGGAAGCCGCTCGCGGTCGCCAATCAGGCCGGACCCAGGAAATACAGCGCCTCATCGGTCGGTCCTTACGAGCGGTAACCGACCTGGCCGCGATGGGAGAGGTGCAGATAACGCTCGACTGCGACGTGCTCCAGGCCGACGGCGGAACCCGCACGGCAAGCATTTGCGGGGCCTACGTCGCCCTGCACGACGCCTGCACCCGACTGGTTGGTTCGGGGCGGATCAAGGCGCATCCACTCAACGAGGCCTGCGCGGCCGTGTCGGTCGGCGTGGTAGACGCCCGGCCCATGCTGGACCTCGCTTACACCGAAGACAGCAAGGCCGAGGTCGACATGAACGTCGTGATGACGTCGTCGGGTCGATTCGTCGAAGTGCAAGGGACGGCCGAAGGATCTCCATACTCGAGGGACGAGCTCGACGAACTCCTCTCGCTGGCGGAGCACGGAATCGCCACCTTGTTGGACAGGCAGGCTCTCATTCTGGCCGAGCCGCCTCCGCCTCAGCCCACGTGACCGACTTCGTCATCGCCACGGCCAATAACGAGAAGGCCCGTGAAATATCGCTGATCCTCGGCCCGTCGATACGGCTGATGCCCCGTCCCGATTGGGTAGGCGAGGTCGACGAGACAGGCGAAACCCTGCTCGACAACGCCCGGCTNNGGCTCGTTACGCCGGCGACAACGCCACCTACGAGGACAACGTGGCCAAGCTGATCGCCGCTTTGGCGGGCACCCAAGGGGCGCGGCTGGCTCGCTTTCGGACCGTGGCCGTCGCCGCTTGGCCTGACGGGCACGAAGTGGTGGCCGAAGGAACGGTCGAGGGCGCCATCGAGCGCGAGCCCCGAGGGAGCGGCGGGTTCGGGTACGACTCGGTTTTTGTGCCCGGAGACGGCGACGGCCGAACGTTCGCGGAGATGACGGTCGAAGAGAAAAATCACATCTCTCACCGAGGCCGAGCCTTCCGAGCGTTGGAACGGAGACTGGTGGAACAGGCAAGCGGGTCCAAATCCGGAGGCATTCGTAGCTGATTAACCGGCTACGTTTGTTAGGGTGCCGCCGTGCTCAGGGCCCGTGGACTCCCTCGAGACCGGCGGATCGTACGGTTTTCGGTAGCCGACGTCCAGCTCGCTGACACCCTCGAATTCCTCGACGACACCGTTTCGTACACCTCGTGGATCTTTGATCTCGTCGAGCCGTACCTCGGCCCAACCGTTCTCGAGGTTGGCGCCGGACACGGCACCTTCACCGAACGGTTGGCCCGCGACGACCGAACGGTGGTCGCCACCGATCTGTCAGAGAGGTGCGTAAAGGTCCTCGAAGACAGGTTTGCCGACGTTCCCGCCGTGGAGATCGTCAGCGGGTCCGTAGATGCCGTGGCCGGGCGGGGTCCGTTCGCCACGGCCGTTCTGATCAACGTGCTCGAACACATTGAGGATGATGAGGAAGCTCTGCGGCATCTGGTCGAACTGCTCGAACCGGGCGGTCGGCTCGTTCTTTGGGTACCGGCTTTCGAGCTTCTCTACAGCGACTTCGACCGCAGAATCGGTCATCACCGCCGGTATCGCCTCCCTGGGCTGCGAGACCGGATCTCCCGAGCCGGACTGGAAGTTCTGGACATCAGGTACATCAACCCGGTCGGGGCGATCGGGTGGTTTGTCATCGCCCGGCTCCTCGGGCGCGACCCCGTGGGCGGTGTGCCGGCGAAGTTGTTCCACCGGTTTCTGCTGCCCGTGCTCCGAGCGGTCGAACGCCGGGTGCGGCCGCCATTCGGCCAGTCGATCTTCGTGGCCGCTATCCGCCCCTCCGGTTAGCCGAAACCGTCTCGCTGCCCCGGACCATGCCGGTCGAGGCGGCCCGGCCCCACGTACTATTGAGACTGGGAGCCCCGGATAGGGGAGCGCGCGAGGATCGGAGCCTTTTGCGGTGCAATGCCTGTCGGTAGTCGTGCCTTGCTATAACGAGGCCGCCACGATCAAGGAGCTCTTGTCGAAAGTTCTCGAATCGCCTTGGGTCGCCGAGGTGATAGTCGTCGACGACGGGTCCTCCGATGAGACGCTTTCCCACGCCGAGGCGGTGGCCGACCCACGGGTCCGGGTAATCGAGCAGCCGTACAATATGGGCAAAGGGGCCGCCCTGCGTCGGGGTTTCAAGGAAGCCTCGGCCGACTTTGTCATCGTCCAGGATGCCGACCTCGAGTATGACCCCGCCGAGTACGGCAATCTGCTGGAGTATCTGGTGTCGGGAAAGGCCGACGTCGTGTTCGGGTCGCGGTTCCTGACCGACCGCCCGCACCGCGTGCTGTACTACTGGCATTCGCTTGGCAATCGCATGCTCACGACGGCCTCGAACGTTTTTACCAACCTCAACCTCACCGACATGGAGACCTGCTACAAGGCGTTTCGGCGAGAAGTGATCCAGAGCCTGGACCTTCGTGAGGACCGCTTCGGGATCGAGCCTGAGATAACTGCCAAGGTGGCCAAAGGCGGTTGGAGGATTTACGAGGTGGGCGTCAGCTACGAGGGACGGACGTACGCCGAAGGCAAGAAGATCGGATGGCGCGACGGGCTCCAGGCAGCCCGTTGCATAGTCAGGTATTCCCGTCTCTGGGACAAGCTGCATCTTGGCGGGCCCTGATCCCGGATCCGGATTCCCAGTGTCCCAGCGAGCGACGGTACAGGAGTGACTTCAGAGGCGGATCCACCGCCGATCGTCGATCCCTCCATCCCGCCCCAAGCTGATCCCCCGCCCGAGTTCGGCCAAGCCGCCGCGCCATCCGTAGACGGGCGAAGGGGACTGCGAGGACTTCTACCCGCTCCCATATGGCACATCGGACGACTCCTGATCCTGGCCTTGATCGTGGAATATTTGGTCGTCCCGCAGCTGGCCGGGCCTCGAAAAGTCGCACACCTGATCACTCAAGTCAACCCACTGCTGCTTCTCGCCGGGGTGGGTCTCGAGGCCGCTTCCCTGTTGTGTTACGCCATGCTGACGCGGACCGTGTTACCCGGCGGGCACAAACCGAGCCTGTCCACGATCCTCCGAATTCAGCTGTCGACCCTGTCGGTCAGTCATTGCGCGCCGGGCGGTTCCGCCACGGGGGCTGCGCTCGGATATCGACTGATGACCCAAGCCGGCGTGGCTGGAGGTGACGTCGGGTTCGCTCTGGCCATGCAGGGGATCGGCTCGGCCGTCGTGCTCAACCTGATCTTGTGGGTCGCGCTGATCGTCTCCATCCCGGTCTGGGGATTCTCAGCCGTGTATCTGATCGCCGCGGCCGCCGGACTCATCCTGCTGCTTGGCGCAGCCGGCTTGGTGTTCGGCTTCACCAGAGGTGAAGAACGCGTCGGTGCGGCACTCGAGCGGGCCGCCTTCCGGCTCCCGTTCGTCGACGGACAGGCTTTCCGGCGGTCGTTCGTCCAAATTGCCAGGAGGATCGAGGAGCTCGGACGGCAACGCCGTGACCTAGCTCGAGCCATGGCCTGGGCCACCGCGAACTGGCTTCTTGATGCGGCATCCTTGGCCGTGTTCGTAGGTGCCTTCGGACATTGGGTCAATCCCGACGGATTGCTGGTGGCCTACGGCCTGGCGAACGTTCTGGCCGTGATACCGCTTACCCCCGGCGGCCTAGGCGTGGTGGAAGCGACCCTGACCTCGATCCTCGTCGGTTTCGGAACCGCGAGGGGCGTCGCCACCCTGGGGGTCGTCGCCTACCGTCTCATCAACTTCTGGCTTCCGATACCGCTCGGTGGGGCCGCCTACCTTTCGCTACAGGTTGATTCGGGCCGCTCGACCGACGAGCGGGGTTACCGCTCGGAGGTCCCGAGGGCCAAGTTGACCGTGTCCGGTCCCTGGACCCATGCGGCAGGTTTTCGCAGAAGACGCCGGGGTCCGGATGTTCACGGAACCAGGTGAGCGGCCACGGCACGATCCCGGGCCAAGTCCCCCCGGCCCGACGATGGCCCGCAGGCGCGGGCGCCGAGCCGGTGGTAATGCAGGCGAGAGTGTGCGGGCGAGAGGACTCGAACCTCCACCCCTCTCAGGACCAGGACCTAAACCTGGCGCGTCTGCCAGTTTCGCCACGCCCGCTACGACACCCATTCTATCGTCCGCAGTCCGGGGCGCTTCTGATATGGGCTCCACGTCCCGGTCACTCCTTGTCGGCGCCACGACCGGATACCCTCAACGCATGGCTTCGTTGACCCTCCCGCTGGTATCAGCCCAGGTAAACCCGACCGATGGAGTCGGCGACGTGTATCGACGCTTGCTCAAGGAGCGCATCGTCTTCCTCGGGACAGAAGTCGACGACACCAGCGCCAACCTGATCTGCGCCCAACTGTTGCTTCTCGCCGCTGAGGACCCGAGTCGGGACATCAGCCTCTATATCAACTCTCCAGGTGGATCTGTGACCTCCGGCCTGGCGATTTACGACACCATGCAGTTCGTTCCGTGCGATATCTCGACCGTGTGCATGGGTCTGGCCGCATCGATGGGACAGTTCCTGCTCTGCTCCGGAGCGAAAGGAAAGCGGTACTCGCTTCCTCACTCCCGGATACTCATGCATCAGCCTTCGGGACAAGCCCGCGGCCAGGCAACCGACATCGCCATCCAGGCGGAGCAGATCATCTACCTTAAGAAAATGATGGCTGAAAGGATCGCGTTCCATACCGGTCAATCCTTGGAGAGGATCGAAGCGGACTCGGATCGTGATCGCTGGTTTACGGCGCAAGCGGCCAAGGAATACGGCTTCATCGACCAGGTAATCGAGCGAGCGACCGACGTGAGCGAGCTGGCACCTGCTGAGTCGTAACTTCCAGGCCGGGTGATGGGCGACCAGGAGGCGGATCTCGCGAGTGACACCCGGACGGACGACCATTCGCCGGTTGGCCGGTCCTGGCGGGACTGGTACGCGTGGGCGGTCGTGGCCGGATCGGCGGCTTTCTGTCTTGGCCCTTCGCTGGTAGGAGCCCGGACCCTCCTTTCGGTCAACTCGCTCACCAACTATTTTCCGTGGCGCGCGGGCGGGGCCGACTCGCTCGGCCACGAGGCGTGCACGGGCGACACCATCGACTCTGTCATGCCGGGGATCGCCCACATCCGCGGTCAGCTCTTCAGCGGTCATCTGGCGAGCTGGCAGGACATCGTGGGGGGTGGCTCGCCACTTTCGTCGGTTCCCGATCTCGGGCTGCTGGACCCCTTGTCCCTGCCGTACTTCATCCTGCCCCTGAGCGTCGCCCCGGCTTTCGTCATCCTGCTCACCTGGGTGGCCGCCATCGGAGGCATGTTCCTCTTCCTTCGCCGCTTTTCCATAAGCCGACCGGCCGCCTCGCTTGCCGGCCTTATATACGCCACGTCTGGGTTCATGGTGATGTGGACCAACTGGCCCCAAACTCGGGTCGCGGCGCTGATCCCGGCCTTGTTCTGGGCCTTGGAACGTCTGATCGCTCGGGCCCGGCCGTTGGATCTCGTGCTCCTCGCCATCGTCGTGGCTTCCATGCTGCTCGGGGGGTTCCCCGAGGTAACCGGTTACGCCCTGTACATGGCGGGGGCCTACCTGCTCGTTCGGGTGTGGTTCCTTTACAGGCGCTCGATCCGTCGGGCTGTCATCGTCGGAGCCATGGCCGCGGGCGGGGTTGCGCTCGGTGCGGTCCTGGCCGCAGTTCAGATGCTGCCGTTTGCCTACTGGTTCGGGCAGGCACCACTTGCCTACCGGACCGGGGATGCCGCTGCCGGGCTGCCGGTGTCGGGACTGGTCACGCTCGTGGTCCCAAATGCGTATGGCCTGTGTGTCGCTGGCACTCCTTCCAGGGGCAACGTCAACGCGATCGAGCTGGTTGCCTACGTCGGAGCGGTCGCCGTGGTATTGGCCATCGCCGGTGCCGCCTTTGGATTTCGTCGCCGCGGCCGTGACGGTGGGGATGGCCGCGGCCGCTTCGACAGCGGGGGGGTCCGGGGCTTTTTCGTGGTGGCCGCGATAGCCATACTCATGCTCGGATGGGCGAGCCCGACCGCTCGGTCGTTCACCGCCCACCTTCCGGTCTTTGCTGACAACTTCATCGGCCGCATCCGGTCGGTCCTCGGGTTCGCCCTGGCCATCCTGGCCGCTGTCGGCTTCGACTGGCTCACCGCTCCACGTGACGGTCCGGATGGACCCTCGGAGACGGGGTCGCACTTTCAACCGAACGTCCGGACCGCTTGGGCCGGCTACGTCTGGACCGCGGCCGTCTGGGTCGGCGCCGGCGTCGCCGGTATCTTGATCGTTAGGCGGGGTCACCGCTCGGCGGTCTCAGGCCACTACCTCCGCGAGGTCGTACACGTCAGCTGGATCCCGGGTCTGCTCCTGCTAGCGGGTTTCGCCTTAGTGGGTATCCGGTGGGTTCGGCGCCGGCCCTCGCAGACGTTCGCGTTTCTCGTCGTTCCCATCCTGATTGCGGCGCCCGGCGTCCAGTTCTTCCACGCCGTGCTGCCGGGCGACAACCCGAAGAGCTTCTACCCCAACACGGCGACCCACAAGTTCCTGGAAGCGAACCTGGGTCACGATCGCTACGCGTCCTCCGGCCAGACCATGTACCCGGCTACGTCGTTGTACTACGGGCTGCGAACCCCTACCGGTCACGCCCTCGTGGAGCCGGCCTGGCAGCAGCTGCTCCAGAAGATCGACCCAGGGGTGATGATCACCCCGACGTTCTCCGATTTTGGGGCGTCTCTCAACCAGACCAACGTCGGTGACCAACCGATACTCGACCAGATGGGCGTCAGGTATTTCGTCACTCCGCCGAGCGGTTTGGCTGGGGTGGTGCAGCCCGTCCCAGCCGCGTCGGGGACGGTGAGCACCGCTACCGGACCGATCACCTGTACCGTCCCCGAGAAGCCCATGAGGGGCGTGACGGTCCGGCTCGAGCAAGCTCTCGTGCCAGCCAACCCGTCCGATGGGGTCACGGTCGACGTGTCCCTGTCCTCGGGAACGCAGAGGATCTCGTCGGGACGCTACCTGGCGACCGGGGCCCCGACCGGGAGCGACCTTTCGATCGCCATCCCGGGTGAGGAACTCACGTCCGGTGGGACTTTCGTGGCGACCTGGACAGAAGCCGGAGCCAAGGGCCCGCTCGTGGTCTCGGGTGGGGCCGGCGCCGCTTCCTGCGGCCTGGTGGAGCCCGAGCCGGACGGCTTGAGGCTCGTCCACGCCGATCCCGGTTCCATCGTCTACCAACGCCTCGATGCTCTGCCGCGCATCCGGTGGGCGTCCGAGGCCGTCGTGATACCAACGTCGTCGGGACGAGTCGACGCTCTCGCGGCGGGCATCCCAACCAACGAAGTCGTGTTGAACGGGGCCGGCCCGCAAGGCTCGGGTGATGGCGCCAACGTGACCGTCACCGACGATTCTGGCGACCGGATCTCCGCCGATGTGACGGCGTCGGGCTCGGGGTACCTGGTCGTCGCCGATGCGATGCAGCAACCTGGCTGGTCGGTCACCGTCGACGGCAGGCCCGCCAAGCTCGCGCCGGCCGACGACGCCATGGTGGCGGTCGCGGTGCCGGCCGGTCGTCACCGGGTCGACGTGACATACACCGCTCCAGGCGAGGGGGTGGGCGCCGCCCTGACGGGAGCGGGCGTGGTGGTCTCCCTGTCCCTGATCTGGTGGGACGCCCGCGGATCCCGCCGTCGCGTGCACACAAAAGGAAGAGCACGGAGCCCTCGGACCCCGTCGCCGGACGGGGCGGAGTCCCCGCCGTCGAACGTTCAATGAAGGACGGCCCTGCCATCCGCACCAAAGTATGTAATACATCAGCACGAACCACGACAGGCGTCCATGGGTCCACCGATTGACCGACACCGGGGTTCGCCCGCCGCTAAAATGCGACGGATGGCTGAGCTCAGGGCTTCTCGCGGGCCGGGAGGGTGTGCGGCTCTGAGCGACTCCGCCAACGCCGGTTGAAGCGCCGCCTGGCGGAGGAACTCTGATGGACCGGCGGGTCGTCGTCGAAGCATCGAATGTCTCGAAGAAGTTTCGTCTCATCAAGGAGCGCAACAACTCCCTCAAGGCCACGGTCATGCGGGGTCGCCGCGTGATCGCTGAAGACTTCTGGGCGCTGCGCGAAGTGTCCTTTGGGGTGCTCGAGGGCGAGACGTTCGGCCTGATCGGCGAGAACGGATCGGGCAAGAGCACCATGCTCAAGTGCCTGACCAAGATCCTGCGTCCCGACCACGGAAGCGTGCGAGTCGACGGCAAGGTCTCGGCGTTGCTCGAGCTGGGTGCCGGGTACCACCCTGAGCTCTCGGGACGGGAGAACGTGTTCCTGAATGGAGCCATTCTCGGGGTCTCGCAGAGGGAGCTAAAGGGCAAGTTCGATCAGATCGTCGACTTCGCAGGCGTCGGAGAATTCATCGACGAACCTGTAAAGAACTATTCGTCGGGCATGTACGTGCGGCTGGGCTTCTCCGTGGCCATCAACGTCGACCCCGACGTGCTGTTCGTCGACGAAGTGCTGGCCGTCGGGGATGAGGCGTTCCAGCGGAAGTGCAACGAGAAGTTTACGGAGCTGCGGCACGCCGGCAAGACCGTTGTCATCGTCAGCCACGGACTCGCTGTCGTTCAGAACCTTTGTGACCGGGTGGCCTGGTTTAGCCACGGGCACCTCATGGACGTCGGGACTCCAAGATCGGTTATCGAGGCCTACACGGAGACGGTTCACGTGGACCGCCAGGTTGACGAGGCGGGTCACGCTCGCTGGGGAACTGGAGAAGGCCGGATCGTCGGAGTGGATTGGTTGGATCGAGACGCGCAACCGGCGGCCCGATTGCGCTGCGGGGAACCGGCTTGGCTTCGACTTTTTTACGAAACCCAGCAGCCGATCGAGCAGCCTGTCTTCGGTATCTCGATCCGCACGCTGGAGGGCTTCGAGGTTTCGGCGCCGACGAGCAAGGACACCGACTGTGTGCCGGACAAGATCGAGGGCACCGGCCACGTAGACGTGTCATTCGATTCATTTCGCTTGTTGCCCGGCACCTACGACCTGACGGTTTCGCTTCACGATTACGGCCTGGTCCAAACCTTTGATGCCCGACGTGACCTCCTCAGGTTCGATGTCGAGCGCGGGCCTCTGCACGACCGGTCCGGGATCGTGGCGCTCGGGGGCGAATGGAGGGTGGTCGCCGATGACGACAGCTAGTCCGGTGGTGACGACCTCCGACACTCGATCGAAAGGATCGGAGGCCAATGAAGTACAACGCTGAGCCCGATCCGGACAACGACAACACGTCGCACGGTCTCGTTCTCGAACTGGTTGGGACCGGTAAGCGCGTGCTTGACGTCGGATGCGCAACCGGATACCTCGCCAAAGCTCTTGGCGACCGAGACAACCAAGTCTCGGGGGTCGAGATCGACCCAGACGCGGCCAACGAAGCCAGGCCCTATCTGGAGCGCCTGGTGGTGGGCGATCTGGAGCAGATGGATCTCGGCGCCGAGCTGGCCGGCGAGACCTTCGACGTCGTGGTTTTCGCCGACGTGCTCGAGCACCTCCGGGATCCCGTATCCACCCTGCGCCAGGCCAAAGCCCTTCTCCGGGAGAACGGGTTTGTCGTACTCTCGATCCCCAACGTGGCCCACGGCTCGGTGAGGCTCGCCCTCCTCGAGGGCCAGTTCGAGTATCGCTCTCTGGGCCTGCTGGACGATACCCACGTCCGCTTCTTTACCCGCGCCAGCCTCGAGGATCTCCTGACCGAGGCCGGGTTCGTGGCCGTCCACGTCCGTCGGACGACCGCTTCACCATTCCAAACGGAGATCCCGGTGTCGCCCTCCGACTTTCCTGATGACGTCATCGCCAAGGTGGCGGCGGACCCTGACAGCACCACGTACCAGTTCGTGCTGACGGCCGTCCCTCTCCACTCCGACAGCGGCGCAGTGGCGGAAGTGCTGAGCGCGAAGGATCGCGAGCTGGTGGTCCTCCGAAATCAACTCACCCAGATCGCCGGACACCTTTCCGCCGTGGCACCCCGCCCGGTCATAGGAGTCCTCGACGCGAACCCGGCGGGCGAGCTGTTGGCCTTGCAACAGATCCGCACCGCCGTCATCATCGCCGAATTGCGCCGCCGCCTCGCCGGCGTCGAGGTCCGAGCTTGCTCTCTGACCTCCGAAGCGAAGTCCGGCTTCGACGGCGAGTCCATCTACCCGTTGACCGCCGGGACCGGCCGGTCGGCGACCCCCGCGCTCTCCGAGCTGGATGGTTTGGTCGTTGGTCCGGGCGAGCTGCCGTCGCAGCTCGCGGAAGCGGCACAAGATCACTCGTCGACGGCCGTGCACCACTTCGGCGACGGGCGGTCCAGCGCCCCGGCGGATGCGTTGGCGCTCGTCGGGCGGCTGTTCGCCGGGGATTTTGTGGCCCTGCGGGGCCGGTACTTGCAGGTCGTCGGGTCCATCCCGAAGTCGCGTGCGTTTGTGCTCAGCCACCTGGATCCCCGGGAAGGAGCGAGCGAATCAAGTTCCGACGCCCTGGCTGCGGTGGCACGCCAGGCCGATTGGGAGTCGGTTGTCGTACCTGAACACCTGGCTCCTGTGGATCTGGTGGCCATGGTGGGCGCTGCCGACCTGGTCGTCACCGACTCTCCAGGACTGGCGGCTCTGGCTGCCGGTCTGCTGCGCCCGGTCATCGTCGTCAATGACGGGTGGGGAACCTCTGCATGGGCCGATCAGGCGGGGATGGCTTTCGGCGGCCGTTCCGATGTCGTCGCGTTGTCCGGCGAGGTGGACGCCCGAGACGGCGACGGGATTCGCGACCACCTCATCGAGAAGGCTGACTTGTCGTTCGACGCGCTGGCCGGGCCCCTGATCGCGGCCGCGGGTCGCAGGCTCGCCCAGACGATGGGGCCGCGGTTGGCCGAGTTGGCCGGTCGGGTACAAGTGCTCGAGGCGGTCAACGAGGGACTGCGACGTAGCCTGGTTCGTGAGCGACTCGCTCTCGCGAAGCAGTTGGGACAGCTGGACCTTCTGGCCGAGGGCGAGTGGCACTCCGGATCGTCGAAAGGCCGCTCGATGCACTCGCGGACGGCTTCCGAGGCCGAGATCCACATCGCCCAGCTACGCGCTGAGATAGACCGCATATACGCGACCCGCCTCTTCCGGGTGGCGAAGCCGTTTCGTGACGTCTACGGGCGTTTGCGATCTCGCGTTCTATGAGCTCGCCGATCTACGTCCGCCACCAGGACGGCGACAGGCCCTATGGGGCGGCGGTGACACTCGCAGCGACGGCCGGTATTTCGGGATGGCTGGTCCTTGGCCGGGCCCAAGGCTCCGTTCCGGAGCCGAGGCTCTCGGACCTGTTGGAAGGCCCTTTCGGCATAGGCGGCGTGATTCCGGACCAGGCTACGGCCGGCGGGGTAGAGGGCGGACTGTTTCGTCAGGACGTTGCCGTCGCATCGTGCGAGCAGCTGGCCGTGCGGGCCTCGATCGTGATGGGGACGACCATCGACCCCTCGGATGACGACCCCGAGTCGGTGATTGCCGAGGTTTTGGCGCACCTCAACCATCTTGGGATGCGCCTGGTTTGCGAGCCTCGATGGAGCACGGGGGTCTCTGGAGGCCGGTTGCCGAGCGCTGACGATGGCGTGAGCCGAATCCTCGTGCTGACCGGAGCCCTGGAGTCCGGGACGCTCAGGCCCGAGCGACGGTCGGTGTGGGAATTGGTCGAATCACTCGGCGCTCTCAGCCGCCATAGCGAGATAGTGGTGGCCTCGGCGGAGCGCTGCCCGAATCCTGACGACGCCTCTGGCTTGCGGTCGCGGGGAATACAAGTGCACGAAGGGCCGATCGACTGGAAGGCGTGGTTAGAGGGAGAGGTCGCTTCGTTCTCACATATCATTTTCACGGCTACCGCGCTCCACTCCAGCGCGCGCCAGTGGATCGACAAGACCCAACCCCAAGCATTGAAGGTTCTGTTCTGGCCCTGGCTCTCGTTCCGCGAGATGATGGCTCTGGGGCCGATCACGCCCGGCGACGAGTGGGCTGGCTTGGACCTGGTGCGGCTGTCAGTTGAGCAGCGGATCGGAACTCTGGGACTGTGGGCCGACGCCTTGTGGTGCGAGTCCAGGCAGGACGCTGAATTCCTGCCTGTGTCGCTCCCGAACACGCCGGTGTTCCACATTCCACCTGCATTGGCGTCGAACGGGTCCGACGACGTGGTCGCGGGCAGAAGTGGCATCGTCGTCGCAGCCGTCGAGGGCCACGACGTCATCGGTGGCAACGAGGATGCTGCCATGCGAGTCCTCGAGACGATCCTCCCGCAAATCAGGTGGCGGGATCCCAGTATCGAATGCACGGTCGTGTCGGATTATCCGACGCCCATGCTGGAGGAAGCGGCCAAGATCTCACGCGCCACGATCGTCGCTTGCAATCGGCTCGAGGAGGTCATTCGATCCTCCCGGATCCTCATCGCAGCTCACGGGCACGGTATTGGTCAGGCGGCCGTAATCCTGCAAGCCCTGGAGGCCGGCACCCCGTTCATCGCCACCCCGTTCGCAGTCGGAAACCTCGACCTGGGGCCGTTGCGCCCGCTCGCGGTCTACGGGTCAGACGCCGATATCGTGGCCCGAAGCTGGCAGTTGCTTTCAAATAGATCGGTGTTGACGACATTTTCAACCACCGCCAGCCGGTTGGTCGTCGAGGGATACAGCCAGGGAAAGCGGGTTGCGGCCCTAAGGCGCGCCTTGGGGCACTGCGGGATCGAGGCGGGACCAGGCGAACCGCGCTGGCCGGCCGACGACGACTCCAACCCCCTGCAGCGGCGCGGCCGGCCCGTGGCGGTCGATCTAAGACCAGCCGGCACTCCGGAGCCGCCGCCTGTGTTCGAGCACGAGCCCGCTACCGAGCGCGAGCGCTACCGACTTTGGGTCGAACGCTACGGGCCGAATCCGGTAGCGCTGCGTGCCATTCGTCACGACCTGGACCGACTTCGTCACCGGCCCAGATTCTCGATCGTCATGCCCGTGTACAACACCGACCGACAGGTTCTCCTCGAGGCGATCGACTCGGTGCGAGCCCAGGTCTACACCAACTGGCAGCTGTGCATCGCCAACGACGGATCGGACCGGGCCGAGACCTGCGAGGTGCTCGCGTCCCTATCCGACGACCCATCGATAGCGGTGGTCGAGCTGCCGGGATCGACGGGGATATCGGGCGCGACCAACGCGGCCATCGACGTCGCCGACGGTGAGTTCGTCACCTTCGTTGACCACGACGACCTCTTGAAGCCTCATGCGTTGGCCCAGGTGGCTAGATGGATCGACGCCGATCCGACGCTCGATGTCATCTACTCCGACGAAGACAAGGTCGGCGTGGACGGGGATCTCTATGATCCGCACATCAAGCCCGACTGGTCGCCTGACCAGTTGATGAACCACAACTATGTGAGCCATCTGGCGGTCGTGCGCAGGTCGCTACTCAGCGAAGCCGGTGGCCTTCGCCCCGAATACGACGGCAGCCAAGACCACGACCTGATGCTGCGGTTGGCCGAGATGACCGATCGGGTGGCCCACATCCCCGAGCCGCTGTACACGTGGAGGGCGGTACCGGGCTCGGCGGCCGATGTCGTCGACGCCAAGCCCTACGCACTGGATGCATCACGGCGGGCGATCAGCGACGCGCTGGTCAGGAGAGGCTTCTCCGGCCGCGTAGACGTCACGCGCCTTCCGGGCTGTTTCCGCCCCCGCTACGACCTTCGAGGCCAGCCTCGCGTCGCCATCATCATTCCCACGAAGGATGGGGCCGAGCTCCTCAAGCGGTGCATCGACAGCATCCTCGAGCTGTCCACCTACAAGAACTTCGAGATCCTGATCATCGATAACCAGAGCACCGACCCGCAGACGCTCGGCTACCTGGCGGCGACGACGGCCCACGTCATCCGATACCCATTGCGGTTCAACTACGCCCGGATGATGAACTATGCCGCCAGGTCGGTCGAATGCGATGCGCTGCTCTTCCTCAACAACGACACCAAGATCATCACCCCCGACTGGATCCAAGCACTACTCGAGCTAGCCATGCGCCCCGAGGTGGGGGCCGTCGGCGGACGTTTGTACTTCCCCGATGGCTCCGCGCAGCACGAGGGGATCATGGTGGGAGTCTGGGGCGGATGGGCCGGCAACATCAACTTCGGCGGCTACTGGAACCGCGGTGACCTAATACGTAACGCCAGCGCGGTCACGGGTGCCTGCACCATGATCCGCCCCTCTGTGTTTTGGCGGGTGGGTGGCAATGACGAACGCCTGCGAGTGGCCTACAACGACGTCGACCTTTGCCTGCGGATCCGCCAGGCGGGCTACGAGGTCGTTTACACGCCGTTTGCCGAGCTGTTTCACTACGAGAGCGCCAGCCGCAGCGGGTACGAGCATCCGATGGACGGGCCGTTGTTCGGCACCAGGTGGCACCCAAGGGACGCGGTCGATCCCTATTACAGCCCGATGCTCAGCGATCACCGACCCTTCTCCATCAGGGTCTGAAGGTGACGCGGTCGGACAGTGGGCAGGTTCCACGTCGTTTTCACCCTGCGACTGGAGGTACCCTGGCGTGATGTCGGAACGTACCGGTTACGTGGCCGAGCAGCTCCGCTTCATGGCCACAACTTCGGAGTATGCCCTGATCGACGGTGTAGTGCCATGGGTCGTGGCCTCCGTCGAAGACGGTCGTATCTGACGCGATGGTAAAGGTCGTGATCCAGATCCCGTGCCTCAACGAGGAGGAAACCCTCCCTCTCGTCTTCGAGAAGATGCCTCGAGAGATTCCCGGAGTCGACGAACTGGAGTTTCTGGTCATCGACGACGGATCAAGTGACCGCACCGTCGAGGTGGCCCGCCAGCTCGGCGTGAAACATTTCGTCCATCACACCGGCAACATGGGCCTCGGAGCCTCGTTTCGCGACGGGGTGCTGATGGCACTCAAGCTGGGTGCCGATGTCGTCGTCAATACCGACGGCGACAACCAATACCCGAGCGATCGAATACCGGATCTGGTGCGACCCGTACTCGAAGGACGCGCCGACATCGTGATTGCTGATCGGCAAACCCACACCATCGAGCACTTCTCGCCGATCAAGAAACGGCTGCAGAGGTTTGGAAGTGCAGTCGTAAACTTCGCGGCTGGCACCGAGCTTCCGGACGCGGCGAGCGGCTTCCGAGCCTACTCACGAGAATCGCTCATCAGGCTCAACACGGTCACCAGGTTCAGCTACTGCATGGAGACCATCATCCAAGCGGGGAACAAGCGACTCAAAATCGAGAGCGTCCCGATCGAGACCAACCCGAAGACCCGCGAATCACGGCTGTTTCGCAGCACACCTGAGCACGTCATGAAGTCGGCGTCGACCATTCTGCGCGCGTACGTCATGTACAGGCCGTTTACCCTTTTCGCCGGGCTGGGAGGTGGGTTGTTTGTCCTCGGCCTGGTTCCGTTCGTCCGCTTCCTGCTATTGCTAGCGCTAACCAACGACAACGGGGGGGTGGCGAGGCACCTGCAGTCTCTCGTGATTGGAAGCGTTGCGATCATTGCCGCCACCATCACGCTCGCCTTGGGGGTAATCGCCGACCTGATCCGGATAAACCGCATTCTCATCGAGGATTCCCTCGAGCAGCAGAAGAGGGAGCGCTTCTCCAAGGCACCGGTCCGGAACGAGGTGGTGGACGTGTCGGTCGGAATCGCCGGCCTGCACGTGGATGGCTAGCCCGGCGCGACCTTTAGACTTGGTCGGATGAGGGTCCTCGTCGTCCTGCCGACCTTCAACGAGGCAGGCACCATCGAGGAAGTCTTGCGGCGGACTCGGGTCGCTCGCCCGGATGCGCGGGTCCTGGTAGTCGATGACGGCAGCCCCGACGGGACGGCCGATCTGGCCGAGAAGGTCGGTGAGAAGCTCGGAGCGATCGAGGTGCTAAAGCGGGACAAGCGGCAGGGTCTCGGTGACGCCTACCGAGCCGGCTTTGCTTGGGGCCTGGATCGGGGAGCCGAGGTGCTCGTCGAAATGGACTCGGACCTCTCCCACGACCCGCATGCGCTGCCGTCGCTGATCAACGCCCTCGACGACCACGATTTGGTTGTCGGGTCCCGCTACGTACCCGGAGGATCGATTCCGAACTGGAGCCTCCACCGGAGACTCCTGTCCCGAGCCGGCAACGCCTATTCGGCCTTCATGCTGGGCGTGCCCGTGCGCGACATGACGTCAGGCTTTCGTGTGTACCGGGCGGACTTGCTGCGATCGATGAATATCGACAGCGTGCGGGCGGACGGCTACGGCTTCCAGATCGAGATGACGTATCGGGCCGCACGCGTCGAAGCGAGGATCGCGGAAGTGCCGATCAGTTTCGTGGATAGAGAATTGGGTCAGTCGAAAATGTCGAGCTCGATCGTCGTGGAGGCGCTGGCGCTGGTTACCCGATGGGGGGTCACCCGTCTCGTCTCCAAGGCCAGCGGAGCCGTCGCTCACAGGACAGAGCCGGCCTAGCACTCGCTCGCCCTTGGGCTAGCTGCCTTTCTTGAGCGCGGCCAGGTCGGCGTCAACCATCATCCGGATGAGGTCCTCGAAGCCGACTTCGGGCTTCCAGCCGAGCTGGTCCGTGGCCTTGCTGGGATCTCCGATCAGCAAGTCGACTTCAGCCGGGCGAAAGAACTGCTGGTCGACGACCACGTGGTCCTCCCAATCGAGACCGACTTGGTCGAACGCGATCTCGCACAACTCGCGCACGGGATGGGTCTGGCCCGTCGCGATCACGTAGTCACCGGGTTCGTCCTGCTGAAGCATCAGCCACATGGCATGCACGTAGTCGGCGGCGAAGCCCCAGTCGCGCTGGGCTTCCAGGTTTCCGAGCGACACCGACTTCTGCAGGCCGAGCTTGATGGCGGCCGCATTGAAGGTCACCTTGCGGGTGACGAATTCGAGGCCACGGCGCGGGCTCTCGTGATTGAACAGGATTCCGGAGCTGGCGTGCATGCCATAGCTCTCCCGGTAGTTGACCGTGATCCAATGCCCGTACAGCTTGGCCACACCGTAAGGGCTGCGCGGGTAGAAGGGAGTCCGCTCGGTCTGGGGTACTTCCACGACCTTGCCGAACATCTCGCTCGAACTCGCCTGATAGAACCGAATCGAGGGATCCACGAGCAGTATGGCGTCGAGGAGGCGGGTAACGCCGAGGGCGGTCACTTCGCCCGTCAACAAGGGCTGGGCGAAGGACGTCTGCACAAAGGACTGAGCCGCCAGGTTGTACACCTCGCCCGGTCGATGATCGCGCAACAGGCGGATCATCGAGGATTCGTCCATTAGGTCGGCGGGGACGAGCGTCAAACGGTCGGTTAGGTGGGCGATGCGCTCGAAAGTCACCGTGCTGGTGCGGCGGTGCAGGCCGATCACGTCGTAGCCGCGAGCAAGTAGGAACTCGGCCAGGTAGGAGCCGTCCTGGCCGGTGATGCCGGTGATCAGAGCCTTAGGAGCCATCGGCACATTCTGGCCGATGGATGCCCTCGCCGTCAGCCGAGACCCCCCCGGGTGTTGCGCCTGGCGCCGGCCCAGACCGGGTGGTCCGCCATGGCCAGCATCTCGCGGTCCCCCGCGCTGTCGCCGTAGGCCCACATCTCGACGGGGTCCGGGCCGATGGCGTGGGTCAGCCGGAGCGCTTTCTGGGCCGCCCTGACGTTGGGGCCCTCGATCCGGCCCGTCAGGCGGCCGTCCTCCCCGACTTCGAGCCGGGTGGCGATCACCTGATCGAACCCACTGAGTCGACCGAACGGCTCCAAGTAGATGGCCAGCGACGCGGAGACCAGTATCCGCTCGTGATCTCGGTTCTGATGCCAAGCCAAGCTGCGGGCCATGTCGGGCCGCACCCGTTCTGCGAGGACGCGAGCGAACGCCTCGCCCGTAGCGGCGGCTTGCTCGACGGGGAGGCCTGCGACCGCCTTCGCCAACAAGGCCGACTTGGATCCATCCCGGCCGGATCGGACGTAGCCACGGAGCATCGAGGGCCCGGATCGGACCAGGACGGCAGTGAAACGGCACCGTCCCAACAGACGAGCAAGGAAGCGGGGGAGGCTGTCCCCCCTCACGAGCGTGCCGTCGAAATCGAACGCGGCGACGCCGCGACGAGGCTGTATCACGACGACAGAATACGGACCGTTACGTCCGTAGCCCGATGTACGGGCGCCGGCCCTCGGGGAGGTGCGCCCGGAGGGGGTTGTTCTGATCCCTCGCCGAAAGGATGGGATCTGTCACACCCCAATCCGCGCCGATCTGGGGGTCGTCCCATGCCACCCCCAGTTCATCCTCCGCGTTGTAGTAGCTGTCGACCAGGTAGGTGAGCGTCAGGTCGCTGAGTGATGCAAAGCCATGCGCAACTCCCGGCGGAATGAATACCCCCCGGCAGTTGTCTCCGCTGATCTCCAGGTGTTGGGTGGCGCCCTCGGTCGTCGAGCCCTCTCTCAGATCGTGGAGGACGACGCGGGCGATGCCGCGGGGGCACAGCCAGTAGTCGGACTGGTGGAGGTGGTAGTGCAGGCCGACCACGGCGCCGGCGGCCTTGTCCGAGCGATTGCCTTGCACCATTTCCCGCCCGAGTGGGAACCAGGATCGGCGATAGGTTTCGTAGAAGCGCCCCCGTTGGTCACCGTGGCCGTCTGGGTCCACGGTCCAAACGTCGGCGATTATCTCTGACTGGGCGATGTTCGACACGGCTGATCAGGTTACAGGGGCACAAACGCGGCCGCGCCCGGTCAGCGGCCCGACGCGGCAGCCGCGGCGCGGGCGCGAAAGCTCCCGGGCGCCAGTTCGCCGTCCGAGCGCGCCCTGGTCAATACGGTGGACCACCAGGCCAGGTCGTCGAGGGCGATGGTGAGCGCGATTTCTGACGCCGGGTCGGTCGGTTGGCCCGCCTCGTCGAACGCGGCGGATACGAACGGGATGATGACGCTATTGCGGAGCGGTACCGCTCCGGCCTCGATCACGATGTGGGCCAGGTGCTCGATCGCCCTCGTTCCTCCTGCGATGCCGCCGCTGTAGGAGACCGCCGCGATCGGCTTGTTGCGAAGGGCGAACGATACGAAGACGCTGTCGATGGCGTTCTTGAGCACTGCCGGAATGCTGTGGTTGTACTCCGGGGTCACGACCAGGTAGGCGTCGGCTTCCTTGATCTTGGTGTTCCAACGTTTCACGATTGGGTCCGAGTACGTAGGATCCTTGCGGTCGCCGATGGAGCCGATGTGCTCGGCGAACATGGGCAGATCCCAGTCGCGCAGATCAATGACTTCCACGTCGAAAGCGCCGTGCTCTTCCCCACGGCCAGACCCGGTCAGCGGACCTCGTCGGACGGGTGCTCCCGACGATCAGCTGTAGCTTCTGAACTTTTTTCCCTCCGACGTCTGGTATGAGAATCAACCGGCCGACAGGTGCCGGCTTCGGCCCCCCAGGAGGACCACGACGCCAGCGGAGACGGCTATCTCGATCAGGACCGTCAAGGCCCAGCCGACGTCCAGGACGTGCTGACCGACGAAGCCACCGATGATGCTTCCGCACAAACCGGCGGCGACGGTGGCCAGGAAGCCGATGCGATGGCGGCCGGGAACGACCAAGCGACCCAAAGCGCCTATCACCAAGCCGACCAGGACCGTGGTCATCAGCGCCCACAAGGCCATGCCTATGAGCGGGAGAACTACGAACAGGACCACGAGTACGGCTAGCAGGGCGAAGAACATTGATTCCAACGTACCGCCGGTGACGACGATGATGGCTGCGGCCATGGGGCGGTTTGATAACCGACCCTCGCAAAAGTAGATCGGGTCGCTAAATATCCGCCTTACTCAACAGCCAGTTTGGCAGACCCGGTACCTGCTCTAACCTCCATCAAGTGGAACTCGAACGTTTTAGCAGCGCCGCGCTCATGCTGTCTGGCCTGGCCGGGGTCGTTATGCCGAATAGGGTGGCAGCGGCCCTGGACCTCCCTGCCACCACCGGGCGCGGCCTCGCCGAGACCAGGGCCGGTTTGGGCGGCACTTACGCCGCCCTGGGCGGATGGGCCCTCGTGCGCGGCGACCCCACCGCGCACGCGGCCGTCGGTGTCACCTGGCTGGGCGCCGCCGGCGCCCGGCTCGCTTCACTGAGGCTCGACCGCCCGCGAACCGACTGGGCATTCTGGGCGTACTTGGCGGCGGAGGTCGGCTTCGGCGCCACCGCCCTGGGCTGCGCAGCCCGCGGACGACTCCGGAGCGGGTGATTGGCGACAGCCGATTTTCTGTCCGACGCCTGCCTGGCTGCGTCACTCAGGGATGATCGGTGCCGCTGAGTGGTGGGAATCCCGAGAGTGGAAGGCTCTCGCCAAGCGCTGGCCGCTCGCTCGATATTCGCAAGCCATACCCGATTCCGGAGGATCGTGAAGCGCGGCGCCTTTTAGCCGGCGGTCGACGACGGGACCATGCCCGCGGCCGTCTCTTCGACGGCGCGCCGCGCCTGTTCGGTGACGGCCCGCGAGATATAGAAGCGATTGAGATCCAGGTCGCGAACTAGGAAGGAAATGTAGTTCGGGGAGGGGGCGAGCTCGCTACATGTGACCCCTCGGCTGACGAGTTCGACGCGAACGTCGGCTGGGTCTCGATCGATCATGACGTTGAGGGTCGTGTTCTCGGAGCCGCGAGCGGCGGGCTCGAGCGCCGCTTCTATCGGCTCGAGGACGACGATGGCGCCTCCGATCGAGTAGGCCGCGAAGCGGTGCCCATCGGCGCCTACCGACATGGGCTGGAAGCCCAGCTTCTCGCCGTACCAGGCGATGGCCAGGTCAAGGTCGGAGACGTAGAGCGACACAGCCACCATTTCCACGTTTCCAATGGGGTTCGCGGTATTGGTCATCGGACCTCCTGCCTTGAAATGTAGGACCCAGTCAAAGGGAAGAGTTCCCGACGATCTGCCTCTGAGTTATGGTCGCCTCTGCCGTCGCCGGGTCGCCAACAGGAGCAGCCCGCCGGCCCCCATGGCACCCAGTGAGACCCCCACAGGCCGGAGAACGTCGGCCCCGGTGAAGGCCAGGCCGGACTTCTTGGTTGTCGTGGTCGACGTCGAGGGGGTCGTGGTGGTGGCGGCGGGCACGGTCGTGGTGGCGGCGGGGACGGTGGTGGTGGCGACGGGGACGGTGGTGGTGGTGGCGGGCACGGTGGTGGTGGTGGCGGGCAC
>PMHU01000060.1 GCA_003156795.1 Acidimicrobiaceae bacterium
CCGCGCGGGAAGACGATGTCGCGGTATCGCACGACGAGCTCGTCGGCGACGGACGGATCTACATCCTCGGGCGCAAACCGGTCGGCGATGACGAGGTTGGTAAACAACAGCGCGAAGAAGATCACGATGAAGACGATCGACAAGAGGACCTTCGTCACCAGCACGCCCCGGAACACCGAAGTGAACTTCACCGACTGGAACCACAGGTAGTCGGTATAGAACCCGGCTATACCCCGGAGCGACGTGATGATCACTATCAGCGCCACGATGCCAATCAGCACGCCGATGCGGAATCGTCTCGACGAAGTCGGTAGGCGGCGCGGCAGATCCTGGGGGGTACGCATGCTCACGGCGAGCCTAATGGGTCGGCTCCGCCGGCGATGGCCGGGCAGCCGATCACGAGGGACCTGCTCAGAGCGGCGCGGCGCAGGTCAGGTCAGAACGGGGATGAGCAAGCACCGACACCCGCTGTGCGCCGGTGGATGGAGCTGGCCGGTCGGGAAGGCCTCGCCTTTGGGCAGAGTGCCGGCCAAAGCGTCGTCGTCGCAGTCCGGGCACGGGCCATCGAGGTCCTCCACGATCCACCGCATCGAGGCCCCGTCGGGCATGGCGTGCCACGTGCCTCGAGCAAAAGCAGCGGCCAGGGCGTCACCAGCGATGCGCTCGATGCGTTGAGTCTTCCACTCCCGGTAGGCAGACCCCAAAGACTCGACTAGGACCGTCTGTTCCTCGCCCGCGTGGGCGTCGATGGCCTGCTCCAGGAGCCGGCGGAGGGGTCCCACGATGCTGCGGCTGGCCTCATCGGCCAACTCCTTGAGCGCAGAGGCACCCCCGCCGGCCGGCGCTCGGCCGCCGAGGACTTCGGCGGCGAGGGCCGCTCCGGCCGAGGCGGCCTTCGTCAGCAGAGGCTTGATGGCGCCGGCGTAGCGGGAGACCTGTTCGTCGACATCCGGTAGCAGCCGCGCCGCGCTCGGCTCCCCGCGGAGACTCCTGAGCCGGTCGAGCATGTCGTTTTGCTCGTCCTGCAGCGCCCGCTTGAGCTTGCGCGCCAAAGCCACTTCGAGGTCGACGACGGCCGACTCGCGCTTTTGGATGAGGGCCTCGTCGCCGTCTGACAATCGGGGTTCGCCCCCGTCGCCCCCGTCGACAGCGCCGTCGTTGTCCTCCGCCGCGTCCGTCGCGGCGGTCGCGGCCGTGGCGGCGTCGGCCTCGATCTCGTCGGGGACGGCGCCTGCGGGGTCATCCCCGTCACCGAGCTCGGCCGGTTCGTCGTCGGGGCGACCGGCCCGTATCCGGGCGAACAGCTCGTCGACGACGCTCCCGGACTCTTCGGCTGGCTCGTCGGTAGACGGCCAGGGAATCGCCTGCGGCTTATCCGTCACCAGCCTGAGGTGCGGCACCGCATCACCGGGGGACACCGCGGCGCCGGGATCTGAAGCGGTGGCGACCTGGGCCGAGAGNNGGCGGAAGCGGCGGGGTGCTCGGCGGTGACTGCGGCCGCGTCGGCTCCCCGTCCCCGCCCGAACGGACCTCGGCGCCGTCCGCCCGCTCGAGGGGCCTCGGGCCGGGCGGTCGGGGCTGAGGGCACCGACGCGGTGGCGGGGGTGGCGTCCGCCCCCGAGGCCCGGACCGGTTCCGCGGCCTCGGCGGACAGCAAGACCCCACCGGATGATGTCGAGTCGGCCGGTACCGAGTCGACCGGATCAGCGAGAGCTGCTCCAGAGTCACCGACGTTGGACTCGCCGGCCATGAAGACGCCTTCGATCGAGTCGGCGGCCCCGTAGTCTCCCGCCTCGAGGTCCTGGCCCTCATCGGATTGCGATTGGTGCTCGCGGCGCATCCGTCGCCCCACCTCGTCTGCGGCGGAGCGGGCCTCGGCGTCGGCCCGACCCAGCTCTTGCTGGGCTTCCTCCAATGTGCGCCGCACGACCGCGTAACTCTCGATCAGCCGCTCCCGACCGGCGCGAAGCTGCTCGATCTGCACGGTGGCTACCCGCCGTCGTCGCGTCAGGTCCTCGAGTATGCGGTCGCGGGTGGCATTGGCGCCCTCGATGGTGAGGATTCGCTCCTGCTCAGCTCTGGCCCGGACGGCGTCGGCCTCGACCCTCGCCTTGTCGAGCAGCTCAGCCGATTCGGCCCGGGCGCCGTCGATGATCCGCTTGGCCTCTTCCTCGGAGCCTTGGGTCTCGCGAGCCAAAAGGCTCTCGGCCTGCTCCCGGAGCGTTTCGGCGTGGGCGTTGGCCTCGGCCAGTGCCTTGTCGCAGTCCGCGGCCGCCTTGGTCTTGAGGTCGGCTGCGGCCGCCCGCGCCGTGCGCAGGATGGTGGCCGTCTCCTCGCCGACGGCCGCCATCAGCGTGTCCTCGTCCAGCACCGGAGGGCGGGCGGCCCGCTCCTCGGCCGAATGCCAGGCGGACTCGAGATGGACGTTGCGGTCGCGCAAGGCCCGGACTTCGGTCGCCATCCGGGCGAGGAAGTTCCTCACTTCGGTCTGGTCGTAGCCGCGGAAGCCGGCTGTAAAGGACTTGGCTTGGATCAGATCAGGGGTGAGCGAAGGGTCAGGACCCATAGCCCCTGAGCCTAGGACGACGCACTGGGTCTAGTGGGCGATCTACGCCGCTCGCCGGGCCGGGTCCGGGGCTCGGACGGCGCCTCCGCGGCCGGCTCTTCGCTGACGGGGAGTTCGATGGTGAAAGTGCTGCCCACGCCGTGGGTCGAGCGGCACTTGACCACTCCGCCGTGTCCCTCCACGACCCGCCTCACCACGGCCAGGCCCAGCCCGAGACCGCCGAAGCGGCGGGTATCGGAGTTGTCGGCCTGGGCGAAGTCGCTGAAGGCCACTGCGAGCTCGTCGGCCGACATGCCCGTGCCCCGGTCCTTGACCGACAGCACGACCGACCCACCCGAAGCACCAGCCCCCCCCGAAGCACCGGGCCCCGGAGAAGCACCAGCCCCGCCCGAAGCACCAGCCCCGCCCGGGGGGCCGGCGCCGCCGCCGTTAGCGGGTGCAGGGTCGACCTGCTCGACGGAAACGAGGATGGGCCCGCCGTCCGGGGAAAACTTGGCTGCGTTGTCGATCAGCTCGTCCACCGCCATCGTCAACCACCTGCGGTCCCCCATCACCGTGGGCGTACCTCGCGCCACTTTCCGACCGATGGTGACGTTGGCGGGCAGGCGGGATGCCCACGACGAGGTGACTCCGTTGACCAGGGCGCCGATGTCGACGGGCTCCCGGCGAAACGACATGCGGCCGGCCCCGCTCGTCGCGAAGAACTCGAGCATCTCCACGATTCGCAGCAACCTGCGAGCGCTCTGCAGTATCTCGTCGTGCCAGGACCGGGCTCGATCCGATGGCACGTCGCGCCGCAACAGGATCTCGGCGTAACCCATTATCCCGGTCAGTGGAGTTCGCAGTTCGTGACCGACGCGCGACAGGAACTCGGTCTTCATCTGCTCGACCTCGTGCTCTCGCCGGAGATCACGAAAGACCAGCACCGTCCCGACCAGTTCTTCGGCCGGCCCGCGAAGGGCGCCGGCCGAGACGGCCACGGGTATCAGCGCACCGTCCGGTTGGCGCAGCTGGCCCATCCGGGCCCAAGAAGTCCTGTCGAGGTCGACGAAGTTAATGGGGATGGCACCGCCATCGGCGTCGTCTACCCGAACCACGCTGTCCGCCGGCTTTCCAATGGCCGTCGCCGCGCCGACGCCGGTCAGGTGCTCGGCGGCCCGGTTGAAGTCGGTGATCCGGCCGCTCGCGTCGACGGCGACCAACGCGTCGGTCATGCCCGCGACGACCGCCTCCATGCGATTGCGCAACCGCGTTTCGTCATCGGCTGCGGACTGCAAGGCGGACGCCTGATCGGCGACAGAGTCGAGCATCGAGTCGAATGCAGATCCGAGCACCGCCACTTCGTCGCTGCCGTGGATCGAAGCCCGAACGCCGGCATCCCCCCGTTGGATCCGTGCGGCGGCGGTCGTGAGGCGTCTAATACCGAACGTGATCCGGTCGCCCGTAAAAATGGCCAGCCCGAGGGCGAGGATCGTGCCGCCGAGGGCGATGAGAAACAGGGTGCGGTACAGCTGCGTGCGACTAGACAGCACCGTCGTGGCCGGCGACGACAAGACCATGGACAGCGGCGCCCCGCCCTTCGCAACCGCCAGGGGCGCCACGCTCACGAAGGAACCACCGAGGGCCTTGGTCGTCACCCGACCTCCGGATTGGTTCACTTCCTCGGCCAGCGAAACCTGCGCGGACGTCGGTCGCAGGCCGGCGGAAGCGATCACGGACCGCTCGGACACCAGCGCGACCGCCAGCGGCACCGAAGGGTCGACGGCGATGCGACCGGTCAAGTAGTTCACTCCGAGGGGAACGATGCTGACGACCGTCCCCAGCACGCGCTGCGTGCTCGAGCACTCGGGGTAGGAAGCGGTCACCCACGCGCTTCCGCCGAGGACGAAGAGTCCGTGGCCGACCTTGCAGTCGCTGGGATCGAGAGCGGGTTCGGCCGCGATCGATCGAGCGACTTCGGCGGAAACCGAACCAGTGACCGCCAGCGGGTTACCGAAACGATCGACGTAGGCGAAGCTGCCGATGTGATCGAGGGCGAACAGGTCGCCGAGCCTGGACGAGATCTGCGCCACCGCCCCGTTCACCTGAGCCGGGCTCCCCGATACAACAGTGGTCAGAGGGTTGGGTGGGGTCTGCCGGAAGTACGCCTGCAGGTCGGTGCCGGCGAAGGTGGCCGCAGTGACGGCGTCGGCCCCGGCGGTCTGGACTTGGGCGCTCTCGATGTTGGCCCGGTCGGTCAACCGGTTGAGCTCGGCCCGCTCGACCGACGAGGAGATGGCCGCCGCCAGCGCCAGGGCCAGCACCAACACGACGACCAGGAGCGTGGCCGCCCCACTGGCCGCCACCCGAACCGCGATGGCGCGTCGGCTCAGGGCCAGGAGGGCGGCGCCGATCAGGATGCCCCCGGCCAGCAGAAGCCCGTCGAGGAGCAGCGCGTCCGAGCGCGACGCCTCCGCCGCCCCGGCTGCGGCCCAGAACAAGAGACCGAATCTGAGGAACCACCCGCTGCGGAGTCCTTGCCACCACCGCGGTAGCACCAGTACCGAGACGGCTGCGCCCGCGGCCCGAGAAATGCCGAGCCCCCGGGCGTCCGCGCTGGTCGCGATGAGCGAACCGTGCAGAAAGGCCGGGGTCGCAATCGCGAGCAGGCCGGCGACGGCCGCCACCCGCCACCGCGATGCCGGGGGTCGCAGCATGGCGAGAGCCAGCGCCGAGGCCGCCACCACGAGGGTGACGAACTCAGCCGCAAACTGGATCTGAGCGTCGGTCAGGGACATCGCAGGTACTCCGGCTACCCAGTCTGGCCCGCGGTCGGCACCGGAATCTTTCCTCCCAGGGCTTGTAGGTCGTCCAAGGCCTGCTGGAGGGTCGACACGGCATAAACCTTCATGGACCCGGCCTGGCTCATGGCGGCGCCAAGTTCTTGCGGGGGCACGAGAAACACTTGAGCGCCGGCTTTGCGCACGGCGACGGCCTTCTGGGCCACTCCACCGACGTCGCCCACGCTGCCATCGAGGTTGATGGTCCCAGTCGCGGCGACGCGGTGACCGCCGGTTAGCTGCCCGTTGGACAGCACGTCGAGCAGGCCGAGGGTGAGGGCGAGGCCGGCGGAGGGTCCACCGATCTGCCCGACGTTGATGGTCACGTCGAAAGGAAGCGTGTAAGTGCTGCGCGTCTCGAAGGCCACGCCGAGGAACGCCCGGCCCGGCTGGGCCGCTTGCCCGGGCTCGGCAGGCGTACCCTCGAGACGGGCCGACAGGTCGACCGATGTGGTCTTCCCATCCGCGCCTAGTCGCGAGACGGTGATGTGGGCGAGGTCCCCCGGCTTCAGGGCGTGGATCTTGTTCACGAAGTCGATATCGGTGTGAACTGCCTGTCCGTTGATCGCGGTGACGACGTCATTGCAGCGGAGTCCGGCCGCCGACGCCGCGGTCCCGGGCTCGACCTGGTCGATTTGAGCGCCCAAGTCGTCCTCGTGGACCGAATAGCCGAGGCGCTGCAGCGCCACGACGGCCGCCGACGACGTGGCGCTCTGCATGGCCTGATCGCTCTGACAGTTGAGCTGGGACGAGGGCGTCGTGCCCAGAATCTCGTCGGCGGGAATAAGCGTGGCTCCTTCGTCGAAGAAGTTGAGCAGACCCAGCTTCGATAGGACGTACTCGCTGGGCGTGGCCTGGCCTTCGAGCACGTCGACCATGAACAGAGATCCCTGTACATCGTGGACCCGCTCGGCCGGAACCATCAGCCGGACGCACGGCTGGCCGTGCGGCAGTGACAGATTCCCGCCGCTCGAAGGCTGACAGGACGAACTCGCCGTGATCAAGGGAGCCGTCCCGGGCGACAGCTCGTAGTAACCGCGCGCCCCGCGGACCGCCGCGATGAGCCCCCCAAATATGAGCACGATGGCCACAACCAGGGCCGACACGGTGACCCGCTTCCGGGAGATGGAAGGGAGATGGCTTCTGATCAAAGGGATCCGTCTTGTAGCATCGCTACGGTCGTGGTCACGTGCCTGGCTTTCTTAGAAATCTCGCTCGGAAGGACTCGCCACGAAACAACTTGGAACATGTCGTTATCCATGACCAGCCCTAATGTCGAAGAATTGCGTCAAGTTGTTTCGTGGCGAGCCCTTAGGTACAAAAGGCGGGGGACAGCCTGCCATGAGTCACGCCGATGCGAGGGGCGGGTCCGTTGAGCACCGAGGGAGAGCGGCCGTCGCCGTGGGGCCAACCGGCTACACCCGAGTCGATGCCGGCCGAACCGCCCTCCACCGACCGCTCCACGACCAACGGATCGGGCCGCGTCGAGCTGGCTGCGTGGAATTGGTCGCCCGAACCGGGGTACGTGGACGGGCGGCCCCGAAGCGGCCGCCGCGTGCTGCGAGGGTTGCGGTCGGCGCTGGCTTTGGCCACGATCGCGCTGGCATTGGGTGTCGCCGCCGCCGCTACCGTGAGCGTCTTGATCTGGGCCATCGCGGCGGCCATCCACCATGCCGCAGCCAACTGACGGGCCCGACCCGACCGACGGGCCCGACCCGACCGATNNCCGACGTGTCGGCCACGTCGACGACCGACCAGTCGGCCACCACGGCCCGGCGCCGGGCGGTCGCCCTTGCCGGACACCAAGGCGACGAGGCCACCGCCCAGCAGGGTCTCCACGACCCGGCGCCGGCAGTTCGGGCCGCCGCCCTCGGCGCGCTCGCCCGGCTGCACAAACTCGAGCTGGCTGACGTGGGGCGCGCCGCCGACGACGAAGACCCGCAAGTTCGAGCCCGGGCAGCCGAGCTGGCCGCCGGCTTCGGCCCCGGCGCGGCAACGTTGCTCGACGTGGCCCTGGTGGACGGCGACGCCAGGGTCGTGGAGGCGGCCTGCTTCGCCCTCGGCGAGCTGGGCGAACAGGCGTCGGCCAGCGTGGCCGGCTTGGCCGCCGTCGGCGAGGGCCACCCCGACCCGCTCTGCCGTGAAGCCGCGGTAGCGGCGCTCGGGGCCATCGGCTCCTCTGAAGGTCTGCCGGCCATCCTGGCCGCCACGTCCGATAAGCCTGCGGTGCGAAGGCGCGCCGTCCTGGCCCTGGCCCCGTTCAGCGGGCCGGATGTCGAAGCTGCCCTCGAACGGGCCCTGACCGATCGAGACTGGCAGGTCCGCCAGGCCGCCGAGGACCTCACCGGACGGCAGGCCTGACGCTGAGTTGGTAGCGAAGGCTGAGTTGGTAGTGAAGCCGGCGGGGCGACGGCTTACTTCATGAAAAGGTCGCGGACGGCGTCGAGCTCCTCGAGGCACTTGCCCGCCCCGAGCACGACGCACTCGAGGGGCGCGTCGACCAGGTACACGGGCAGCTGCGTCTCCGCCGACAGCCTCTGGTCCAGCCCGCTCAGCAGCCCGCCGCCACCGACCAGATTGATCCCTTGGCTGATCAGATCCTGCGCCAGTTCCGGAGGCGAATTACCAAGGCACTTCACCACCGAGTCGACGATGGCCCCGACCTGCTCCTCGATGGCTTCGCGGACTTCCTCGGGCGCCAGGATCACCGTTTTCGGCAGGCCCGACATGAGGTCGCGGCCGCGCACTTCGGCCTTGACGGTGTCGTCGGTCGGCCAGGCCGAGCCGATGGCCAGCTTGATCTCCTCCGCCGTTCGTTCCCCCACGGCAATCCCGTACTCGCGACGAACGTAGGTCTGGATCGAGGCGTCGATGTCGAAGCTTCCGACGCGAATGGCCTCCAAGGCCACTATGCCCCCGAGCGAGATGACTGCCGTCTCGGTCGTGCCGCCGCCGANNGCCGATGGCCGCCGCCATGGGCTGCTCGATCAGGAAGGCGCCGTTGGCCCCGGCGCCCCGGGCCGCTTCCTCGACGGCCCGGCGTTCGACTTCGGTGATGGCGGATGGCACGCAGATGATGACCCGCGGCCGGTTGAAGCGTGACACTCCGGCCCGCTGCAAAAGCAGGCGGATCATGCGCTGGGTGATGTCGAAATCGGTGATGGCACCTTTGCGCAACGGCCGCACGGCCACTATGTAACCGGGCGTCCGGCCGATCATCTGCCACGCCTCGTGGCCCATCGCCAGCACGTCCTGGGTCCGCGAGTTGAGGGCGATGACGGTCGGCTCGTTGAGCACGATCCCCCTGCCGCGCGCGTATACGAGGGTGTTGGCGGTGCCCAGATCGATGGCGAGGTCCCTAGCCAGGGTCGCCGCCTGCGAGCTTGGCATCGGCCTCTGCGGCCTGCGCATGGCCGGCGACGTCGACCGTGGAATCGTCCACGACATCGTCGGTCGCGATGACTTGAGCCCGTTCCACCCTGACGTGGGTGAGGGCCATCGGCGTGGCCTGAACGCGCGACTCGGCTTCGGCCGCGCGGCGCCCCGGTCCGGAGACCTGCCCGGGGCGCAGGTCCGGGGCCAGGGCGTTGAGGCCGCGCTTGAAGGAGGCCATGTTGGCGTCCACCGACTTCGAAATGCGGTGCCGGAGCCACACGGCGATGCCTCCGAGCACGGCCAGGACGATGGCCCCGATGAGGTAGGCCAGGTTGCCCAGAGCCGTGCCCGACGACGCGATCACGGGCCCACCTCGACCACGTCGCGCCCGTCGATACCCCAGTCCTCGCCGCCCTCCCAACGTTCGCGCTTCCAAACCGGCACCGTGTGTTTCAACGTGTCTATGCAATAGCGCGCCGCGTCGAACGCCTCGCTTCGGTGGACTGCCGACGCGGCGACCACGACTGAGCACTCGGCCACGGCCAAGGTCCCACTCCGGTGCCACAGCACCAGGCGGCCGACTCCAGGCCAGCGCTTGCGGGCCTCGGCTGCGATGGCGAGCAGGCGCGGCTCGACTTGAGACTCGTAGGCCTCGTACTCGAGTTCGGTAACGCCCGGACGGCCCTCCGCATGGTCACGCACCGTCCCGGCAAAGGCCACGACGGCGCCGCAATCGGGGCGGGCGACCCAAGTTGCGGCCCGGTCCACCGATAGCGGATCCGGGGTCAAGGCGACCCAGTCATCCTCTCCGCTCGCCCGAGAGGTAGGACCGTCCACGTCTCAATGCTATGACGGTTCGGTCGCACCGTGTGTGGCAACGCCATTGTGGGCCCGCAGGGGCGATGTCCAACGCCCGAATGGGCTCGGTAGTCTCGATGGACGTGGGATCGGATTACGGCCTGGATGACGACGGGCCGTTTTTCGCGTGGCTGCCGCCGGNNAACCGTGGCGGCCGGGAGGTCGGGTCCGGGCCGGTTGGCTTCGGCCAACGTGGGGACGGGCCGGATGTGGACCGTCGCTCTGGTCGCCGGGGTCATCGGGGCGGTCGCCGCCTCTGGAATCGGCATGGTGAGCGGCGCATTCGACCAGCCGACCACGGTGGTCCAGTCCGTTTTCCCGTCCACGCCGGCCGTCTCGCTCGCCAACGCGAGCGGATCGAACGTCGACTGGACCGCAGTCGACAACGCGGTGGCTCCTTCGGTGGTCGCCATCAGCGTCTCCACCGCAGACGGGCCCGAGATGGGATCGGGCCTGCTCCTGCTCAGCGGCGCCAACACCCGCGCTTACGTGATAACCGACCTCTCGCTGATCTCGTCGGCCGCGGCCGCAGATGAGTTGGGCCCGATCGTCGTGACCTTCCTCTCCGGCAAGCAGAGCAAAGGTCGTCTGGTCGGGCAGGATCCCTTGAGCGGGCTGGCCCTGATCGCCGTGTCCGGAGTGCAGGACACTTTCCCCGCGCTCGGCTCGGTGGCCCAGTTGGCCGTGGCCAACCCGGTCATGGCCATCGGAGCGAGAACGGTTCCTGGCGGGTCGGTGTTTTCCGGCTCGGTCACGGCCGAGAACCGAGAGGTTGACGTAGCTGACGGCGCCGACATGGAAAACATGATCGCCATCAGCGGTACTTCGGTTCCCGCTCCGGTCGCCGGCGGGCCGCTCGTGGACCAGTTCGGCCAGGTCGTGGGGATCACCCTGGCGTTGGACCCGACCGACGCGACCGATCAGGACCTGACCTTTGCCGTGCCGGTGGACGAAGCCGAGCGCGTAGCCGAGCAGATGCTGGCCGGAGAGTCGGTCACCCATCCGTGGTTGGGTCTGTACGACTCGGTCGACCTATCGACCGAAGTGGCGCGCCAAGAAGGCCTCGCCGGCGGCGCCTTGGCGGTGGCGATATCGCCCGACAGCCCCGCCAGCCGGATAGGCCTCCAACCGACCGACATCATTACCGGGCTCGACGGCCAACCGGTCACTTCGGCCGGCTCCCTGACCGCGGTCCTGAGCAAAGCCCGGCCGGGCCGGGCCACGACCATCTCTTTCATCCAGGATGGAAAGCAGTGGGCGAAGACCCTCGTCCTGACCAACCAGCCTTATAACAGCTGAGACCCCTTGCCGCGCCTGGCCCGGATGGCCGTGACGACCGCACCGACGCCGGCCACGACGCCGACCGCGGCGATGAGGATGATGATGAGGTTGTAGTTCTGGCGCCGCCCGGGAGGCAGGTCGTCCCAATGCACCCTCGCGTCGGTGGCGACCAGGGCCTCTTCACTCGAGTACTGGGGAACCCATCCGACCGCTTTGAGCCGATCGGGCGCCACCACCCAGGGGTGGCTGGCGTAGGCCCGTGCCTCGACCGGGATCCCCTTGCGAAACAGCTGCCAGCTCCACGCCGACACGGCCCGAGCCATCCGACCTGGCAAGGTCACTTTGGCGACACCACCGGCCAGGGCCCGGGCGTCTTCTTCCAGGATGCCGGTATCGGGGGCCACGTTGTAGACCCCCTTCAATCGCTTCTCCCAGGCCAGCACCACCGCAGTCGCCAGGTCGTCGACGTGCAAGTACTGGACGGGCCGGCCGCCGTCGCCCGATCGTGGTGACCTCGTCACCCCTAGCGCCTGGTACAGCGGGCGCTCCTCGGACCCAACGGTGACGGCCGGCCGCAGGATCGCCACCGCAACGCTTGGGTTCCGATCGGCCCAGTCGGAGACGACCCGTTCGGATTCGGCCTTTGACACCGCGTATGAAAACTCCGGGTTTGGACGCAAGCGGGCGTCCTCGGTCAGCGGGACCTTGTTGTCGGCCCAGGCCCCGTACACCGTCGCGCTCGAGAGGTGCACGACCGTCGGAACCTGGGCGCGGGTGGCCGCGCCGAGTACGCGCCGCAAAGCCCGCTGGTTGGCCGCGGCCGCGGCGGCGTCGTCTCCCGGCAGGCTGCCCCGGGCGTCCGGGGTGCGCCAGGCCAGGTGGATGAGACCGGCCGCGCCCTCAAAGGCGCTCTGAACTTCGTCCTCACCAGGGCCCGCGTTGACTGCGAGGTCGATGATGCGCACCTCCAGCTTGGGGTCAGACCAGCTCGACGGCACCACGTCGATGCCGACCACGCGATCGACGTCGGGATGAGAGACGAGCAAGGCTGCCGTCCTCTGCCCTAGCGACCCCGCCACCCCGGTAACGACAACGGTCCGCACGGCCCTACGATGCCCCAATGGTCAAGGTGCAGGCGAGCCGGCCGGGTGCGGCCCGATGAGCTGGCCTGAGGCTTTTGGTGGTGGGGGGCCGTTCGACGGCGGGCCGCTCGGTGACCTGATGCGGAACCTGACCCGTCTGTTTACGGCGCAAGGCCCTCTCAACTGGGAGATCGCCCGACAGATGGCGCAGTGGACCGCGACCGGGGGCGAGCCCGAGGCCAACCCGGATCCTTCGTCGCGCGTCCGCCTCGAAGAGCTGATCCGCGTCGCCGAACTTCACGTATCGGAGGCTACCGGCCTCACCGTGTCCGCCAGCGGCCTGCTGTCGGTGGGGGCCGTGAGCCCGAGCGATTGGGCCCTGCGAACGCTCGAAGCGTGGAAGCCGCTGCTCGAAAAGCTGGCTACCAAGATGAGCTCGTCCCTGCCCTTGTCGGGACTGGGCGGGGATGCGGCCGGCTCCGGTCCAGCGGCAGGCTTCGGAGAGCCGGACACCGGTGACACGGATCCCATGGCCAAGCTGTTCGGCAATCTGCCGCAGGTGCTCGGCCCCTTCTTGTTCGGGCTCCAGTCGGGTTCCATGGTGGGCCAGCTGGCCAGCACGGCGATGGGACAGTACGAAGTTCCGATGCCGAGACCGGCCGGGGACGAGCTGCTCATGGTGACGTCGACGATCGACCGGTTCGCCACCGACTGGAGCTTGGAGCCCGACGAGGTCCGGCTCTGGATCTGCCTGCGGGAGGCGACGAACCATGCCGTCTTCGGCCGGCCCCACGTCCGGGACAGGCTGGAAACGCTCATCGCCGCGTACGTCGACGCGTTCGATCCCGGCCCCGACGCGCTCGAGAGCCGGCTCAGCGGCTTCGATCCGACCGACCTGGCGTCCATGCAGGAGGCTTTCGGTGACCCCGAAAGCCTCCTGGGCGAACTGCAAAACGACGCCCAGCGCCAGATCCAGGTCCCTTTAAGGGCCATCCTGGCGGCCGTCGCCGGGTACGTGGACCACATGATGGACAAGGTGGGCCGTCGTCTCATCGCCTCCTACGGCCCTCTCACCGAAGCCCTCCGGCGGCGCCGGCTGGAGGAGAGCCCCGGCACCCGGATCCTCGGGCAGCTGTTAGGCGTGGCCTTGGACGCCGACAGCTACGAGCAAGGGGCGTCGTTCGTGCGAGGGATAGTCGAGCGGGTCGGAGAAGACGGGCTGGTCCGGCTGTGGAAGTCGGAGCGAGAACTGCCCACCTCAGCCGAGCTCAGCGCGCCCGGTCTGTGGCTGGCTCGCATCGACCTGGACGACCCGCCCGAATCCTAGCGTCAGGAATACGAGGCCTGAGCCCTCACGAATCCGGCGCCGGCGCCGGCGCCGGCCATCGCGGCGGTTCGGGAAGCGGCGGCGGCTGGTACCCGTCGGGGGACTGGTAGGGATCGGGAGGCTGGTAGCGGTCGATTCCGGTGTACCCGCCGGAATCCCTCGCCCGGCGGCGGCCGCGCAGGACGCCGACCAAGTAGACCGTCGTCGTGATGAGCATGATGCAGGCGACGATGACGAAGCCGGGCAGCAGCGATATTGCGATCAACGTAGGGAAGAGGGCGCCCACCACCCACGCCAGCTGGAAGATGGACTCGAAGCGGGCGAACAGGCGGCTGCGGTCGGCGTCGGGAGACTCGCGCTGCACGATGGCGTCGAACGCGGCCTTGGCCACGCTCGCTCCGAGCCCCACGACGAGGGCCAGGATCAGGGCTGCCGGACGGCGATGCATGGCCGACATTTGCGTCGTCACTACGGCGGTGGCGACGATCACCAGAGACGCGCTGGCGACCAGGCGCTTCTCCGACACCCGGTCGCGTAGCGTCGGGGCCAGAAGGGCCCCCCCGAAGTTGCCACCGACGCTCGCCACTGCGACCAGGCCGTACCAGATCACCGGGGTCCGGTCGGTCCGGAACCCGAACACCACCAGGGCGGTCAGGAATCCGGCCACGGCCCGCATGCCCGCCATGGCCACTTGGGCGGCCAGGAGTTCTGGTGCGACCGGGGGCCTGGGACCTCCTCGAATGGACTCGGCCAGCCGCCCGAAGAGTCGACGCACACCGATCAGTGCCCGGGTCGAAGCGACGCGGGCCGCGCTGGGCCCGGCCTGGTATTCGGGCCCGGGTTCATCACGCGCCCCGCTCAGGAGGTGCAGAGACAGCCCGGCCGTGGTGGCGAATACCAGGACGTCGATGTCGAGCAGGGCGTGAGATCCGAAGAGGCGGTATATGAGCGATCCCACCGCGGCCGCCAGCGACGTGAATATGGAAGCACCGACGGCGAGCTTGGCGTTGGCCCGGACCAGGTCGTGGTCGGAGTCGACCACTCCGGGGACGAGGGACGCCTTGGCCACCGCGTGGGTCTTCGAGCAGACCAGGCTCAAGAACGCGGCCGGAAACAGGAGCAGGCTGTGGATCCAGCTGGACATGAGGAGGCACGCGGCCATACGGCCGATGGCAGCGAGGAAGACGATGAACTTCCGACCACCTCGCGCCCGGTCGATCAGGGGACCCACAAAAGGTCCGACGACTGCGAACGGCAGGACCGTGCAAAGAAGACCGAGCGCGGTGCGCGAGCGCGCCGCGCTCAGAGAGACGCTCACGAACACCGAACCGGCCAGAGCGACGGTGACCATGGCGTCGCCCGCAGACGACAGGTTGTGGACGATGGCCAGTCCGCCGAAGGGCGTCGACGTGTCCTTCGGACCCGGCGGGCCCAGCCGGAACGGGAAGCTGGCCAAGGCCCGAATGCGAGCCGACCGGGACGGCGCGGCGGGCGGGTATTGCATCGCGGGCCCCAGCGTAGAGCGTCAGGAGCCGTTTGCCACCCGCAGGGCGACGCCGCGCTCAAGATCTGAGCCCGGACGCCCGATAGTCACCACATGGCAGATCAGCGGACGACGCCTTCAAACGAGGACAGCAAAGCTAACCCGACCCGCCCGTTTGACCGTCAAGCCCTTCAGGCCACTCTCGCCGACGCAGTCCGCATCGCGGCCGCCGACAGCGACCCCGGAGACGCCCCCCCGGGCAAGCCGCTGCGTAGTCCGTCCCCCCAGGACTTGATCGGTACCGGGCCTGCCGCGTCCGATGGACGGCCCCGTCCGGCCGCACCTCGACCGCCCAATCCTTTTAGCCGCCCCGTCGCCGCCCCGCCCGCCCCGGCGGCGGCCGCGCCCGCTGTTCCCACCCCGGTTCGTCCCGCCCCGAGCATGCTCGGCGGCGGAACCCCCACCGGCGTCGGCACCGGCCAGGGTGGCGGAATCAACTCCTTGACGAGCGCCGGTCCCCCAGGAATGGGCGGGTTGCGTAGCACCAGCCCCGACAACTTGGGCCCCATCAACTTCAGCGGGGACAACCGCCCTCCGGGTGAGCTCAACGGCGGGCGTACCGTCTCGGGCCTGGCCCCGACCCCGACCGATGGGCCGACCATTCCTCTGCGCCGGCGCCAGCCGGCCGAGACGTCCCACTCCGCCAAGACCACGGAGGCTCAGGCCCCGACTCCCGCTCCGGCGCCGGCCTCCCACCCGATTCGCTCCGCTGCCCCGATCGACGCCTGGATGCCGGGAGACGACGACATCCTGCCCCGCCGAGTGGTGAAGCGGTCTTTCCGCCTGGTGCGCTGACGGCTTTCTCCCCCTTAGCCGTCACGCACCGGGCCAAGACGCCTCATGGCCAGGACCTTTAGCTCGGGGGGCGGAGGTATTTCGCTTTGACGAACTTGCCCTTCCGCGCCTCTAGCACCCAGACCGACGCCTTCTCATGGCGCGGATTCCGGCCCACGTCCACCCTCTCCTCGCTGGCCAGGGCGAACAGGACCTCGGGGATTATGTCGCCGTGGCTACAAAGGATCACGTCGTCGCCGGCGAGCGAACGAACCAGTTGCACCGCACCGCTTCCCGACCCCTCGGCCAGCACCTCGACCGGCTCGACCTGCACCCCGAGGGCCGTGGCTGTCGGCACCACCGTCTCCACGCACCGCACGTACGGGCTGGAGAGAACCCGCGCCGGCTTGAACTCACTCAACAGTTCGGCCAATCCCTGCGCCTGTTTGCGGCCTCGTTCCGACAGGCTGCGCTCGCGATCGTCACCCGGCCAGGTTGAACGAGACAGGGCCTGTGCATGACGCACGAGCAGCAGCGGCATGGCGTCAGTGTGGCATCCTGCGCCGACGATAGCGAAGTTTGCGTCGCGGCCCGTCCTAACCTGTCGTCATGACCTCACCGACCAGCGAGGTCGTCCCGGCTGCGCCCGGTCCGGACGGGTCCACCGGGTTTGGAGAGGGACGATTCGATCAGGGCCCCCCGCAGAGCGGCGGCGGGCACCGGTTGGGTCCGGTACGGCGCGGCATCCGAGAGCTCGGCCTGACCCTGATCACCGCCGGCTTCGTCATCCTGCTGTTCGTCGTCTACCAGCTGTTCGGCACCGGCTTGGCCGAAGCCCATAGCCAGGCCTCCCTCAAGAAGCAGTTCAACACCGCCGTGGCCAAATCCACGAGCTCCACCTCCGGTGACAACCCGACCGTCGGGGGATCGGCCAATCCGGGCGCCGGCCAACCGAGCAACCCATCCGCGCCGTCGGGCGGGGCCGTCGACCATCTGGTCATTCCGAAGATCGGACTCAACAAGTTCGTGGTGCAAGGTGTCGCCGAGAACGACCTCATGAAAGGGCCGGGCCACTACCCGCAAACGGTCATGCCGGGCCAGGACGGCAACGCCGCCATAGCCGGCCACCGGACCACGTACGGCGCCCCGTTCTTCGATCTCAACGAGATGTCGATAGGCGACCCGATCTACATCACCGACCTGGCCGGGCGCACGTGGATCTACAAGGTGTCTCAACGTCCGGAGGTCGTCAGCCCCAACGACGTCGCCGTCCTCGACCCGACGCCTTTCGCCGAGTTGACGTTGACCTCCTGTAATCCGCGGTTCGAAGCCACGTCGCGACTGGTCATCGTCGCCCGGCTGACGGGACGGGCACCGCTCCCGGTCGTTCACACCCCTTCGCCTGCGCCGGCGGCGGCGGCCGTTCCCGTGGTGAGCTCTCTCGGCAGCGGGGACTCGAAGGCGTGGCCCGCCGCACTCGGCTACGGCCTCATCGTGGTGCTTTTGTGGATCTCGGTGCGGATCTGCATCAACCGGACCCGACGGTGGACCAGGCTGGCCGCGTACGTGGGCGGAATCGGGATCTGCCTGGTACCCCTTTGGTTCTGCTTCGAAAACGCCATCCGGCTGCTCCCGCAGAGCATTTGACGACCCACCAATGGTTTGGCCGGCTCAGGTTCGGCCGGCTCAGGTTTGGCCGGCTCAGGTTTGGCCGGCTCAGGTTTGGGCGGCCCGGCCCGGCGTCAGGTTTCTATGGCATTGGGAAGGGCCACGAGCACGTCGACGTCGTGGGGGTAGGTCAACCGATCCACGGCCGCGCTGATGGGCAACCAGACGACGGCGTCGACCTCGTTGGCCGGGGCGGGCGCCCCCTCGACGATCGTCATGGCCCAGTACCTGACCCTTTTGTGCTTGCCGCTCTTGTCCAAATAGATGGTGGGGGGTAGCTCGGGCCCGAGGTCGGCCCGCACGGTCGTCTCTTCCCGCACTTCCCGCAAGGCGGCTTGTTCGTCGGTCTCGCCGGGATCGAGCTTTCCTTTGGGGAGGCTCCAGTCGTCGTAGCGGGGTCGGTGGACCAACACCACCTCGACTTCCCCATCCGCCCGGCGCCGCCACAAGACGCCGCCGGCGGCCAGGACCGGACCACGGGCCGGCGACCCTGGCGTCACTTGATGGTTCCGCCGTGCAACACCTCCGCCTCGCGCCAACGCTTGGACCGGGCCACTGCGAGCTCTTGGAATCGGTGCTGGGCATTGACCCCTAGCTTGGTCGGCGTCCTGTACCAGCTTCCGTCAGACCGGAGCTCCCACGAGCGCACGTCGTCGGCCAGATCGATCTCGAGTATCTCGCGCAGCCTGGCCTGTAGCTCCGGGGCCAGGATGGGGACGACGGCTTCCACCCGACGGTCCAGGTTGCGGTCCATCATGTCGGCCGACCCCAAGTAGTAGTCGCCGCCTTCGGGGAGCGTCGCCGCCGCGTCTCCGTTGAGGGGTCCCGGGTCGGGAGCGCCGGCCCCGAAGAAGTAGACACGCGAATGCTCGAGCCACCGACCGACGATGCTGCGCACCCGGATGTTGTCCGAAAGCCCGGCCACGCCAGGACGCAGGCAACATATCGCCCTCACGATCAGATCGATGCTCACGCCGGCCTGCGAAGCGCGATAGAGGGCGTCGACGATGCCGGGGTCGACCACGTTGTTGAGCTTCCAAACGATGCGGCCCCGTTCGCCCAGATCCGCCTCGCGGGCGATCAGCTCCATCATCCGCGGCCGAAGGGTCAAAGGCGCGACCAACAGTCGGCGGTAGTCCATGCGGCGGCTGTAGCCCGTCAGGAAGTTGAACAGGTCGGTCAGGTCGGCGCCGATCTCTGGTGCCGCGGTGAGGATCCCGATGTCTTCGTAGATGCGGGCCGTGCTGGCGTTGTAGTTGCCCGTGCCGATGTGGCAGTAACGCCTGATCCCGTCGCCCTCCTGGCGCACGACGAGAGCGGTCTTGGAGTGGGTCTTGAGGCCTACCAGTCCGTACACGACGTGCACACCGGCCTGCTCCAGAGCACGGGCGAAGCCGATGTTGGCGGCTTCGTCACCCCGGGCTTTGAGCTCGACGAGGGCGGCGACCTGCTTGCCTCTTTCGGCTGCCCGAATGAGAGAACGAACGATGGCGCTGTCTCCCGACGTCCGGTACAGGGTCTGCTTGATGGCCAGGACGTGCGGGTCCCGCGACGCTTGAGCGATGAACTCTTCGACTGACTCGGAGAAGCTCTCGTAGGGGTGCTGGACCAGGATGTCGCCGTGGCGGATGGCGGCGAAAATGTCGATCGGGTCGCCGTCGCTTCCGATGAGCCGGCTCGGCGTGACCGGAGCGAAGGGCTCTTCTTTGAGCTCGGGACGATCGAGGTTGTAGACCAGCCATAGCGCGGTCAGGTCGAGCGGCCCGGTGACGTCATAGACGTCCTCCGCTTGCAGATCCAGCTCTCGGGCCAGCAGGTTGCGCACCTCTTCGGTAATCGAAGCGCCGACCTCGACGCGAACAGCCCGCCCGAAGCGACGGCGCCGAAGCTCCATCTCGACCGCTTCGAGGAGATCGTCCGCCTCCTCCTCCTCGAGCGTCAGGTCGGCGTTGCGCGTG
>PMHU01000110.1 GCA_003156795.1 Acidimicrobiaceae bacterium
CCTGAACCCGCTTGGCGTTGGCGACGGGGAAGCGGTGCAGGGCGGGGCGCTCGGAGAACACGGCGGCCAGTTTCTCTGGGTCCATGTCCGCAATTTCGGCCGCGTCGAGACGGCCCCCGAGGCGTTTCTTGAGGTCCAAGGGTGCGCTGAACGCTCTTTCGAGGGGCACCTGCTGGTCCAACACCATGCCGATGAGGAGGGCGAGCGGGTCCTTGGAGATGAGCTGGTCGGCGGCGGGATCTTGGCTCAGATGCAGCATGGTCGCGGATTCTACCGAGGCCGCCCGGCGGGCACATCCTGGTCACGAGCGCTCAGGCGACCCCGCGCCCCGCCGTCCCGCCNNACGCGGGGGTCGGGCGCGTCGGAGTCCACGCCGTAGCGATCGATGGCCGCGGCGACTTCCTTGGCCTTGGCTTCTCCGGTGGCGCGTAGGCCGTCGATGACGGCCACGACCAGGTGGGCTGCGTCTGTCTCGAAGTGGCGGCGCAGGGCTTCCCGGGTGTCGGAACGTCCGTAGCCGTCGGTGCCGAGCGNNATGAAGTCGGTCACGGCCACGATCGGTCCGGGCGCGCGGTCGAGGGCTTCGGTCACGTACGGCGTCCGCGCTTGCAAGGTCGGGTGCAGACGGTTCCAACGTTCCACCGACAAGGCGTCCTCCCGCAATGCCTTGTAGCTGGTGGCCGACCACAGCTCGGCGGCCACATCGTGGTCCGCGGCGAGCAGCCTCTGGGCTTCCAAGGCAGCTTGGCAGCCGGTGCCGGAGAACAGGATCGTCGCTTGTCGGGACGGCCCTTCGGGAGGTGCCGCGAAGCGGTACAGACCGCGGAGGATCCCTTCGTCTGCGCCGTCGGGCTTGGCCGGCATCTGGTAGTTCTCGTTGTACAAGGTGAGGTAGTAGAAGACGTCCTCGGGCTCGGGTCCGTACATGCGTCGGATCCCCTCTCCCACGATCACGGCGACTTCGTAGGCGAACGCCGGGTCGTAGGCGCACAGGTTTGGGAACGTCGACGCCAACACCAGCGAGTGCCCGTCCCCGTGTTGCAAGCCCTCCCCGTGAAGGGTGGTCCGCCCGGCCGTGCCGCCGAGCATGAAACCGCGGCCCCGCATGTCTCCGAACGCCCACGCCAGGTCTCCGATGCGCTGGAAGCCGAACATGGAGTAGTAGATGAAAAACGGGATCATGGGTTGGCCCCACGTCGCATACGAAGTCCCGGCGGCCGTGAAGTCGGCCATGCCCCCCGCCTCCGTGATGCCCTCCTCGAGGATCTGACCGTCCTTGGCCTCGGAATACGACAGCATCAGCTTCGAGTCGACCGGCTCGTAGAGCTGACCTTGGGGGGCGTAGATCTTCACTTCCTTGAACAGGCCGTCCATTCCGAAGGTGCGGGCCTCGTCGGGGATGATGGGAACGACGCGCTGGCCGATGCCCTTGTCCCGCAACAGGTTTCGCAGCATCACGGCGAAGGCCATCGTGGTGGAGACCTCGCGCTTTCCGGACCCGGCTGCAAACTCGCTCAGGGTCTTGTCCGCGGGCGGGGGTAGGGGCTTGGCCCGCACGATCCGGTGCGGGAGCGACCCGTTGAGGGCTTGGCGGCGCTCGATCATGTACTGGTACTCGACCGAGTCCGGCGACGGGCAGAAGAACGGCGGCTCGCCTTTCTCCAGTGCAGAATCGGGAATCTCCTCCTGCAGGTAGAGACGGTCGCGCAGCAGCTTCAGCTGCGGGGGGGTCATCTTCTTGATTTGATGGGTCGAGTTGCGGGCTTCGATCTCCGGCCCGAGGGTCCAACCTTTGATGGTCTTGGCCAGGATCACGGTCGGCTGGCCGGTCGTCTCGGTGGCGGCCTTATAGGCCGCGTACAGCTTGCGGTAGTCGTGGCCACCGCGAGGCAGGTTGCGGAGGTCGTCGTCGGACAGGTGCTCTACCAGGGCCCGGAGCCGGGGGTCCGGGCCGAAGAAATGCTCGCGGATGTAGGAGCCGTCTTCGGTCGCGTACTTCTGGAACTCGCCGTCCACGGACGTGTTCATCTTGTTGAGGAGCACGCCGTCGACATCGCGGGCGAGCAACTCGTCCCACTTCGAGCCCCACACCACCTTGATGACGTTCCAGCCCGCGCCTCGGAAAGTCGCTTCCAGCTCCTGGATGATCTTCCCGTTGCCGCGCACCGGACCGTCGAGCCGCTGCAAGTTGCAGTTGACGATGAACGTCAAGTTGTCGAGCTGCTCCCGCCCGGCCAGGGAAAGGGCGCCGAGCGTCTCCGGCTCGTCGCATTCGCCATCGCCCAAGTAGCACCACACCCGGCTTCCCGACGTGTCAACCACGCGCCGGTTGTGCAAGTACCGGTTGAAGTGCGCCTGGTAGATGGCGTTGAGAGGGCCCAGGCCCATAGAAACGGTTGGAAATTCCCAGAAGTCGGGCATCAACCGCGGGTGGGGATAGGAGGACAGCCCTCCGGGGCCGGGTTCCCCGTTCGGGCCGGGCATGCGCCCTTGCAGCTCCCGGCGGAAGTACCACAGCTGCTTCTCGCTGAGCCGGCCTTCCATGTAGGCCCGGGCGTATATGCCCGGCGCCGCGTGGCCCTGGAAGAACACCTGGTCGCCGGCCTGCCCGTTGCCCTTGCCCCGGAAGAAGTGGTTGAAGCCGACCTCGTAAAGGCTGGCCGAGCTGGCGTAGGTGGCCAGGTGGCCGCCGATCCCTTCAGCTGCGTGGTTGGCCCGCACCACCATGATGGCTGCGTTCCACCTGACGTAGGCGCGGATGCGGCGCTCGATGTAGTCATCGCCGGGGAACCACGGCTCCTGGTCGGGCGGGATGGTGTTGACGTAAGGCGTCGAGACCGTCGCGGGGAACCCGACCTGGTTTTCCCGGGCCCTTTCCAGGAGCTTCATGAGGAGGAACCGGGCCCTGGCTTTGCCCCCGCTGTCGACTATGGCGTCGAAGGAATCGACCCACTCCGCCGTCTCCTCCGGATCGATGTCGGGAAGCTGGTGCGAGAAGCCGTCGAATATCACGCCTCCATGCTCGCGCCGATTGCCGCGGTGGGCGCGCCCATCCCGTTCGCGGTCACACTTGTCGCCGGCGCCGATCGATCGGGAGAAGGTTGAGAACAACAAGCTGGCGCAACGGTTTGATCATCGCCTCGGTGGTCGGCTTGGCCAAGGCCGACGCGGCCGCGGTCGGTGTGGTCGCTCCCGCTCTGCGCTCGGACTTGCACATCACCACCGCCCAACTCGGCCTGGTGGCGTCGTTGGCGAGCGGGACCGGCGCTTTTTGCGCCTTGCCGGCCGGGGGCTTGGTCGACCGCCGGCGCCGCGCCGCCGTGGTCGTGGTCGCCCTCGTGATTTGGAGCTTGGCGCTCGGCGTGGTCGGTTTCGCAACCGGTCTGTTCCTGCTGGCCGCGGCTCGCATAGTCGCCGGCGGGGTGGCGACCATCGCTCGGCCCGTGGCCGTCTCGCTGGCCGCTGACATCTACTCGGTGCGCGATCGGGGTAAGGCCCTGGCGACCCTCGACGCCGGTCAGGCGATCGGCACCGCGGTTTGCTTCCTTCTGGGCGCGATCGCGGTGCGGCTGCTCGACTGGCGCTGGCTTTTCTGGTGGCTGGCGGCCGCCGGGCTGCTCGTGGCCGTGGCGGCCCACTCCCTCGAGGACCCCGCTCCGGTCCGGGAACCCGGTCCACCGTTGTGGGACGTAATCAGGTCGCTACTGCACATCCGGACCAACGTGGTGGTCATCGCCGCGGACTCGGTCGGAAACTTCTTCTTCGCCGGGGTGGCGTCGTTCGCCGTTCTGTTCATCACCGAGCGATACGGCTTGTCGAATGCCTTCGTCGACGGCCTCGCCCCGTTGATGGCGGTGGGGGTGATAGCCGGAATCCTGGTCGGCGGCCGCATCGGCGACCGCCTGACCAGGGAGAGGGGAGGGAGCCGCCGGCTGGTGGTGGCGGCGGGTTGCCAGCTCACGGCCACCTTCTTCTTCGCCGGATCCCTCTTGAGCGGTTCGGTCGTGGTCACCGGGTTCCTGCTCTTCTTCGGCGCCAGCATCCTGGGCGGGGCCGGGCCCTGCCTGGATGCGGTCCGGGTCGACATCGTGGGTGCGAGCATTCGCGGCCGCGCCGAGGCGGCCAAGGGTCTTCTGACCCTGGTCAGTAGCACCTTGGGGCCGGTCACGTTCGGCTTGGTGGCGACGGCCTTCGGCCGGCACGTCCACGGCTCTCACGCGGCTCGGAATCTGGCCGGCGGACTGGCGCTGCGCGACGCCTTCTTGGTCATGCTCGTCCCGCTCGGCGTCGGGGCCTTGATACTCCTGGCCGCCGTCCGGCCGTACGCGGCCGACGCCGCAGCCGCGGGCACCGAGCCGGAAGCGGGCATGCTGGAAGGGTGAGCCAACCCCCCACCATCGTGTACACCGACGGCGCTTGCTCCGGTAACCCGGGGCCGGGCGGTTGGGCCTGGGCGGTGCCCGGAGGCCCCTACCGCAGCGGCGCCGCCGCCCACACGACCAACCAGCGGATGGAAATCCAGGCTGCCCTCGAGGCGGTCAGCGCCCTCGGCCGCCCGCTCGAGATCGTGAGCGACTCGACCTACGTCGTCAACTGTTTCAGGGACCGCTGGTGGCGGGGTTGGCTGGCGAACGGCTGGCGGAACAGCCAGAAGCAGCCGGTCAAGAACCGCGATCTGTGGGAACCGCTGATCGACGCCTACCGCGCCGATCCGGATGGCTTGCGCTTCCGCTGGGTCAAGGGCCACGGCGGCGACCCCATGAACGACCTCGTCGACCGTCTCGCCGTCGAAGCGGCCACGACCCAGAACGGGCGTGCCGGCGATGGGGAGCCGGGCGACCTCGGCCCACCCGACCGGGTGAGATCTGCGGTCCGCCGCAGTTGAACATCCGGGTCGGAGTCGACACCGGCGGCACCTACACCGACGTCGTCACCGCGACGGGGAACGTGGTGAAGCTCCTGTCCACCCCGGGCGATCCGGCGGCGGCGGTGGCGGCCGGCCTCCAGCTGGCGGGGGGCACCGAGACGCTGGCCCACGGAACCACGGTGGCGACCAACGCCTTGCTCGAACGGCAGGGCGGCCGAGTGGCGCTCATCAGCTCCGAGGGCCAGCGAGACGTCATCGAGATCGCCCGGCAGGCCCGGCCGTCGCTGTACGACATCTGGGCCGACCGTCCCGATCCTTTGGTTGCCCGCCATCTCCGCTTCGAAGTTACGGGGCGCATGGACTCGAAGGGAAAAGAGATCGTCCCCCTCGGGTCCATCCCGATCTTGCCGTCCGGCCTGGACGCGGTGGCCGTCTGCTTGCTCCACTCCGATCTCAACTCCGACCACGAGGTTCGAGTCGAGCGGGCCCTGTCCGGCTCGGTCGTGGTGGTGCGCTCGTCTGCTCTCTCCCCTGAGTACCGCGAGTACGAACGGACGGCAACCACGGTCGCGGACGCCTATCTGCGCCGCTCGTGCGCCGCCTATCTGGACGCGCTCGCCGCACTGGCGCCCCACGTATTGGTGCTGACCTCCGCGGCCGGGCTGATCCCCCTGGAGGAGGCGGCGGCCCGGCCGGTGTCGTTGCTTCTGTCGGGCCCGGCCGGTGGAGTGCTGGCCGCCGCGGCCGCGGCCGGCGCCGCCGGGTTCGGCGAGTGCGTGACCCTCGACATGGGTGGCACCAGCACCGACGTCTGCCTGATCCGGGGGGGCCGGCCGGAGCCCGCGGCCGAGAGGCTGGTGGCGGGCCTTCCCATCCGGATGCCCTCCCTCGACGTGTTGACCATCGGAGCGGGGGGCGGATCCATCGCCGGGATCGACGCCGGAGGAGCCCTGGTGGCGGGCCCGAAGAGCGCCGGGGCCGAGCCGGGCCCGTGCTGCTACGGGCGGGGAGGCACCCGGCCGACCGTCACCGACGCCGATCTCGTGGCCGGCCGGATACCGCCAGACGGCCTGCCCGGGTTGGGCCGCCTGGACGTCCACGCGGCCGGCGAATCCCTCGCGGCGGCAGGCGTGAGCGCAGAGGGCGTCATCTCAGTGGTGGACGAGGCCATGACCCAAGCCGTGCGCGCCGTGACGGTGGCCCGGGGAGTCGATCCCGCGGGTCTGGCCTTGGTGGCGTTCGGCGGGGCCGGGCCGCTGCACGCGTGCGCCTTGGCCGACGCCCTCGGGATGCCCGCCGTGGTGGTACCTCCTCGAGCGGGGGTGCTGTCCGCGGTGGGGATACTCGCGGCCCCGCGCCAAGTCGACCTGGTCCGGTCGTGGCCGGATCCGGCCGACCACGAAGGCGCCGCGGCCAGGGCGGCTGCGCTCGGCGCGGAGGCGGGCCAGGCGGCAGGCGGCCGCGTGGATCGGGTGACGGTGGGCTATGACTGCCGCTACGCCGGGCAGAGCCACGAGCTGACGGTCCCGTCGGTGGCCGCCTTCGCCGGGGAGCACGCGGCGCGAAGGGGGTACGCGCTCGAAGGGGCGCCGGTCGAAGTGGTCGCCGTGCGGGCCACCGCCCAGGTGGACTCACCGGTAGAAGTGGCCGCGCTGGCTGCGCCGGAGCGGCGCGGACGCAGGTCCGGCCCCGCGTTCATAGCCGAGCCCGACTGCACCATTTGGGTGGCGACCGGGTGGACGGCCGAGGTCGATCCGTCCGGCTCGTGGATCCTGACGAGAGGCGGTTGAGTGGACGCCGCCGCGCTGCAGGTACTCATCTCGCAGCTCACCGGGGTGGCCACCGAGATGGGCGAGGTGCTGAGGCGGTCGTCATTTTCTCCGAACATCAAGGAACGAGCCGACTGCTCGGCCGCCGCTTTCGGGGCCGGCGGCGAGCTGCTGGTTCAGGCCGAGCACATACCGGTCCACTTGGGCAGCATGCCCGCATCGGTGGCGGCGGCCATCGGCGCCGGTATCGACGTGGGCCCAGGAGACCAGATCGTCCTGAACGACCCGTTCGCGGGCGGCACCCACCTCAATGACATCACCCTGGTAGCCCCGTGCCACGTCGACGGCCGCATCGCCGGCTGGGTCGCCAACCGGGCCCATCACGCCGACGTCGGGGGCATGGTGCCGGGCTCGATGCCGCCCGCCGCGACCGAGATCTATCAGGAGGGCTTGCGGATACCGCCCGTTCGCTTTACTCCCGGCGTGGTGGCCTTGCTGGAAGCCAACTCCCGCACGCCGACGGAGCGGCGCGGCGACATCGAAGCCCAAGCCGGTGCGAACCGGATCGGGGTGGAGCGCATGGCGGCCGTTTGCCGAGGCCTCGACGGTCCGTGGACGGAGCACTTCGACGAAGTACTCGCCTACGGGGAGCGTCGGATGCGACGGGCGCTGACCGAGATCCCCGACGGCGGGTGGGAAGTGTCTGACGTTCTCGACTCGATCGGACCCGAAGGTGGCGGCCCGGTCACGATCCGGCTGCGGTTGACCGTGCACGGCTCCGACGCCACCTTCGACTTCACTGGCACCGACTTGCAGCAGCCGGGCAACGTCAACGCCGTCGAGGCGGTCACGGCGAGCGCGGTGGCCTGGGCGGTTCGCAGCGCGACCGACCCGACCATCCCGGCCAACGGCGGGGCCTTGCGGCCCGTGCACGTGGTCGCGCCGGCCGGATCAATCGTGGCGGCCCGACCCCCGGCCGCGGTCGGAGCCGGCAACGTCGAGGTCAGTCAGCGGGTGGCCGATGTGTGTTTGCTCGCGCTGGCGTCGGCGGTCCCCGAACGAGTCGGAGCCGCCGGACAAGGGACGATGAACAACCTGATCCTCGGAGGCGAATCCGGCTGGGTCTATTACGAGACCATCGGCGGTGGGCAGGGAGGCCGGCCGGGCCGAGCGGGGATGAACGGCGTCCACACCGCCATGACCAACACCCGCGACACGCCGACAGAAGCGCTGGAGCGGGCCCATCCGGTTCGCGTCCTTCGTTACCGCTTGCGGGAAGGCAGTGGGGGAGGTGGTCGGTGGCCGGGCGGCGACGGGATCGAGAGGGTCATCCAAGTCCTCGAGCCGACGACGGCCTCGCTGATCACCGAACGCCGCGTGAGCCGGCCGTGGGGGTTGGCGGGCGGTTCCCCGGGGGCGGCCGGTGAGAACTGGCTCTGGCCGTCAGGCGACGAACTTCGCCGCGTCCCTGTCGGCGACAAGGTCACCATCGAGCTGGATGCGGGCGATGCGGTGTGCCTGCTGACGCCCGGTGGAGGGGGGTGGGGCGAGACCGACCAGCGCTAGGACGGCCCGGATTCAGCGAGACGAGCGTCGCGACCATCTCCGTCTCGTGAATCGGCGTGTGCGACGATCGCGTGCGTGGCAGCACACGGTTGGCAGACCCACTGGAACAAGCATCCCGGGGTCCGCTCCGGTGATCAGCTGACGCTGGGCGAGCGGGCGGCCGACCGCATGCGCAACATGATGGGCTCGTGGCCCTTCGTATTCTGCTTCTTCGGCATCATGATCGTCTGGGCCATCGCCAACTCGGCCTTCTACCTGGGTGGCCAGCACGGCAAGCACGGATTCGACCCCTATCCGTACATCCTGTTGAACCTGTTCTTGTCGATGCTGGCCGGCGTGCAGGCCGCGGCGCTGTTGATCGCGGCCAAGCGATCCGACGCCGTGTCGTCGGAGATCGCCCTCCACACCGAGAAGAACACCGAAGACCTCAAAGCTCTCGTCAACGACAACACGGCCCTCACCCAGACCGTGAAACAGCACACGGACCTGCTCGAAGAGATCCACCGCCACGTGGCCGCCCTTTCGCCCGGAGCCGGCAAGTTCGCGGGTGAGCAACCGCCGTCGTCATAGTTCCCCGGCGCCACGCGGCCGCAGATGCTCGTAGGCTGAAAGCCGGTGAGCCTCGAGAGGAAGGATCGGGCATGAACCCGTCCGACAGATGTCGCGTCGATGACTGCGACCGCCGCGCCGCTGCTTCCATGATCCGAGACACCCTTCCCGGACCGCTTCCCCTCTGCGCCACCCACACCGAGGATTACCGGATGAACGGCGCCGGTTGGATCATCGCTTGGGACCAGGCGTCTCCCGAGCCGATGTCGGTTAAGCCCGCACCCGCAGCCGCGGTCGGGCATAGCGGTCCTCGTCCGGTGGAAGCGCCCCAGCCGGGTTCGCCGACCAGCGGCGTCAAATCACGTATCGCGGCGTGGCGGACGACCCGCTCGCCGGATGGTCGTCGATAAGGACCGGCTCTTCCGCCTCGGCCGAGATCGGCGAGACTTCACCTGATGATCGACCTGGAAGCTCGTGGCCTCGTCCGGGTGCTGCGCATGGCGGACGGGGAGAACCGATTCAATCGAATCTCCGTGGACGCTCTGCACGCGGCCCTCGACGAGGTCGAGGCCGTCGAAGGGCCCTGCGCGCTGGTAACCACGGGCTCCGGCAAGTTCTTCTCCAACGGGCTCGACCTCGATTGGCTCGGAGCCGGCGAAGGCACGGAAGGCTTCTTGGACGACGTCCACCGCCTTCTCGGGCGGGTCCTCGGTCTCAACGTCTACACGGTTGCGGCCATCAACGGCCACGCATTCGCCGGCGGCGCCATGTTGGCCTCCGCTCACGACCGGGCCGTCATGCGCCAGGACCGTGGCTACTGGTGCCTGCCCGAGGTCGACCTCGGCCTCCCGCTCACCCCCGAGATGCATGCCGTCCTCGCAGCCCACCTACCTCCCGCGACCCTGGCCGAAGCCGCTCTGACGGGCCGCCGTTACCCGGGGTCGGAAGCGGTGGCCGCCGGTATCGCGGCCGAGGCGGTACCCGAGGATGCCGTGGTGGCGCGGGCGGTTGAGATCGCGGCCGAGTTGGCGTCCAAGGACCGTGGCGTCCTGCGGGCCCACAAGCGCTTGTTGTACGGCGAGGCGATCTCGATCTGCGGAGCGGAGCGGCCGGGAGGAGCCGGCGGGGTCGCCTGAGGCGCTAGGCAGGTTCGTCTGCCGGCTTCTGGGCGTAGCCGACGGAGCTGTTGCGCAGGCCGAGCCCGAGCAGGATGGCCGCTCCACCGGCGGCATAGGCCAGCAGCGTCACCACGTACTGGACCAGATTTACGCCCGAGAGGTACACGCCGCTGCGGACGGCCCGGACGGCCACGCCGGTGGGAAGGACGCTCGTGAGGATCTTCCATGGCCCGCCGCCGGTCAACTGGATGGCCACGGCACCGTCTGAGGCCGGCGTCCCGAGCACGACGAAGAGCACGATCACCAGCGCCGTGCCAGCGGTGCCGAGCACCGAGATGAGGGCGCTGGCGGCCATCGTGACCGAAAACATGGTCAGCGCCCCAAGCCCGGCGAGGGTCCAGTAATGGCCGCTGGGAAAGGCGTGGACTCCAAAGGTGGCGATGGTGACGGTGCCGAGACTGCCGCCGACGGCAAAGATGAGGAACCCAATGATCCGGGTGGCGGCGTTGCGCCGCAAGAAACGTCGATCGCCTCGGACCGCGTTGAGGGCTACCGCCCCGAAGTAACCCCCGAACACCCAGCTGAAGGCCAGATAGAAAATGCTCAGCCCTCGCGGGTCGCCTGCGGGGAGCGGAGCCAGGTCCACGGTGTGCTGAGTCGTTCCCAAGGCCTGGCTCACCGCGGCAAAGTCGGCGGGCAGGGATGAGGCCAGCGACTGGCCAGATGCGCTGGCGACCAGGACGGTTGCTGGCTGCCCGGGCACATAGGCGGCGTAGATCTGCTGGCTGCGAATGTCGTGTTCGGCCTTTGCCCTGTCGGACACGACGCGCACCGAGAGGGCCCCGCGAGCGGCCTCAGAGAGGTGGTCGGCGACCGCTTTGGAACCGACCACCGCGACTGGTACCCGGCGGGGCGACGGAGCGTGAAATGCGGCTAAGTAGGCTCCCGCCAACGCGGCTTGCAACAGCGTGACGCCGAAGAGGACAATCGCCCCCTTCTTGAAGAACTCCCACTCCACTTCACGTTCAGACCTGTCCATGTTCACGACGATGCCACAATCCAAACCGGCCGCCCCGACCCGCCCTGGCGGTCCGGCCCGCAACCGCCAGGACCTGGTCAGCACGACGGCTCGGCAGCAATCTTCCGCTCGGCGGAACCGGTTGGGCCTTGGGGGCCGTCCAATCCAGGTGAGACCACCATCGCTTGCCAGGAGCCCGACGTTTGCGAGCGGGTCGGCTCGATACCCTTGGCCCCATCGACGGCGAACCGGACGGAACCCCACAGGACCAGGCTGGTGCCGACGAGGAGGCGCTGGTTGTCAGGGCGCGCAACGGTGACCGGGAGTCGCTCGAAACACTTCTGCGCAGCAACTATGACCGCGTCTTCGCCGTATGCCGGCGTCTCACGGGCAGCGACGCTGACGCGGCCGATGCCACCCAGGAAGCGATGATCGCGGTCGTGCGCGGTCTGCCTCGCTTCGACGGCCGGAGCCGGTTTGCCACTTGGACCTACCGGATCGCCGTCAACGCATCCATCGACGAGCTCAGGCGACGGTCGCGCCGTCCCAGCCTCGATTTGGACGAACTGTCCGAACCTCCGCTTCGAGTGCTCGGCACCGGCTCGTCGGGGTTCCCGACTCCTGAGGGCGTCGCCGACCGAGCGGACGTCGACGCGGCACTGATGCGACTACCCGTCGAGTTCCGGGCGCCCGTTGTTCTGCGCGATCTGTGCGGGCTGGATTACGCGGAGATCGCGGAGGTGCTGGAGGTACCGGCAGGGACGGTGCGCTCGCGGATTGCTCGAGGGCGATCGTCTCTAGCCACCATGCTGGCTCCCGCGAGGAGCGACTCGTGACGGAGGGATCAGTGGGGCCACTTGGGCCACACCTCGACGACGAGCGGCTCTCGGCGTTGCTGGACGGCGTGGCCGAGCCTTCCGACGCGGCCCATGCCGACGGGTGCCCTGAGTGCGCAGCCCGGCTGGCGGGCTGGAGCCAGGCCCNNTAGCTTCCGAAGGCCAACGCGACGCCGCCGTTCAAGCGGCCCTGGCGGCTTTCGACTCGAGTGAGAGGGCGGGCGGGTCCGGTCCCATCGACCTGGGGGCGGCGCGCCGGCGTCGACTGGCGGGAATCAGCGGGGGCCGCGGCGCGGCTGCGGCTGCCGCTGCCGCGATCGTGCTCGTAGCGGGCATGGCGTTCGGTCTCTCGCGGATCGGCCACGAGCACACCACCGCAACGAGCGCGCGATCTTCGGAGGCGGCCTCGTCCACCACGGCCAAAGCGGCCGCGCCCAGTCCGCCTGCGGGCGCCTCGGCGTCCCAGGCTCGGGGAGTCGGTGCTGGTCCGGACTCCGCGAGCCCGGCGCAGGGCTCGTTGGGCAGCTTCTCGGACATGGCCGCGCTGATCCAGAACCTGAGGGCGCAGGCACCCGCGGCGCGTACACCGAACGTTCTCTACAACTCGGCGATGACTTCTTTGGGTCGGTGCCGGGCCCCGTTCGCCGCTGCCGGCGTCAGCGCCAACACTTCTCCCGAAAAGGTGGCCACGCTCGAGTACGACGGGACCCAAGCGGAGGTCTTCGTCTACGCCATGCCGCACTCGCACATAGTCGTGGTCGTGAACGCGTCCACGTGTGGCGTCCTGGCCCGAGGCGCGTTCTGAAATAGCGGGAACCGGCGGGACCTCGTGATCCGTCGAAGGGGCATGACGATGCGTGCCTACCTGACCATCGCTGCCACCTTGGGTGCGGCGCTCACTCTCGGACTGGCCGGTTGCGGCGGCGGCGCCCGGCCCGCGTCGACGGACGTCAAATCGGCCGGGCCGGCGGTCCTGGCCTCAAACGGCAGCCCGGGCGCAACGATCACGACCGTGGGGGTCGGCACCGTCAACGGCGAGCCGGACACTCTGACCATCGGCATCGGCGTGACGACCACGGCGGCGCACGTGGCTACGTCGCTGGCGGAAAACAACGCCGTCGCAGTCAGGGTGCAACAGGCTCTGGAGCACGACGGACTGGTCGCCGCCGACCTGCAAACCACCGGGTTGTCCCTGCAGCAGGCCTATCCCGCCAGTGCTGGCTATCAGGTCTACGACGAAGTGACCGCCACGGTACGGAACCTGGCCAAGGCCGGGACGATGATCGACGACGCCCTCGGCGCGGCCGGCGACGACGGGCGACTGGACATGGCCAACCTGTCCCTGTCCAGTACCAACCCTTATCTGGCGTCCGCCCGGACTCAAGCTGTCACCGCCGCCCGAGTCGACGCCGAGGAGTTGGCGGCCGCCGCGGGAGAGCGGCTCGGGTCGCTGATCTCACTCACCGACTCCCCGCAACAGACCACCAGCCCCTACCCGGAAAGCTTCGCTTCGGCGGGCGGTGCTGCGGCGACGCCCGTCCCGATCCAAGCCGGGACCCAGCAAGTGACCGTCAGCGTCACCGGAGTCTGGTCGCTCGTGGCCCAGGCGCCAGGGTCCTAGCGTCCGGCCAGCAGGCGGCGCGCCAGGAGCATCACGGGGCGCAGCTCCGGGATGCGCATGACCCTGGCCAGGCCTAGGTACACGAAGCCACCGACGCCGATCTGGACGACGAGCCGGGCGACGAGGATGGGGTCGCCCCCCCGCCCTCGGAACGGCAGACCGACCAGCACGACGACCAGGACCGTCAGGGCGCTCGCGATCGTCACCCGGACCAGGGCCCTGACCGTGGTCGCGCCCCCAAGGGGGCCGACCCGCTTGCGCAGGTCCCAGGCGGCGACGATCGAGGCGATCGTGTACGGGCCGACCCACGCCAGAGCCAGGCCGGGCACGCCGAGCAGCGNNCATGGCCTGGTAGGCCCGCATGAGTAAGAAATAGGCGCTGAACCCAGGCAGGCCGACCGCGAACAGAGCCAGGCTGGAGCTGACCAGGTGGGCGCCCGATTGGGTCACCCGACCGTGGTGGATCGCCAGCTGGATGAAGGGTTGGGCCACCGCCACGTAGACCATGCCCGCCGGGATGAGAATGGCGAGGGTCACCCGAAGGCCGTACACGAACTCGCGCTCGAATCCTCGCGTGTCGCCAGACGTCCAACGCTGGGCCAGGCCGGGCATGATCGACGTGGCGACCGACACTGCGATGAGCGCGTAGGGAAGCTGGAAGAACTG
>PMHU01000220.1 GCA_003156795.1 Acidimicrobiaceae bacterium
CAGATGTAGGCGCCGGCGCCGGGGTGGATGACGATGTCGAGCGAGAACCCCGACGAGAAGATGTTCGCCCCCACCGCGCCGTGGCGGTAGGCGTCGTTCAGGGCCTCTTCCATTCGCTCGAGCCCGAGCGCGAACTCGCCCCTCACGTAGATGAACGCCCGGGTCACCTGGAGCGCGTAGGCCGAGATGATCACCCCCTCCAGGATCTGGTGGGGGTCCCGCTCGATGAGCAGGTGGTCCTTGAAGGTGGCCGGCTCGCTCTCGTCCCCATTGATGGTGAGGTACACGGGTTGGGACTGGCGCAGCATGCCCCATTTGCGGCCGGCCTCGAATCCGGCGCCGCCGCGGCCGAGGATGTTGGCCGTGTTGACCTGGTCGCGGATCTGCTCGGGAGTCATGGCCAAAGCGGCCCGAAGGCCCTCGTAGCCGTGGTCGGCCAAATAGGAAGCCAGAGTCCACGAACCGGGTTGGCCCAGCCGCCGGCTGACGATGCGGGGTGCGTCGGTCAGCGTCATCGGCGACCGTCCAAGTGACCGGCGTTCATCGAGGCGGTGGCGGCGGTGGAGCGGTGGGTGCCCAGGTCGGGCTGCGCATGGGATCGCGGCCCGTCGCCAGGCGATCCCGACCCGACGGTCGCGCCCGACGAACCACTCGCAGCCTGCGGCGCCGCCAGCCCGACGGAGCGATCCACCCGGCTCAAAGTGCCGTGCGGCGGCACTTCGTCGTCCAAGCGGCCGGCCCTTAGATCGCCGACGAGATCGTCGAAGCCCTGCAGGTCCACGTCACCGAAGAACCGCCAGTTGACCGTGACGCAGGGAGCGTTGCCGCAAAGGGCCAGGCACTCGGCGTCCTCGAGGGTAAACAACCCGTCCGTTGTGGTACCGCCCGGGGCCACTCCGAGGCGTTCCTCAGCGTGCTCGAGCAGCCGGTAGGCCCCTTGCAGCATGCAAGCGATGTTGGTACACACCGCGACCAGGTACTTTCCGACCGGCTCGAAGTGGAACATGTCGTAGAAGCTCGCCGTGCCCCGGACCTCCGCGGCCGCCAGACCGAGCAACTCGGCCACGTGGGCCATCCCGTCCTCGGTCAGGTACCCGTCCTGCTCCTGCAACACGTGCAGGATCGGGATCAGGGCCGACCGGGGTTCGGGGTATAGCGCGACGAGGTCGCGCGCCCTATGAAGGTTGCCGGGGTTCAGCCGAGGCACGCCCGATCCTTGCCCATCGAGGGACCTGCGGTCCAACTCGCTGAGAAAAGAGTTCGCCTCACCGATCCACGTCCCCGAGAACGGGGTCGATGGTCGAGACGATGGCGATGGTGTCGGCGAGAAGGGCTCCTCTAGCCAGCGGAGCCATGGCTTGCAGGTTGGCGAAGCTGGCCGCCCTCATGTGCATCCGGTAGGGCCTCGACGTGCCATCCGACACTATGTAGCAGCCGCTCTCACCGCGAGGGCTTTCGATCGGGACGTACGCCTCGCCGGTCGGAACTCGAAACCCTTCGGTGTACAGCTTGAAATGATGGATGAGCGCTTCCATGGACTCGTCGATGCGATTGCGCGGGGGAGGCGTGATCTTCTTGTCCTGGGTGCGGAAGTCTCCGGCGGGCATGAGGTCGATTACCTGCTCGATGATCCGGACCGACTCGCGGATCTCGTTAAACCGGATGGCGTAGCGGTCCCAGCAGTCCCCACTGGTCCCAACGATCACGTCGAAGTCGACGTCGTCGTAGGCGAGGTAGGGCTGGTCCCGCCTTAAGTCCCACGCCACACCGGTCGAGCGCAACAGCGGGCCGGTGACACCCAGGCCGATGGCGGTCTCCGCATCCAGAGGTCCGACGCCTTGGAGCCGGTTCTGCAGGATCGGCTGGCCCGTGAGCAGGTCGTCGTACTCGTCCATCCGGCGCGGGATGGCCTGGCACAGGGCCAGAGCATCGTCGTGCCACCCGTCGGGCAGGTCGGCGGCCACGCCTCCGGGGCGGAAGAAGTTGTGGTTCATGCGCAGCCCGGTGACCTTCTCGAAGAAGGCTAGGACCATTTCTCGCTCGCGCCAGCCGTACACCAACATGTTGATGGCGCCCAGGTCGGCGCTGTTGGTGGCCAGCCAGAGGAAGTGCGAGCTGATGCGGTTGAACTCGCACATGAGCATGCGGATCCAGGTCGCCCGGGCCGGGATCTCGATATCGAGCAGCTTCTCCACGCTGAGGCAGAACGCCAGTTCGTTGAAGAAAGGGGCCAGGTAGTCCATGCGGGTGACGTTGGTCGAACCCTGGTGGTACATCAGCTCCTCGGCCGTCTTCTCCATACCGGTGTGGAGATAACCGACGACGGGCTTGGATCGAAGCACCGTCTCGCCGTCGATTTCGACCATCACCCGGAGCACCCCGTGCGTAGATGGGTGCGACGGCCCCAGGTTGAGGATCATGCTCTCGTCCTCGGGCGTTTCCACGTCGATGTCGGCCCGGTTGAGCTCCACCCCTTCGGGGAGGCGCAGCACGGACCCCGACTCCAAGTTGAGCTCACGGGCCGAAGTCCTCGAACGGGGGGCCATTTCCTGGATGCCCTCGTCCGTCTTGCTTACGAGAAACTCGGTCAGTTCGGGGCCGCCCGGAGGGATCCGGCCGAGAAGCCGGTCGATCAGCGTCACCTTGCGAGGAGACTCGATGTCACTCAACTCGGCGCCTCTTTGAACTGGACCGGGATGTGGCCGGTGTCGTAGTCCTTGCGCAGCGGGTGCCCTTCCCACTCCTCGGGCATGAGGATCCGCGACGGATCGGGGTGACCTTGGAACTCGATGCCGAACATGTCGTACGTCTCGCGCTCGTGGGCTTCGGTTCCAGGCCACAAGCCGAACAGTGTGGGCACCCGAGGGTCGTCGCCCGGAACTTGGCATCGCACGCGCAGCCGGGCCCTATCCGTGAGCGACAGCAGCTCCACCACTACTTCAAAGCGCTCGGCGTCGATTCCTTCGGGTAGGTCGCGCCCGGGATGGGTGAGGTAGTCCACTCCGGTCACTCCGACCGGTAAGGCATAGCCGTCCGCTTTCAGAGCCGAGCACAGGTCCAGATACTGATCCCGGTTGCAGTGCACCACCGCGGCTCCAAGGCTGTCCCCGACGGGACAGCCGTGAAGCGTCTCCGCCCCGGATACCGCGGGTGGGTCGGGTGCGCTCGGTGTGTCGCCTGGCTCAACCGGTTCGGCCGGTTCGGCGGCGGCCGCGGCCGCGGCCGCGCTCATAAGGCCTGGAGCCGCGCCGGCGGGTGGCTGGCGGGCTCGAGGTGGATGCCGGCTCCCTGCCCCGTCGAGCTTCGACGGGTTATCTCCCCGGTGCGAATCTTCTGATGCAAGGTCAGTATCGAGTGGATGAGCGTCTCCGGGCCCGGAGGGCACCCGGGTGCATAGACGTCGACCGGGACGATCTGATCGACCCCTTGAACGATGGCGTAGTTGTTGAACATTCCGCCGGTGCTGGCGCACACGCCCATAGAAATGACCCACTTCGGCTCCATCATCTGGTCGTACACCTGGCGCAGGACCGGGGCCATCTTTTGGCTCACCCGCCCGGCGACGATCAGCACGTCAGCTTGACGAGGCGACGCCCGGAAAACCTCCATGCCGAACCGGGCCAGGTCGAAGTTGGCCGCGCCCGAGGCCATCATTTCCATGGCGCAGCAGGCCAGGCCGAAGTTTGCCCCCCACGAACTGGACGCGCGCGCCCACTTGACCAAGCCTTCGACGGTTCCGGTAAGGAAGTTGTGTTGGAGATTCTCTAAACCCATCTAGTGACTCCTTCCGTCTCGCACCGTAGGACGACCCCCCGCTGGTATGCCAACCAGTCGCACTGCACAGCCGACCGCCGAGCGACCAACCTCCTGCGACGAGACGCTCGCCGGCGCCGCGTCTGTCTTCTGGGGGCCGTCACACGCTGCTTCGCGGCCGGTCCTAAGGGCTAGGAGCCGGCTGCGCCGCAGGCTCCTCGGGTTCGGGGTAGTCCTCCATCGAGATCGGGCCGACTCCAAGGAGGAGCTCGTGTGGGCGGGGCACCCGGCGCACGGTCGACGTCGTGCTCCTGGTCAGCTGGTCCGTCGCCGGCACGCCGCGCTTCTGATGCGGTCCCCAGTCGAGCGCCCCGTTGGACACCATGTACGCGAAAGCGATGAACACGACTACCGCGAACGCTGCCATCTCGGACAGGCCGAACACCCCGAGTTGGCGGTACATCACCGCCCACGGATAGAGGAAGACCACTTCGATGTCGAAAATGATGAAGATCATCGCGACCAGGTAGAAGCGAACTGGGAACCGGGCAGCCGGCCCGTAACGAGGAGCGATGCCCGACTCGTAGGGGCCCTCTTTGGCCCCGGTCGGGCGCTTGGGGCCAAGAAGTCGTGAACCGGCGACCGACCCGCCCGCGAACGCTCCGACCACGACCATGAGCAGCAGGATCGGCAGGTATTGCTCCACGTAGGTGATGTTACTTCCACCCCCCACGGCCACCGCCAGCCAAGGCCGGAACGGGGCGTCATCCATGAACAGCCTCATGTGGAAGAATTGCGTCAAGTTGCTTCGTAGCCAGCCCTTACCGCCTAGATTCCTCTTATGGATGCGCTGAGTCGGGTGTCGCCGCGTTCCTGCGAAGTGCTGGTCGTGGGCGGCGGGCCGTCGGGTGCGGCCTGCGCTTACTGGTTGGCCAGCGCGGGGCACGACGTGGTCCTGGTCGAACGCAAGCGCTACCCGAGGGAGAAGACCTGCGGCGACGGCCTGACCCCGCGATCGGTACGCCAGCTCGAAGACATGGGCCTCGGCGACGAGCTGGCCGGCGCCGGCCATCGCTTCTCGGGGTTGCGTTCCCATGGCTTCGGCCGGACCTTGGAACTTACGTGGCCGGACCATCCGACCCTCCCCGGTTACGGCTACGTGATCACCCGCAAGGACCTGGACGCCCTGGTCGCCGAGCGGGCCACCAAAGCCGGCGCGATGGTGTGGGACGCCACCGAAGCGATCGAGCCGCTGGTCGAGGGCGGCCTGGTGCGTGGGGCCACCGTAAAGTCCAAGTACAACGACGGTGGCCCGGTGGCGGTACGGGCTCGCTACACGGTGGTCGCGGACGGGGCCAACTCCCGTTTCGGACGCTCGCTCGGCACCAGCCGCAACCGGTCCTACCCGCTTGGAATGGCCATCCGCGGCTACTGGACCTCGCCCCGCCACGATGAACCCTGGATCGACAGCTGGCTGGACATCCGGGACAAGGGGGGCAACGTCCTGCCCGGTTACGGCTGGATCTTCCCCGTTGGCGACGGGCGGATCAACGTCGGCGTGGGGCTGCTTTCCACGTTCAACCAGTGGAAGGCGGTCAACACCACCCATCTCCTCCAGAACTTCGCTGAATACGCGCCGCCGTCGTGGGAGATCCGCCCCGAAACGTCGTGCGGTCCGGCCACTGGTGGCCGACTTCCAATGGGTATGTCGGTCGGCCCCCACGTCGGGCCGACTTGGCTGGTGACCGGCGATGCGGGCGGGACCATCAACCCGTTCAACGGCGAGGGGATCGCGTACGCCTACGAGTCCGGCCGGTTCGCCGCGGACGCCGTGCATCTGGCCCTGGCCAGCGGCGACGGCATGGCGCTGCACACCTACGAGAAGCGCCTCGAGTTGGAGTACGACCTGTACTACAAGGTGGCCCGGGCGTTCGTCCGGGTCATCGGTCACCCCGAGTTGATGAAGGTGCTCGTCTCCACGGGAATGCGCAGCCGCAGCCTCATGGACTGGGTGCTTCGGATCATGGCCAACCTCCTCCGCCCCGACGAGGTCGGTCCAGCCGAGGCGGCCTACAAGGCCCTCCGGGCCCTGGCCCGCCTGGTCCCCGACGGCTCCTAGAGTCCCGCCGCCACGGCGTCGGCGAACGCCTCGACCGTCCGGTCGAGTTCGGCATCGCCGTGAGCCAGGCTCGGAAAAAGGACTTCGTAGGCGCCCGGCGCCATCGCCACCCCGCGCTCCAGCAAGCCGTGCATCAGGCCCGGGTAGCGGCCGGTGGCTGCCGACTTGGTCGCGCCCTCGTAGCTCGTGACCGTCTCGGCCGAGAAGAACAGGCCCACGAGGGGTCCGACCACCGGTACTTGTACGTCTGGTCCCAGGGCACCAGCCAAGCCGGCTCCCAGGCGGCCGACGCGCTCCGCCAGCTCTGCGTAGCACGAACGGTCCAGCTCGGACAGGACGGCCAGACCGGCGGCGGTGGCCAAGGGGTTTCCGGAGAGCGTCCCCGCCTGGTAGATCTCTCCGAGCGGAGCCAGCTGCTCCATCAGGTCCCTGCGGCCGCCGAAAGCGGCGAGCGGCAAGCCCCCGCCGATGACCTTGCCGAAGCACCACAAGTCCGGTCTGACCCCGAAGACTTCCGTCGCCCCGCCGTAGGCCAGCCGGAATCCGGTGATGACCTCGTCGAAGATCAGCAGCGCGCCCGCCCGGTCGCATGCCTCCCTCAATCCGGGCAGGAAACCGGGCAGCGGTGACACGAGGCCCATGTTGGCGGCGACGGGCTCGACGATCACGCACGCCACGTCTCGATCGACGTCGGGCACCTCGTTGTACGGGGCGACCAGCGTCTCGGCCACGGCCCCTTTCGGCACGCCAGCCGACGCGGGCAGGCCCAAGGTGGCCACCCCGCTACCGCCCCCCGCCAATAGGCCGTCGCTGTGGCCGTGGTAGCACCCCGAGAAGAGGATGACCCGGTCCCTCCCGGTCGCGCCGCGCGCCACCCTGATCGCCGACATGGTCGCCTCCGTGCCGCTGCTGACCAGGCGCAACATCTCACAGCCAGGCACCCTCGATGTGATTTCTTCGGCCAACAGGACTTCGCGTTCCGTAGGCGCCCCAAATGACGTGCCCTCGGCGGCCGCCAAAGTGATCGCGTCGACGACCTTCGGGTGGGCGTGACCGAGTATCGAGGCCCCGTACGACTGTACGTAGTCGAGGTAGCGGGTGCCCTCGACGTCCCACACGTAAGCGCCCTTTCCCCGAGCTACGAAGTACGGGGTGCCGCCGACCGACTGGAAGGCGCGCACCGGCGAGTTGACCCCGCCGGGGATGACGCCCTGGGCTCGCGCGAACAGCTGGCCGTTGGTCGTTTTACCCATTCAGGGTCTCGGCCAGCTCCCCCGCCAGGTAGGTCAGGATAAGGTCGGCTCCAGCGCGCTTGATGGCGGTGGTGTGCTCGAGCGCCACGGCCGGCCCGTCGATCCAGCCCCGTTCCGCGGCCGCTTTGATCATGGCGTACTCGCCGCTGACGTGGTACGCGGCCAGAGGAACGTCGAAACGAGATCGCACGGCCGCGATCACGTCTAGATAGGCCAGCGCCGGCTTCACCATCACCATGTCGGCGCCCTCGCGAACGTCGAGCTCGACTTCGCGGATGGCCTCGCGGACGTTGCGGAAGTCCTGTTGGTAGCCCCTGCGGTCTCCCCCGCCTGCGATTTCGACGTCTACCGCATCCCGGAACGGCCCGTACAGGGCCGACGCATATTTAGCCGCGTAGGCGAGGATGGCCGTGCCGGCGTGACCCGTGGAGTCCAGAGCGGAACGGATGGCCGCCACCTGACCGTCCATCATCCCCGAAGGGGCCACCACCTGGGCCCCGGCTTCGGCTTGGGCGACGGCTACCTCGGCGTAACGGATGAGGGTGAGGTCGTTGTCGACGTCGCCGTTGCCGTCGAGGATCCCGCAGTGGCCATGGTCGGTGTATTCGTCGAGGCACAGGTCGGCCATGAGAACCATGTCCCCACCGAGATCGTCGGCGAGGCGCCGCAACGCCACTTGCACGATCCCGTCGGGGTCGGACGCCCCGCTGCCGACCGCATCTTTGGCTCTCGGCAGGCCGAACAGCACGAGGGACGGGATGCCGAGCGAGCACAGCCTCCGCGCCTCCTTGGCGAGGGTCTCTGTCGTGTGCTGGACGACTCCTGGGAGCGATGGGATCGGCTGCGGCTCATCGATGCCTTCCCGCACGAACAGCGGCACGATCAGGTCGGATGGCGCAAGCGCCGTCTCGGCGACCATCTCCCGGAGCAGGCGGCTGCTCCTCAGCCGGCGCAGCCTGGTGACGGGATAGCCCATGCCGTCCACGGTACCGGCCCGACCCGGCTCCTTCACCCCACTCCCGCCAGGTGTCCGAGCGCCCCCATGTTGTAGGCGAACACCTGTTGAAAGTCGGTCGTGGCCCCCTCGTAGTGACCGAACAGCTCGAGGCTGACCATGCCGATCAGGCCCGTCCAGGCCATGACCACCCAAGCCACAGCTTCCGGTGGTCGTCCCGGGAGCAGCTCCGCCTCGATGGGCCCGACGACAGCCGCCATGGTGTCCGGCGCGGCCGGCAGCCGACCGGGGGCCGGCGTCCCAGACGGGATGGCGTCGGCGAAGATCCCGGCGATCACGCGGGTGACCTTGAGAGCCGCTTCGACGGTGTCCTGGGGCGCCTGGTAGCCGGGCACCGGGGAGCCGTACACGAGCGCCCACTCATTGGGATGATCGTGCCCCCATCCACGCACCGCGGTGCAGACCGCATTCCACCGGTCCGCCGGGTTGCGCCCACTTCGGCCGTCCGCGTCCGCCGCCGCCATCCCGACGGCCTCGTAGGCTTCGACGATCAGAGCGGTAAGAAGGGCGTCACGGCTGGGAAAGTACCGGTACAGCGCCGAAGGAACCATCTCCAGACGGCGGGCCACGGCTCGCAGCGACAGCCCGGCGGCTCCTGTCGACGCCAGCTCCTCTCGAGCAGCCGAGACGATCTCATTGGTGAGCTCGGCGCGAACCCGGGCCCGAGCGGTCTGGGTGGCGGCCATCCGGCCATCATAGCTCAACTCAGAACAGTGTCCCTTGACATGAACACTGTTCTTGTTTACGATCGCTGATCACACCCTAGGCAAAGGAACTCCCATGGCCGATCACTACCGCCGCCCCGGTTGGTTTACCAAGCACGTGTTCAACGGACTGGTCGCCGTACTCACCCGCCTCGGCCTCAGCGTGCTGGGATCACGAGTGCTCGAGGTGCGCGGCCGCAAGACCGGCCAAGCGCGCCAGGTCCCGGTCAACCTGCTATCCCTCGAGGGCGATCGGTACCTCGTAGCCCCTCGCGGGGAGACGGAGTGGGTGCGCAACGTTCGCGCCGACGACGGCCGCTTGGCCCTCCTGCTGGGTCGAAAGCGCGATCAGCTGCGTGCAGTCGAGCTCGACGACAGCGAGAAGGTCCCCGTCCTACGGGCGTACCTGAAGCGCTGGAAGGCCGAGGTGGGTGTGTTCTTCGACGGGGTCGGGCCCGACTCGTCCGACGAGGAACTGGCGGCCATCGCCCCCCGCCACCCGGTGTTCCGCCTCAGCGCGGGTTGACAGCGGTTGCGGGCCGGGCGGGTCCGGGCCCGCAGCTAACGAGCCCTGGTTTCCTCCCTATCCCCCCAGAACGCCGACCAGCGCTGAGACGAGTCCGTCGATGGTGGGGACCGAGGCGACGGCATCGACGTGGAAACCGGCCTCTACGGCAGTAGCCGAGGTGACGGGACCGATGCACACGACGATTGGCGGCGCCCCGCCCACCCCGCACGTCTCCACGAAGCCGGTGACCGTCGACGAGGAGGTAAAGCACACCGCGTCCGCGTCGGCCACGGCCTCCTTCATGCCATCCGACGCTTCGACCCGCACGGTGCGGTAGGCCTCCACCAAGTCGACCGCCCACCCTGCAGCCGTCAGCCCGTCGATCAGGGTGTGGCGCCCTTCGGCAGCCCGCGGGAACAGGACCGACGCACCTGCACCAGGCGGGTCTGGGAAGGCTTCCACCAGACCCTGGGCCAGTTGACGGTCAGGTACCAGATCCGCCACCAAACGGTACCGCGCCAACGCCTCCGCGGTGGCCGAACCGACGGCCGCGATCAGGGTGGAGCCGAGGGCCCGGGCGTCCGGCAGCTTGTCCATGAGCGGCCCGACCGCGTTCGACGAAGTGAACACCACCCACTGGTAGCGACCCTCCGTGAGCCCCTGCGCGGCCCGCTGCAACCCGGCCCCGTCGTCCCCCGGCGGGACCATCTGGATGACGGGCACCTCTATAGGACGGGCGCCGAGGTCCCCCAGGCGTCGAACGAGGGTCGAAGCTTGCGACCGAGCCCGCGTCACCACGACCCGACGACCGAACAAAGGACGGGCCTCGTACCACGACAAGTCGAGCCCGGCGACGGCCCCGATGACGAGGGTCACCGGCGGCTCGAGCGGCGTGGCCTCCAGCTGGTCCAACCGGACCCGCACGGATTGCTGGTCGGGCCTGGTCCCCCAGCGCACGGCCAGCACCGGGGTGTCGGGAGCCAGCCCTCCACCGATCAGCCGGGCCGCGATGGCTTGGCGATGAGCCACGCCCATCAGGACCACGATCGTACCCCCGGCTGCTGCCAGCGCTTCCCAGTTGGTCTCCCGGTCGACGGCGTGGCGGCTGTGACCGGTGACGACAGTGAACGACGTGGACAAGCCCCGGTGGGTGACCGGGACGCCCGCGTACGCTGGCACAGCGATAGCAGAGGTGATCCCCGGCACCACCTCGAACGGCACCTGGGCCTCTTGGAGGGCCAGGGCCTCCTCGCCGCCGCGGCCGAAGACAAAGGGGTCGCCGCCCTTGAGCCGGACCACTGTCCGGCCGGCCCGACCTTCGCTCACCAGAAGGGCGTTGATCTCGTCCTGGTGGACGGGACCCCCGGGCGACTTCCCGACATCGATGCGCCGGGCCCGGGCGGGCGCCAGTTCCAGCAGGCTGGCGTCGGCCAGACGGTCGTGCACGACCACGT
>PMHU01000194.1:0-18126 GCA_003156795.1 Acidimicrobiaceae bacterium
TCGACTGCGGCATCATGTTCCCCGATACGGACATGCCTGGCATCGATCTGGTCCTGCCGGACTTCACTTATCTCCGTGAAAATGCCGACCGGATCGAGGGTTGCATCATCACGCACGGCCACGAGGATCACTGCGGGGGGCTGAGCTTCCTCTTGCGCGAGCTGTCATTCCCCATCTACGGATCCGAGTTGACTCTGGGCCTGGCTCGCAGCCGCATCGAAGAAGCCGGCCTGCTGGGCCGAGCCCAGCTCATTCCGGTTCGCGACGGCGAGCGACGGATGATCGGGCCCTTCGATGTGGAGTTCATTCCCGTCACCCATTCGGTGCCCCACGGCTTCGCCACCGCCTTCCACACCCCCGAGGGCATCATCCTCCATTCCGGCGACTTCAAGATCGACCTGACCCCCGTGGACGGCCGGGCCATGGACCTGGCCCGAATCGGCGCCATCGCAGACGGACCCGGCATCAAGCTCCTCCTCTCGGACTCCACCAATGCCGAGGAGGAAGGTCACTCGTCCAGCGAGAGGGGAGTCGGCCGGGTCCTCGCCACGCTGTTCGCGGCCCACCCCGACAAGCGGGTGATCATGGCTTGCTTTGCCAGCCACATCCATCGCATCCAGCAGATCGCGGACGCCGCCATCGCCAACGGACGCACCGTGGCCACCCTCGGTCGCTCGATGGGCAAGAACGTGGCCCTGGCCCGCTCGATGGGCCTGCTGCGGATTCCCGACGACCGGCTCATCGACATCGAACGCATCGGCGACCTCGACCCGCGCCGCCTGTGCGTCATCTCGACCGGCTCCCAAGGCGAGCCCATGTCCGCCCTCTCCCTGATGGCCTCGGCCGACAACAAGTGGATGTCCGTCGGCGACGGCGACCTGGTGGTGCTGTCATCACATGCCATTCCAGGAAACGAGACCAACGTCGGGAAGGTCATCGACGGGCTGTGCCGCCTCGGAGCCGAGGTGGTCCATTCGGGTCTGGCCGATGTGCACGTCAGCGGTCACGCCAAGCGCGACGAGCTGCGAACGCTGCTCTCGCTGGCCCGTCCGGAGTGCTTCATCCCGGTGCACGGCGAGTTCCGCCACTTGACCCACCACGCCCGGCTGGCCGAGGAGATGGGGGTGGCTCCGGCGCGGGTCCTGCTGGCCGAGGACGGCGACGTGGTCGAGCTCAACGATCGCGGCATCGACTTCGCCGGGGAAGTACCCGCCGGGTATCTCTACGTGGACGGGATCGTCGGCGACGTCGGTCAGGGAGTGCTGCGCGACAGGCGGGTGCTGGCCGAGGAGGGCGTGGTCGTGGTCGTGGTCACCGTCGACGCCAAGTCCGGTGAAATCCTGACCGGCCCAGAGATCATCACCCGAGGCTGGGTGTACGCGCCCGAGGCGGAAGAGCTGCTTGGAGAAGCCCGCCAGGCGGTCCTCGAGGCCCTCGAACAGGCCGCCGATTCTGGGTCGGTGGATTGCGAGGCCCTGCGCCGCCGCGCTCGCAGCGCCCTCGGAAAGTTCGTCTCGGAGCGCACCAAACGCCGGCCCATGATCGTCCCCATCGTGATGGAGGTCTGAGGGAGCTCCGGTCGGGATTGGTCCTGGTACGCGAGTGACTGCTGTTACTCTCGTTGACGCTGTGACTACTGTGACTCGCCGTCGGCCTGCGAAGGCTCGGGCTACCCAAGGGCGCGGTTCGCGCTCGCAGCCCGCTCGCAAGCGCTCGCAAATGTCCAACCGTCGTTCGGTCGGACGGGGCCGTAGCGCCCCGGCCCGTTCGCCGGGTCGAATGGCGCGCCAGGGCATGTCGCGCCTGCTCGGAGGCCAAGCCGACGACGTCTGGGGTCTGGTTTTCCTCGTCCTGGCCGTTCTGGGCGCGTTCGGGATATACAGCCACCTGGCCGGTCCCGCGGGTAGAGGCTTGGACCGTGGCGCAGCCGACGTTCTCGGGTGGGCTCGGTTCCTGGTTCCGCCGGCGGTGGCCTTCCTCGGCTGGACCCTGCTTCGAGGGTCGCACCACCCGGCCCGTCCCAGCTCTCTGGGCTCGCGCCCGTCAGTTGGCTCCCGGGCCACGGCGGCGCCGACCAGGTCGGTGGCAGCCGACGAGCGAGCGGCGCGACCACCGGCCCGGGTGGCCATCGGGGCCACGGTGCTGCTCGTGGCCGCCGCCGGCGTCATCGACGAGCTCAACGGGCCGTCGCACTGGCACGGGGCGGTCAGCAAGTTGCGCGGCGCGGGCGGGCTGGTAGGGGCGGGAATCGGTGGCACGCTGCGGGCCGGGGTCGGCCCGTGGGGAGCCGCGCTAGTCCTCGTGGCCCTGCTGGCCATCTCGCTCCTCATCGTCACCGCAATCCCCGCCCGAGAGGTGGCTTACCGCGCCGCCTCCGGCGCGGCCGGCCTGGGGCGGATCGTCCGACTCGCTAGCCAGCAGGTGGCCGGACTCGCCGACAGGGTCGACAGGCGACGAGCCCTGTCCCGCCATCCTTCGTCGCACGGCGGGTCCAAGCCCACGCTCTATGACGGCGACGCAGAGGAAGCTGCGGCGAAGCGGCCCAGGAAGGGTCGCAAGGCGCCCGCGGAAGATAGCGCCGCCACCGTCGAGGGGGGGCCGGGAGCCTCAGCCGAAGGGTTCGGCGGTGACGGCTCGAGAGGCGATCCAGCCGACGTGTCCATCCAGGTCCCTCCGGTCGAAGCTACGGCCGACGCCGAACAGCTTTCGATCTCCCTGGGACCCGCGGCTGAGGCCGGGACCTGGCGCTTGCCGCCGGTCGCTTTGCTGAAGCGGACCAAGGCCGCCGAAATCGACCGGCGCCAGGTGGAAGCCCTGGGCCACACCCTGGAAGACGCCCTGTCCGGTCACGGGGTGGAAACGCGGTTGGTGGGCATGACAGTCGGCCCGACCGTTACCCGTTACGAGCTCGAGCTCGGCCCGGGCGTGAAAGTGGCCAAGGTGACCAACCTCCAGCGCGACATCGCCTACGCCATGGCGGCGGCCGACGTGCGCATCCTCGCTCCGATCCCGGGGCGGTCCGCCATCGGTGTCGAAGTCCCCAACCAGAACCGCCAGCTGGTCGCCGTGGGCGACATCCTGAGCTCTGCCGAAGCCCACGCGGCCACCCACCCCCTCGAAGTGGCTCTGGGGCGCGACATCGCCGGGCGTCCGGTGCTCGAGAACCTGGCCACCATGCCCCACATCCTTATTGCCGGGGCCACCGGGGCCGGGAAGTCGTCGTGCATCAATTCCCTGATCACGTCGATCCTGCTGAGGGCCACTCCCGATCAGGTCCGCCTGATCCTGGTCGACCCCAAGCGCGTCGAGCTGGGCCAGTACAACGGGCTGCCGCACCTGCTGACCGGCGTGGTCACCAACCCGAAGAAGGCGGCCAACGCCCTGTCGTGGGCCGTGCACGAGATGGAGCGACGCTACGACCTTCTCGCCGAAGTCGGCGTCAGGGACATCACCGGCTATAACGCCGCCTACGACCGGGGCGACTTGCAGGCCCCACCGGCATTGGGGGAGACGCCCCGGACCTACGATCGGCTGCCGTTCATTCTCGTGGTCGTGGACGAGCTCAACGACTTGATGATGGTCGCCGCCCGCGACGTCGAGGAGTCGATCTGCCGCATCGCCCAGATGGCTCGCGCCGTGGGCATCCACCTGGTCATAGCGACCCAGCGACCGTCGGTCGACGTGATCACCGGCGTGATCAAGGCCAACGTGCCTTCCCGGCTGGCGTTCGCGGTGTCGTCACTCGCCGATAGTCGGGTCATCCTCGACCAGCCGGGAGCGGAGCGGCTGATCGGCAAGGGCGACATGCTGCTCCTGACGGCCTCGTCGAGCGTGGCTCGCCGGATCCAGGGCGCGTGGGTTGGCGAGGACGAGGTGCGCAAGGTGGTCGGCCACTGGCGGCGCCAGTCGGCTCCTCGCTACGTCGAAGGGGTGGAAGGCAGCGATGACGGCTCGGGCGGATCGGCGTTCGGTGGCGAAGACGGTGACGACGACCTGCTCGACCAAGCCCGCGAGCTGGTGGTCCGGTCGCAGCTCGGATCGACGTCGATGTTGCAGCGCAAGCTTCGGGTCGGTTTCGCCCGGGCCGGCCGGCTCATGGACCTGCTCGAGGAGAGGGGCGTCGTCGGCCCTTCGGAGGGCTCCAAGGCCCGGACCGTGCTTCTCACGATCGAGGAACTCGAAAACCATCACGAATCCGGTGAGTAGCCCCGCGGCGCTACCGTCTCAGGTTCGTGCGAGCCCGCGTCCCCGCCTCTGCAGCGAACCTCGGTCCAGGGTTTGACGCGCTCGCTGTCGCGCTCACTTGTTACGTAGAGGTCTCGGTCGAGCCGGCCCCGAGGCTCGAAGTGCGCACGATCGGGCAGGGCTCCGACCTGCCCGCCGACGCCGACCACTTGGCCGTTCGGGTCGCCGTCGGGATCACCGGCCACGATCGAATATGTGTGACCGTCGAGTCCGACATCCCGGTCGGGCGCGGCCTCGGGTCTTCGGCCGCTTTGGCGGTTGCGGCCGCGGCCGCGGCCGGCGCCGCGGATCCGTTCTCGTACGGCGTTGCTCTCGACGGGCATCCCGAGAACGCGGCAGCCTCCTGCTTCGGTGGCCTGATCGTGGCCGCGACCGTCGACGAACAACCGGTCTGGCGCCGATTGGCTCTCGACCCGAGCCTTCGCTTCGTCGTGGTGATACCCGACGCAGTGCTCCCCACTTCGGCGGCCCGGGCCGCTCTGCCCAAGCGGGTTTCCCACGACGATGCCGTGTTCAACGTCGGTCGTACCGGACTGCTGATCGCAGGGTTGGGCGACGCCAGTCAACTGATCGCAGAAGCGGGGGAGGACCGCCTGCACCAGCGCCAGCGCTCGTCGCTCTTCCCCCAAGCCGATGGGCTCCTCGCCGGCCTTCGGGGCGCCGGGGCGCTCGTGTCGTGCTGGTCGGGGGCGGGTCCCAGTCTCCTTGGCGTGGTTCGAGCGGAGGGGTCGGAGGCCCTGGCCGACAGCGCCCGGGCTCTCATGCAGCGCCAGGGGGTGGGGGGCCACGTCCGGCTCTTGGACGCCGATCTGGGGGGTATCACCCTTCTCCCCGCTCAGGATAAGTAGTTTGTGCAGGTCCCATCGGAGACCCAGGAGGACCAGTTGTGGCTACCTACGAGGGCTATTGCGTCAAGTGCAAGGAAAAGCGGACATTCGAAGGCCATGAAGTGACTTTGGCCAACGGGCGGCCCGCGGCCCAAGGTACGTGCCCGGTTTGCGGCACCAAGATGAACCGGATGCTCGGCTCGAAGAAGTAGCCCGCTGAGGCCACCGCACCCATCCGGTCGAAGCCACGGGTGGTTTGTGTTCAGTAGCGCGGGTTCCGACCGGCGCTACCGAACACAATCGGCCGTGGAGACCGTTCGGTGTCTCCGAGGTCGCCTTCGGTGAACCTGAGCTCGGGACCATTAGGCTGGCCCGAATGCAGTACTGGCTGGAGACCCTCGGCTGCCCGAAGAACCAGGTCGATTCTGACAAGCTGGCGGGCCGCCTGGAAGCTGAGGGCTATCGGGTCGCGGCCGGACCCGGATCTGCGGATCTCGTGGTCGTCAACACCTGCGCGTTCGTCGAGGCCGCCCGGCAGGAGTCGATCGATGCCGTGCTCCAAATGGCCGACAGCCGGCGGGCCGGAGCCAGGATCGTCGTCACGGGATGCATGGCCGAGCGATACGGCGCCGAACTGGCCGACGCCTTGCCTGAAGTCGACCTCGTGGCCGGCTTCGGCGTTCCGGTCACCCTCAGCCGAAAGGAGATAGGAGCCGGCGGCCCGGTGCCGTCGTTCGACCTTCTCAACCTGCCCCGACCGCCGTCTCGCGCCCCGTGGGCGTACGTCAAAGTGGCGGAGGGCTGCGACCGAAAGTGCGGCTTCTGCGCCATCCCGTCGTTCCGCGGGCTTCAGCGCTCCCGGACCATCGACGACATCCTGGCCGAGGTCGACGGGCTCGAAGTGGAGGAGGTCGTACTGGTCGCCCAGGACCTGGCCTCATACGGGCGGGACCTGGGTCAGAAGGCGATCGAACCCTTGGTCCGGGCGGTTGCGGGCCGCGTGTCGCGGGTCCGGCTTCTCTATTTGTATCCATCTGAGCTCACCGACGGTCTCATAGACGTCATGGGTGAGACCGGGTGCCCCTATTTCGACCTGTCTCTCCAGCACGTGTCGCGCCCCCACTTACGCCGGATGCGCCGCTGGGGCGACGGTGACCGCTTTCTCGCCCGCATAGAGCGAATCAGATCAGTTCACCCCGATGCCGCGCTGCGCTCGTCGTTCATCGTCGGCTATCCAGGTGAGACGGAGGAAGATCACGATCATCTGCTGGCCTTCCTCGAGCAAGCGGAGCTCGACTGGGCCGGATTCTTTCCTTTTTCCCCTGAGGAAGGGACGTACGCCCTCACGCTTGCCGACCCGGTCGCTCCCGACCTCGCCGCTGAGCGCCTGGTCGAGTGCTCGGAAGTGCAGGACGTGGTGACGGCCGCCCGCCGGTTGGCCGTGGTGGGCCAAGAGACAAGGGTACTGGTCGACGGGCCCGGGGTCGGGCGAAGCCACCGAGAGGCGCCCGAGATCGACGGGATCATCCGCCTCGGCCCCGAAGCCGCTCCAGGGTCTTGGGTCGACGTGATGGTGACCGGCGCCGAAGGACCTGACTTGGAAGCCGAGTTGATCGTCGCGGGGGTGTCGTAGATGGCTGCCAAAGTCGCTGGAAAATTCGAATCCTCCGCGTTGGCCACGCCGGCGAACGCCATCACCGCGGTGCGGCTGATGGCCACGGTGCCCGTGCTGCTTCTCATCGTCAACCTCAAGATCTCCTGGGTGCCGGCGATCGTGTGGGCCGCCGTGGCGAGCACCGACTTTCTCGACGGATGGGTCGCCAGGAGGCAAGGCGCGACCACGTCGGGCGCGTTCCTCGACCCTCTTGCCGACAAGGTTCTGGTGCTCGGTGCCCTGGCGTCGCTGGCCTCCATCGGGCTCATTTCGTGGTGGCCGGTCGTCCTCCTGGCCGGCCGGGAAGTGACGATCAGCGTCTACCGGTCCGCAGTCGCCCGTCACGGCATCTCAGTACCGGCCCGTCCGCTGGCGAAGCTCAAGACGGCGTCCCAGGACCTGGCCGTCGGTCTGATCCTCATGCCCCCGACGGGCTTGTACCACCCGTGGCTGGGTCAGTCGCTCCTTTGGGTGTCCGTCGGGCTGGCCTTGGTCAGCGGGGCCCAGTACCTCCTCGACAGCCGGCGCTCGGCCGTTTCCTTGCCGGTCGCGGCTCCCGGTCGCACCGCCGCGTAGAGCCCGAACCGAAACTACCGGCGCGGCCCCGACTTGTTTACCCCTATCGAAACTGAAGGTTCGGCCTTCGGCCGCCCAAGTAGTTTCGGCGAGGGCTCTTAGGAGTGCGCTGCGAGGTACTTGCCGTCGGGACCGAGCTCCTTCTGGGCCAGGTGGTCGACACCAACTCGGCCTGGATAGGCGAACAGCTGGCCATCGCCGGCATTGATTCCCACTACCAGGTAAAGGTCGGCGACAACCAGAGCCGCATCGTCGCTTGCATACGCCAGGCGCTGGCTCGCAGCGACGCCGTGATCTGCTGCGGTGGGCTCGGGCCCACCCAGGATGACATCACGAGGGAAGCCATCGCCGAGGTCCTCGGGGTGGCGCTCGATCTGGATGACGAGGTGGCCGCCCGGATCGAACAACTCTTCGGTTCTCGCGGGCGAAACATGGCGCTCAACAACCTGCGCCAGGCAGAGGTACCCCGGGGCGCCACCGTGATCCCGCAAGTGAGGGGGACGGCTCCCGGTCTCATTTGCCGGCTTGGCGATCGCTCGGTCTATGCCGTCCCCGGGGTGCCACACGAGATGCGGGAGATGGTCATGCGGGCGGTCATCCCCGACCTGGTCGCGCAGTCCGGGGAGGTGGCGACCATCCTGAGCCGGACCCTTCGGACGTGGGGGCTGGCCGAGTCGACTCTGGCCGAGCTGCTGGGTGATCGCATGGCGTCCCTGGACAAGTTGGGCGCGGACGGGCGACCGGCACCGACCATCGCCTTCCTTGCCAGCGGCATCGAAGGGATCAAGGTCAGGATCACCGCCAAGGCCGCCAGCGCCGCAGAAGCGTCCGGGCTCGTAACCGCCGAGGAGGCGGCCATACGGCAGCTGCTGGGCCCGGCCGTCTTCGGCGCAGACGACCAAAACATGGAGGCCGCGGTCGGATCGATCCTGCGGGATCGGGGCCTCACGGTGGGGGTGGCGGAATCGCTGACCGGGGGACTGCTCGGGAGCCGCCTTACAGCCGTTCCCGGCGCCAGCGAGTGGTTCCGAGGGTCCCTTGTTGTCTACGCGTCGGAAGCCAAGCGAAAGCTGCTGGGCGTGGGGGATGGGCCCGTCGTCAGTGAAGCCGCGGCCATCCAGATGGCGACAGGGGTGGCGTCCACGCTGGGGGCCGACATAGGAATGGCGTTGACCGGCGTGGCGGGGCCGACCGAGCAGGACGGCCAACCGGTAGGGGTCGTGTGGATCGCCATCTCCGGTGCAATGGGAGAGGCGGGCGCCCCCGATGTCATGACCCGGAAGCTTCAGCTCGGAGGCGACCGAGACCAGATCCGTCAGATCTCGACCATCTCCGCCCTCGACCTCCTACGCCGGCGACTACTGGACGGTTAGGGGCCCGTCGTGGAGCCGGCGGCTTGAGCCGGCTGTTCGTGGCGGTCTGGCTGCCGCCGTCGTCGACAGGCCAGATACGAGCGCTCGACCGACCGGCTCGGTCCGGACTGCGATGGACCACCGAGGACCAATGGCACGTGACCTTGCGCTTCCTCGGTGAGGTGGGAGAGGAGCGGTCGGACCTGTCGGACCGTATGGCCTCGGTGGCGTCGCGATCGGCCGCTGCGTCGGCGGTGCTGGGGCCTCGACCGCGGCGGCTTGGGGATCGCATCTGGGTGCTGCCCGTGGGCGGGCTCGAAGACCTGGCGTCTTCAGTCGAAGCAGCCACCTCCGAAATCGGCCGGGACGTCGGGGGTGGGCGGCGCTTCCGCGGACACGTGACGCTGGCCAGGGGGCGCCGGCCCGAATGTCTCAACGGTCTGCCGATCGTCGAGGTCGCAGATATCTGGACGGTGCGTGAAGTCACGCTGGTTCGAAGCGACCTCCATCCGGACGGGGCCCGATACGAAGTCATCGGGAGGTGGTCGCTTGGACGCCCGCACGATTCCAGCGGTGAAGAAGCCCGGTCGGGGTAGGTTGCGACCCATGCCCGGATCCATCCTCGGTAACAGCGTCCGCCGCGTCGAGGATCCCGACCTGTTGACCGGTCGGGGGACCTTCGTCGGAAACTTGAAGATCGAGGGACTGGCCCGCGCTGTTTTCGTCCGCTCTCCGATCGCCCACGGGCGGATCGCGAATGTCGACACCTCGGCCGCCAAAACGGCACCGGGCGTCGTAGCAGTTCTGACCGCCGATGACCTCGCCATAGAGCCGTTCCACGGTTTCCTGGTCCTCAGCGAAGCGTGCGCCCGCCCGCCGCTCGCCACTGACAAGGTTCGTTTCGTCGGGGAGGCCGTGGTCATGGTGATAGCCGGGACCGAAGCCGCGGCCCTGGACGCAGCCGAGCTGGTCGTCGTCGACTACGACCCCTTGCCCGCCGTGGCCGACTTGGAGCTGGCGGTCGCGGACGGTGCGCCGCCCCAGTTCGAAGAGCTCGGCACCAACGTCGTGTTCGGATCGCGCGGCCGAGGTGAAAATCCCCTCGGTGACGCAGTGACGACCGTGCGGGCTCACCTCGAGAACCAGCGCGTCGCCGTGCTGCCCATGGAAGGCGACGCCATCGCTGCCATTCCAGGCGACGGAGGCGAGGGGCCGAAGATGACGGTGTACGTGTCGACCCAGGTGCCCCACGGGTTTATGCGGGCCGCCGGGAAGACCCTCGGCTACCACGCCGGTGAGCTGCGCGTCGTGGCCCCGCACGTGGGGGGAGGCTTCGGCGGCAAGGCTGGGCTCGGCTACGAGCACGCGGCGGTGATCGCCGCGGCCGCCAAGCTCGGGCGGCCGATCGCGTGGGTGCAAACGCGCTCCGAGAACTTGGTGGCGAGCCCGCACGGACGCGGCCAGCTGCAGTGGATCGACATGGGCTTCGATTCCGAAGGTCGCCTCACTGGGATGCACTGCCGGGTTCTCGCAGACGCGGGCGCTTACGCCGGCTTCGGCGGCGGCCTGGCGATCGGGCCCACTCAGATGATGGCTCAGGGGGTCTACGACATCCCCGCCATCCGCTTTGATGTGGTGGTCGCAGTCACCAACACCACACCGATGGGCGCCTTCCGCGGGGCCGGGCGACCAGAAGCCGCAGAGTTCCTGGAGCGCATGATGGATTTGGCTGCGGGTGAGCTCGGGATGGATCCAGTCGAGCTGCGCCGGCGCAACCTTCTGCCTGCATTCGACGTGCCGACCACGACCGTCATGGGAACGACCTACGACACGGGCGACTACCGGCTAGTCCTGGACGAAGCGGTACGGCTGGCCGGCTACGAACAGCTCCGTTCCGAGCAGGCGGCCAGGAGGGCGTCGGGCGACCGATGGCAGATGGGGATCGGCGTGGCGGTTTACGTCGAAGTCACCGCGGGCGGGGGCGGAGAGGAGTTCGGTTCCGTCGAGATCCATCGCGACGGCACGGCCACCATCAAGGTCGGGACCTCGGCTCACGGGCAGGGTCATGCGACCGCGTTCGCCATGATCGTGTCCGATCGACTGGGCATCGCCATGGAGGACATTCGTTTCGTCCAGTCCGACACCGCCGCCGTCCCTCGTGGCGGAGGCACCGGCGGGTCCCGCTCCCTGCAGGTAGGCGGCAGCGCCGTTCTGGCGGCCACTGACGAAGTCCTGCGACTGGCACGTGAGGTGGCGGCAAAGGAACTGGAAGCGAGCGTCGAGGACATCGTGGTTCACGACGACGGCCGGGTCGGCGTGGCCGGGGTGCCGTCTCGGGCGCTCACTTGGGCGGAGCTGGCGGTCGCCTCCGAGGACGAAAGCGGCCCGCTCGCGGCATCGGTCGACTTCAAGGTGGAAGGCGCCACGTTCCCGTTCGGGGCCCACGTCTCGGTCGTGGACGTCGATGTCGAGACGGGCCAGGTGCGGCCCATCCGCCACATCGCCGTCGACGACTGCGGAAGGATCGTGAACCCGATGCTGGTCACCGGCCAGCAGCACGGCGGCATCGCCCAAGGCATGGCCCAGGCTCTGTGGGAGGAAGTCGTATTCGACGCCGACGGGAACCCCCTGACGACCAACCTGGCCGATTACGCCATGCCGAGCGCAGCAGAAGTCCCGTCGTTCGAGACCTACAACACCGAGACGCCGACACCGCGCAACCCTCTGGGGGCAAAGGGAATCGGGGAGTCGGGGACCATCGGATCGACCCCGTCGGTCCACAATGCGGTGATCGACGCCGTGGCCCACCTGGGGGTGCGCCACATCGCCATGCCGTGCACACCCGAACGGGTGTGGCGGGCCATCCAATCGGCCCGCAGCTCGCCGGGCGTTTCACAAGTGCCTTGGACCGAACCGCCGGCCGTGTTCGACCGGCTACCGACCGCCGGGGCTGACGGTGAACCCGAGGCCGCTAGCGCGGACATCTGAGCCCTCGCGGCGGGCTCCGCCACGCGCCAATCCGCTTTGGGCCCGCCTTGGCCGAGCACCGTTTCGGGGCCGACTACGCAACGTCGGGCCGCGATTTTCCGATCTGGCAGCGATCCGCCACGAAAGGTGCGGTGTTGTGCGGCGCGACCATGGTCGACAGGCAGGAACTCGTGGGCCTCGGTGACGTTCGCCAGTCGCAGTAGTTACTGGAAGCTGACCGGGATCCACGTATGGCCCCCGTCATGGGTCATCAGGAACGTCGAAGAACCGTCGGTGGGACTCGCTATGGCCACGCCCTGGCTTGCGGTCTCGAAGCCGAGATAGCTGATCCCCGGCGTCGACGACACGCTCTGCCAGCTCGTGCCGCCGTTGAAGCTGGCCTCCAGGCCGGTCTCGGTGACCGCGACTACGGTCGCCGTGCTCGGAGCCGCGGCTATCGGTCCATTACCTGAATCGCGGGGAACTGGGCTGACCCTGGAAAAAGTGTTGCCGCCGTCGTTGGAGGCGTACAGCCAGTCGGACTGAGATGTGGTGCCGGGTGCGGGCGTGCCCCACTCGCCCTCCGCGCATACGGCGAACAAGTCGGTGGTCGATGAGGCGGCTATTGATCCGTGGCCGTTGGCGTCGGAACAGGGCGGCGCCTTCCAGTCCGTCCAAACGCCCGAGCTGAGTAAGGCCCCGCCGACGACGGTGCGATTGACGTTGATGATCCAGCCGTTGGCGTTTTGCAGCACCAGTTGCGATTCAGGAGTCGGGCCGCCTCCGTATGAAGGGGTCGCAGCCGAGAGGGTCCAACTGACCTGGGTGATCGGCGTGGTGAAGATCTGGTCCACCCCTGTTCCGGGTGTGAGAGTGACCAGGTGGATCAGACCCTGTTGCGTCTCGAGGGCTTCGATGATGGCGGAGGGGCCGCCCGGGTCGGCCTCGGACTGCCAAGTCCGGCCACCATCCTGGGTAGACCAGAGCTGGTTGGACTTCGACCCGGAGCCGGTGACGATCCAACCGTCGTAGGCATTGCCAAATCGGATCGACGTACCGGTCCCACCGGCCGGGAGCTGCGACGGCTGAGATACTTCGCTCCACGTGTTGCCTCCGTCAGTGGAGCGCGCCAACGTGAGGCAAGTTCCGACTCCGCCGGCGCCTGTACCGGCGCACGGCGCGGTGCCGAGGACCCACCCGACGTCGGAGGAAACGAACGTGACCGACGCCGGTTGGAAGTCGGCAGGCACGGGCGTGGGTGGCAGGGTCACGGCTGTGGTTGAGCTCTTGGGGGCAGTGGTCGTGCTCTTGTGGGAGGGCAAGCCGCTTGAGAGCGTGGGAGTGGTCTGGCTTGAGATGGAGACGTTGTGAGCCGGGCTGGGGTGGTCGTTGATCACGATGACCGTGGCGGCCGCAGCCGCGAGCAATCCTGCCGTGGCGAGAGACGCCAGAGTGAAGCGCCGACTCGGCCGCGAGATCCGGTTGGCGCTGATGGGTCTGACCTTGGGGGAGGGCACCGCGCTCGCCGACGGCCGGATCGCTTCCGCTTTGGCGTGGAGGGTCCGCCGTAGGGCGTCGATGAGTTCGTCGTCGGTCATGTTTGCAGCATCCTCCTGAGGTCCTTCAGGGCCCGGTGCGAAGTCGACTTGACCGTCCCGATCCGACATCCCAACGTCGCCGCCACGTCGGCTTCGGTCATGTCGAGGTAGTAGCGCATCACCAGGATTGTTCGCTGTCGCGGGGAAAGCTTTGACAGGGAGTCCCACATCTCGACCGGTTGAGCATCCCGATGGGGTTTCATCCGGTCCTCATCGATCTCCCGAACCTCGCGCCAACTCCGGCGGTGCCAGGAGTAACAAGCGTTGACCACGCTTCGCCTCAGGTACGCGCCGGGTTCGTCCGAAGCGTCCAAACGGGACATGACCCGGATGAACGTGTCCTGCACCAGGTCTTCTGCCACGGCTTGTGAACCCGTGATGAGGTAGGCCAGCCGGACCAAGCCGTCTCTTTCGTCCCGGTAGATCTGGGACCAAGTGACGTCGCTCGCCTCGCGCTCCACGACACAAGGTACGTCAGCGGTCCTCACCACTCATCCACGCCGACGTTGGGCGGATGGTTCCGAGAAATTGGTTTGAAGGCCTCGCCTGGCTGCGCACGGCATGTATCCACCATCGAACAAGTGTTTGGGTATATGCTCAGTGCTGGCAAATCACATCGATGAGATTCCGGTTCCCGGCCGACTCGAGTGGTGAGTGTCACACCCCCTTCGTAGGGTCGAACCCGTACCGACGAGCAGCGAGAGGAAGGCATTCCGGTGGAGCGAGACAAGGCCCTCGAGATGGCTATGGGACAGATCGAAAAGCAGTTCGGCAAGGGCGCCATCATGCGCATGGGCGAGAACCTCGGCATGCAGATCGAGGCCATTTCCACTGGTGCGCTGTCGCTTGACATCGCCCTCGGGATCGGAGGTCTACCGCGTGGTCGGGTGGTCGAGATCTACGGCCCCGAGTCGTCGGGCAAGTCCACCTTGGCCATGCACGTCGTTGCTGAAGCCCAGCGCAACGGAGGGATCTGCGCCTACATAGACGCCGAGCACGCCATGGACCCGGTGTACGCCAGGGCCATCGGGGTCAACGTGGACGACCTGTTGATCTCTCAGCCCGACACCGGTGAGCAAGCGCTCGAGATCACCGACATGTTGATCCGCTCGGGCGCCCTGGATGTGGTCGTCATCGACTCGGTGGCGGCCCTGACCCCCAGGGCAGAGATCGAGGGGGACATGGGAGACGCCCACGTGGGCTTGCAAGCCCGGCTCATGTCCCAGGCTCTGCGCAAGTTGACCGCCAACCTCAACCGGTCCAACACCATCGCCATCTTCATCAACCAGCTTCGGGAGAAGATCGGAGTGATCTATGGGTGCTTGTCCTACGGCACCCGGGTGACGCTGGCCGACGGGACCCAGGAGAAGATTGGGAAGATCGTCAACCAGCGCATGCCGGTCGAGGTCCTTTCTTACGATCCGGACCTGGGAGCCGTCGTGCCCAAGAAGGTGGTCAACTGGTTCGACAACGGGGTCACTGAGGAGTTCCTCCAGCTGACCGTCGCCCGTCCCGGCGGCAACGGCAGAGCGCAGATTGGATGCACGTCCAACCACAAGATACGCACGCCCAGCGGTTGGCGGGAGGCCGGCGAGATCCACGTGGGAGACAGGGTCCTTCAATCGGTGCCTCACCATCTGTCCAACTTCCAGTGGGAAGCGATCCTCGGCGGGCTCATGGGCGATGGGGCTCTTTCCCCGACCAGAAGCGGCCATGGAGCCCGGTATCGCTTCGGTCACGTACGCAAGCAGGTCGGGTACGCCGAGTGGAAAGCCTCGTTGTTCGCCAACTTGGGGTGCAGTAGGTCCGTTCGAGCCGACGGCGCGGTCTTCTACGACGTTCAACCCCTGGCGGAGCTCGCTGAGTTGCGGCACGCCGTGTACCTCGGAGGCAAGAAGGTCCTGAGCGACGACTACCTGAAGGAGCTCACGCCGCTTTCGTTCGCGATTTGGTACATGGATGACGGCAGTTACACCGAACGAGCCAAGGGTCTCCAGGAACGGACCCGTGATGGCAGCGGGCGCATGGAGATCTGCGTCGGAGCCATGGAGCCGACGAGCCGCCAACGACTCCGCGACTACCTGGCAGATACGTGGGGCATAAGCCCCCGGCTCCGCCTGGCCGGTGCCGCCCAAAAGGCCGTCCTGACTTTCCCCAAGGAGGTGACCGCCAAGTTCCACGCCTTGATAGCCCCCTTCGTCCACCCGTCGATGGAGTACAAGCTGCAGGAGAGGTTCAGGGGCCGGTTCGCGGTGGAGCCGGTCTTCGCTCCGATGCGCCACGAACTGGTGCCTCTTCCCGTGATCAAGATCGGGGTCAAGCCCAAGGGCCGAAGCATGCATCGGTTCGATATCGAGGTGGAGGGCAGCCACAACTATCTGGCCGACGGGGTGGTCGTGCACAACAGCCCCGAAGTGACCCCGGGTGGGCGCGCTCTCAAGTTCTACTCATCGGTGCGCCTGGACATTCGCCGGATCGAGTCGATCAAGAACGGCGCCGAGGTGACGGGGAACCGGACCCGGGTCAAAGTGGTTAAAAACAAGTGCAGTCCGCCTTTCAAGCAGGCGGAGTTCGACATNNCACCTACGAGGGTGAGCAGCTCGGCCAGGGACGGGAGAACGCCAAGGTCTTCATAGCTGAGAACCTCGAGCTGATGATCGAGATTTCGGAGAAGGTCCGTCAGGGAGTCGGCCTGGGTGAGGGAGAAGCGCCCGCTCTGGTCGAACCTTCCCTGGGCAGCGATCCCCGCGACGAAGAGCCGATCAGCCTCGACGACTGACCAGACCCGACCTCGCTGGGGGCCCGTATATGGGTTTCCACGACTGGGAGCGGTTGGGCTGAGCGGATCGAGACCGACTGCGGAACGTAGACTTCGTGGTCGTGCCATCCGATCAGCCCCGCCGANNACCTTCGGCTGCCAGATGAACGTGCACGACTCGGAGCGGATCGCCGGTCTCCTCGAAGAGGACGGCTTCGTCGCCGCGGCGGGCCTCGACGACGCTGACGTGATCGTGCTCAACACGTGCTGTATCCGTGAGAACGCCGACAACAAGCTCTACGGAACCCTGGGCCACATGAAGGCGCTCAAGGATCTTCGCCCCGATCTTCAGATCGCCGTGGGTGGCTGCCTGGCCCAAAAGGACGGCGAGATCATCCAGAAGCGCGCCCCCTGGGTGGATGCCGTTTGGGGTACGCACAACGTGGGGCGGGCCGCCGAGCTCTTGGCCGAGGCCCGCTCCGGCCGGACGCCCTCGTTCGAGATCCTGGAGTCCGCGCTGCTGGACGACGACGAGTTCCCGTCGGCGCTGCCGGTGAGACGGGACCAGTCGTGGGCGGCCTGGGTCACCATCCAGATCGGCTGCGACAACAACTGCGCCTTTTGCATAGTGCCGTCGGTGCGTGGCTCCGAGATGAGTCGCCCGTTCGGTCAGATCGTCGCCGAAGTCGAGGCGCTGGCCTCGGCTGGGACGGTTGAGGTGACCCTGCTCGGCCAGAACGTCAACTCCTACGGTCGGGACCTGACCACCCGCCTGCGCACGGCGCCTGACTGGCAGGCCAGCGCTTACAGCACGGGACCGGGGTGGGCGCAAGGCGAACGGCCACGCGCCCGGCCGCTCTTCGCCGACCTGTTGACAGCGGTCGCCGCGGTGGACGGGATCCGCAGGGTCCGATTCACCAGCCCCCATCCCAAAGACCTCCGACCCGAGACGATCGACGCCATGGCTGGCTCCGCCGCGGTGTGCCCGCAGCTGCACCTGCCCTTGCAATCCGGCAGTGACCGCGTTCTGGCCCTGATGCATCGCGGCTATACAGCCGAGCGGTACCTCGACCGTCTGGCCGCGGCCCGGGCGGCTGTCGACGACCTGGCGGTGACGACCGACATCATCGTCGGATTCCCCGGCGAGACCGACGACGACTTCGAGCGCACCCTCGAAGTGGCGGCGACGGCGGAGTACGACAGCGCCTACACGTTCATCTACTCGCCGAGGGCGGGCACCGAGGCGGCCGCCTGGCTTGACCGCATGATTCCTGCGGACGTCGTGGCCGGGCGGTTCGACCGGCTCCGGGTCGTAATCGAGCGCAGTGCCCTGGCCCGCCACCAAGCCAGGGTCGGTCGGGTCGAGGAAGTGCTCTTCGAAGGGCCGTCCAAACGGAACCCGCGGACGGTCACCGGGCGTACGGCCCAGGGCAAGCTGGTGCACATCCCAAGCGAGCCGGGTGCCCTACCGGCTGGAAGCTGGGCAGACGTCAGGATCACACGGGGTGCCCCGCACTTCCTCGCCGGCGAGCTGGTTGCCGTGACGGCTCGCGCCACGCATCGGACCCGCATCCCGGTGGTGGCCGGCTGAGCCGNNCGGTGGCGGTCGACTCGATGCAGGTCTACAGGGGCATGAACATCGGGACGGCCAAGCCGACCGACGAGGAACGGAGAGAAGTGCCGCACCATCTTCTCGATCTGGTCGGGCCGGGAGAGGAGTGGAGCCTGACGCGTTGGTCGAGTGCGGCCAAGTCCGCCCTCGGCGAGATCGAGGCACGGGGTCACCGTGCCCTTCTCGTGGGCGGCACCGGCTTGTACTTTCAAGCTTTGGTCGATGGTTTGGAACCCCCAGGGCGCTATCCGGAAACCAAGGCTCTACTCGAAGTTCAGCCCGATACGGCCGGTCTGCACCGACGCCTGGCTGAGGTTGACCCCGTGGCCGCGAGCAGGATGGAGCCGTCCAACCGGCGGCGGGTGGTCCGAGCGCTGGAGGTGACCATCGGCAGCGGCCGCCCTTTTTCCAGTTACGGTCCGGGGATGACGACGTTTGCGGCCACGAGTTGGCGCATCGCGGGCCTCTGGCTGCCGCGCCCGGTGATCGCAGCCCGCATCCGCGACCGGCTGGCGGCGATGGTCTCCCATGGCTTGG
>PMHU01000194.1:18131-18767 GCA_003156795.1 Acidimicrobiaceae bacterium
CGGGTGTGGTGGCGACGCGACCCCCGGGTGCGCTGGTATGGAGCCACCGATAACCCGTTCGCCGTCACGGCCCAGTTGCTGGGAGACTGGAAGGTGCCATGACAGCCCGTCCGGCCGATCAGATCACCGTCACCAAGCTCCACGGCCTCGGCAACGACTTCTTGGTCGTTCTCGACCGAGGAGATCTCAGCTCGGAGCCCGACGCCGACCTGGTCCGCAAGCTTTGCGACCGCCACGTCGGAATCGGCGCCGACGGGTTGATCCTCGGGCGCCGCCTCGCGGTCGAGGCTTCGGGCACCGGGGGACACCTCGGCGCCCGGCTCAGCTTCAGGCTGTGGAACGCGGATGGCAGCGAGGCCGAGATGAGNNCCTGGCCCACGCCGCCCTCGACGAGGGCTGGATCGTAGAGGACGAGCTCGTCGGGGTGATCACTCCAGCCGGCCGCCGAGAAGTGACCCTCCGGCGCTCCGGTCCCGGATCGGACTTGACGTGGGCCACAGTCGACATGGGGCCGGTGAAGGTCGGTGGCGAGGAGAGCCGCTGCAACGTCGGCCACGGGCAGCTGCTCGTCGACGTCGGCAATCCCCATCTCGTGGTGCTCGGCCCCGATCCAGAAACGGTCGACGTGGCGGGCCT
>PMHU01000112.1:0-4636 GCA_003156795.1 Acidimicrobiaceae bacterium
TCGGTCGGCAGCCCGTTGTCGTCGAAGCCCATCGGGTAGAAGACGTCGTACCCGCGCATCCGCCGGTAGCGCGCCACGGTGTCGGTGTGGGTGTAGGAGAAGACGTGCCCGACGTGCAGTGACCCGCTGACGGTCGGCGGCGGCGTGTCGATGGAGTACACCTGCTCCCGGACCGCGGCGCGGTCGAACCGGTAGGTGCCGTCCGCTTCCCAGCGCGCCGCCCACTTGTCTTCCAGGCCCTCTAAGGACGGTTTTTCGGGGACAGGGTGCGACATGATCCCGCTACGGTACTTGCGTGCTGCGCCTGTTCGACACTGCATTGGGGGCGGTCGCTCCCTTGGAACCGCGCCAGCCGGGGCGCTTTTCGATGTACGTGTGCGGCCCGACGGTCTCCGGCGAGCCCCATCTCGGCCACGGCCGTTTCACCGTGACGTGGGATGTGCTGAGGCGGTACCTGACCTGGACCGGGCTGGACGTCCGCTTCGTGTCCAACGTGACCGACATCGAGGACAAGATCCTCGCCCGGGCCGCGGCAGAGGGCCGGTCACCGGAGGAAGTGGCCAGCCACTACGAGGCTCTTTGGTGGAGGACGCTCGATCGCATCGGCGTGCTGCGACCTACAGAGACCCCGCACGCCACGGCCTACGTGACCGAGATGCTCGAGCTGATCGAGCGGTTGGTCGACGGGGGACACGCTTACATGGGCGGCAACGGCGTGTACTTTGCGGCCGACAGTATCGACGGTTACGGGCTTCTGGCCCGCCAGTCGATCGAGTCGCTGATCGCCGGCGCTCGCGTCGAAGTGGACGAGGACGCGGGCAAGCGGTCTCCGACCGACTTCGCGCTGTGGAAGCTGGCCAAGGAGGGAGAGCCCAGCTGGCCGTCGCCGTGGGGAGCGGGCCGGCCGGGATGGCACACGGAGTGTGTCGTAATGTCTTTGGACTTGCTGGGCGACGGATTCGACTTGCACGCCGGGGGATTGGATCTGTCGTTTCCCCACCACGAGAACGAGCGGGCCCAGGCCGTCGCCGCGGGCCGCACCTTTGCTCGAAGGTGGGCGCACAACGGGATGATCGTCGACCAAGGCGGTGAAAAAATGAGCAAGTCGTTGGGGAACACCCTCTCCCTGCTCGAGCTGCTCGACGCTTACGACCCCAGGGCTTTCCGTTTACAGATCCTGCAGGCCCACTACCGTTCGCCGGTCTCTGTCAGCGATTCGACCATCGCGGCGGCTGCGGCCGCGGTGGAGCGCTTGGACAACTTCGCTCGGGAATTCTCCGACGCCCGGGGCATCAATCCGGATGAGGATGTCATCGAACGCTTTTGCGAGCGGATGGACGATGACCTCGACACGCCCGCAGCCGTTGCCGTTGCCTTCGATGCAGTCAAGTCGGCCCGGGCCGACTCGGGTGATCGGGCCCGGGCCGTGGCGGCGGCCGTGTTCGAGATCTTCGAAGGAGTGCTCGGGCTCGACCTCCACGACCAAGTGGCCGGACCGCCTGCCGCCGCCTTGGCCCAGGCCAAGGAGCGCGACGAAGCGAGGGCCCGTCGCGACTGGGCCCGCGCCGATGAGATCCGCGCCGAGCTACAAGCCGACGGCTGGATCGTCGAGGACGGGCCGGAAGGCACGGCCATTCGCCCGAGCGGGACCAGTCCGGACGGGACCGAGCCGGACGGGACCCAGCCGGACGGGACCCAGCCGGACGAGACCGGGGAGTGACCCACTCGGCCTTCGACGACGACACCGCCATACATCCGGCGCCATCGGGCGGCTGGCAAGCGCACCTCCGGTCGCGGTGGAACGTGGGCAACAATCCGAACGGCGGCTATCTGCTCGCCGTCGCCGTCAAGGCCATGGCTGCCGAAGCGGGTCGGCCGGACCCGGTGTCGGTCACGGCGCACTACCTGTCCCCACCGACCGAAGGCCCCGTCTCCATCCGCACCCAAGTGGTCAAGCCGGGCCGGACCTTCGTCACGGTCATGGCCGAACTGGTGCAGGGCGACCGCGAACGCGTCCGGGTCCTGGGCGCTTTCGGGGACCTGACCGAACGAAGGGGCCCGACTCGCGTCAGCGCCCGTCCGCCGGACGTGCCACCTCCAGACCAGTGCGTCAGCTTGCGCGAGCTCACCGAGAAGGCCGGCCGGCAGGCCCCCGAAGTCATGAACCGGTTTGACCTCCGCCTCCCACCGGGCAGCCCGTGGGGCCGGCCCAGCGAAGGGGACCCGTTCGAGATCACGGGCTGGATCCGGTTCAAGGACGGTACCGAACCGACGTCGGTGTCCTCCGTCGTCTTCGCGGATGCCTTCCCTCCGACCCTCCTCGGATCCGTGGCCGCCGGCTGGGTGCCCACCATCGAGTTGACCGTGCACGTGCGGGCCCGCCCGGCGCCGGGCTGGTTGCTCGGTACGTTCCGCACCCGCGTGCTGGTGGACGGACTGATGGAGGAGGATGGTGAGCTGTGGGATAGCGAACGGCGACCGGTCGCCCTGTCCCGCCAACTCGCCATGGTTCTGACTCGTTGATGAAGTTGCGTCGCAACCGGGTCCCGCTGCCGCCCGGTTTCGGGGCCATCTGGTCGGCCGTCGTGGTCGATCTCATCGGGTTCGGGATCGTCCTCCCCATCCTGCCGATCTACGCCAAGCGGTACCACACCACGTCGTTGGAGGCGGCCTTGCTGGTGACCGCCTTCTCGGCCGCCACGTTCGTGTGTTCTCCGATCTGGGGTCGCGTTTCGGACCGCTTCGGGCGCAAACCGGTCCTCCTCGTCTCGCTGGCGGGGACCGCCGTCGGGAGCCTCGTCACCGGGTTGGCGGGCGGGCTCGGGCTGCTGCTCATCGGCCGCGTCATCGACGGAGCCTCTGGGGCCAGCATCTCCGTCGCCCAGGCGGCCGCGGCCGACTTGAGCCGCCCGGGAGATCGGTCCCGGTTGTTCGGCTATCTGGGCGCGGCCTTCGGTATCGGCTTCGTCGCCGGCCCGGCCATCGGGGCGCTGGGGGCGCTCGGCGGACCTCGACTTCCTTTTTTCATTGCTGCGGCCATCGCAAGCGTCAACACTTTGGTGGCCTGGCGACGGCTGCCGGAGACGCGCCCGACCGGCGGCCCGTCGGGCCCTCGGCGGGCCGGACCGGTAGCCGCCCTCTTCGGGGGCCGGGGCGCGGTCCCCTTGCTCGCGGTGGCCTTCTCGGCCATGGTGGCCTTCAGCGGGTTCGAAGCCACCTTCGCCCTGTTCGGCCAGCGGCGGTTCGGGTTCGGGATATCGTCGGCGGCCGCCGTTTTCACCGCTGTCGGCGCGGTAATCGTCGTGGTGCAAGGCGGTCTGGTCCGCCCCGTGGTCGGGCGACTCGGCGAGGCCAGGACCCTTCTGGTCGGCCTGCTCGCAAACGCAGGGGGCCTGGCTCTGCTCGCGGTCGCCCACTCGTGGTCTCTCGCCGTACCGGCCTTGCTCGCCCTGACGGTAGGGCAGGGCTTGGTCCAGACCACGATGGTGACGGCGCTGGTGTCGCGGACCGAGCCTTCCGGGAGGGGACGGGCCCTCGGCGCCCAGCAGTCGGCCGGGGCCCTGGCGCGCGTGGTGGGCCCCGCCGTAGCCGGTGCCTTGCTGGGAGCGCACGCTTCCGGCGCCCCGTACCTCGTCGGCGCCGCCTTGACCGTCGTGGCCGCGGCGCTGGCTGGCGCGGCGTTGAAAGTGGGTGAGAAACACCCATCCCCGGACGTGGACAGGCTAAGATAACAATGTTACTATAGAGTAAGAGACTTTTGGGGAGGGCGATCGATGTCCGATTTTTCCAACGCGCTGAACGAGGACCAGCTCCAGCTCCAGAAGTGGGTCCACAACTTCGCCGAGAACGTCGTCCGCCCAGTCGCCCACGAATGGGACGAACGGGAAGAGACGCCGTGGCCGATCATCGAGGAGGCAGCTCACATCGGGCTGTACTCGCTCGACTTCGTGGCCAACATGTTCGGCGACCCCACCGGCATCTCTGTCCCGGTCGTCATGGAGGAGATGGCCTGGGGTGACGCCGGCATCGGCCTGGCCATTTTCGGCACCACCCTCGGCGTGGCCGGGATCTTCGGTAACGGCACCCCTGAGCAGGTCGCGGAGTGGGTTCCGCAGTGCTTCGGCACGCCTGACAAAGTGGCCCTGGCCGCCTTTTGCGTATCCGAGCCCGACGCCGGATCGGACGTCAGCGCCATGCGGACCCGCGCCGTGTACGACGAGGCGACAGACGAGTGGGTCCTCAACGGCACCAAGACCTGGATCACCAATGGCGGCATCGCCGACATCCACGTGGTCGTCGCCTCTGTCGACCCCGACCTGAAGGGGAGGGGCCAGGCCAGCTTCATCGTTCCTCCGGGAACCAAGGGTCTCTCGATGGGCCAGAAGTTCAAGAAGATGGGCATCCGGGCGTCGCACACCGCTGAGGTCATCCTCGAGGACGTGCGCGTGCCTGGCCGCATGTTGCTCGGTGGCAAGGACAAGCTCGATGCCCGTCTGGCTCGGGCCCGGGAAGGCCTAACCGGTGAGCGCTCGCAGGCGGCCCTATCCACCTTCGAGACCACCAGGCCGGCAGTCGGGGCCCAGGCCGTCGGGATCGCCCGGGCCGCGTACGAGTACTCGCTCGACTACGCCAAGGA
>PMHU01000112.1:4741-4890 GCA_003156795.1 Acidimicrobiaceae bacterium
TCGAAGCTGTTCGCCGGCGAGACTGCCGTGCGGGTGACCGACGACGCCATTCAGATCCTCGGCGGCGCCGGCTATATCCGTGACCACCCGGTCGAGCGGTGGCATCGCGACGCCAAGATCTTCACGATCTTCGAGGGCACGTCGGAAAT
>PMHU01000336.1 GCA_003156795.1 Acidimicrobiaceae bacterium
CCAATCCCGCCCCAGATCCCGAGAGCCTTGTTGCGCTCGGCACCCTCGGCGAACATGTTCATGACGCTGGAAAGGGCGGCGGGCAGCATGAGAGCAGCTCCAAGGCCTTGAACGCCCCGCATGACGATCATGAAGCCGTCATCGGGCGCCAGGGCGCAAGCGAGCGACGCCGCGGTGAACACCGCCAAGCCGATCATCAGCAGGCGCCGCCGGCCAAGGAGGTCAGCCAACCGCCCGCCAAGCAGAAGGAACCCACCGAAAGTGAGCTCGTAGGCGGTGACCACCCACTGCAGGTCTGCCTCGGGGAAATGGAGCTTGCGGCCGATGGTGGGGAGGGCGACGTTGACGATGGTGGTGTCGAGGTTGATGGCATAAGCAGCGACCAGGACGACACCCAGTACGATCAACGACTGCCTCTTGGTGAATGTGGGCATAGTCAACATGGTGCTACTGTTTGTGGGCGGTGTCAACATTGCAGACCAAAAAACCCGATAAACGTGCCTACCATCACGGCGACCTCCGCAACGCCCTGGTCGACGCGGCCGTGGCGGCCGCCCGCCGGGATGGGCCCGGCGCGGTGCTGCTCAGGGACATCGCCCGACAGGTGGGGGTCTCCCACAACGCCGGCTACCGGCATTTCGCCAGCCGAGACGACCTCCTGACGGCCGTCTCCGAGCGGGGCCTGGCCGAGCTGGCGGCCAACATGCAAAGGGGTCTCGACCGGGCTCCGAAGAGGCGCGAGCCCCGGGCCCAGGCCCGCCAAAGGCTGCGCGCCATCGGTCGCGCCTACGTCGAGTTCGCCGTGGCCGAGCCCGGACTTTTTAGAACCATATGGGCCGCGGCGGCCTACCCCGTCGCCGCGCCCGAAGAGGGCATGACGGTTGCCGCCGCCTCCGATCCTTACTTGCTGCTCAACGCCGTCCTCGACGACCTGGTCGCGGTCGGTGCCATCCCCAAAGCCAGACGTCCCTACAGCGAGACCGCGGCGTGGGCAGCCGTGCACGGCCTGGCCACCCTCCTCATCGACGGGCCGCTCGCCGCCATGCCGCCCGCCGAGGTGGACAAGGCCCTCGATCGACTCTGCGACGTGATCGACGCCGGGCTCTAGGTTCGCGTCTCGCCACTGCGGCGCGACGCGTCTCTCAGATGACGAATGCGGCTGTGGCCGCGATGGCCGTGGCCCCCGTCTGGCGCGTGCAGGTGAGCTCGACTTCGGCCGTCGGGCCTTCCTCGCTCGGCTCGATACCGACGACGCGACCGGAGCAGGTGAGTACATCGCCGGGCCATACCTGGTCGGAAAAGCGGACGGTAAACCGGCGGATCGTCTCAGCTCCAAGCCAGTCGGTCGCGTAGGTCGCCAGCAGGGCGGCCTGGTACATGCCGATCGAGAACACCGTCGGGAACCCGGCCGCAGTCGCGAACGTCTCGTCGTGGTGGATCGGGTTGAAGTCCCCCGACGCGCCGGCGTACCGGACGATGTCGGTGCGGGTGACCGGCCCGAAGGTGCGGGGCTCGGCGACGTCGCCTACGGATACGCCCATCTCAGCCCTCCTGCTTAGGCGGTTTGGCGGTCTCGATCACGGTGGTGCGCTGCTCGGCGACCAAGCTGCCGGCCGCGTCGCGATACTCGGTGACGATCTTGGCGAAGCGCATGACACCGCCCCGCTTGCCTTCCTTCTCCCACCGCTCACCCAGACGCGGGCTGGCCGTCAGGGTTTGGCCGGCGTGCGGCGGCCGGCCGAAGAACTCGTACTCTTCGCCGCCATGCAAAACGCGGGCCAGTTCGAACCCGAGCTGCGAGGCCGGGTGGGTGCCGTCACCCCAAAAGTTGGCGGCGGTGGTCAGAAAGGTCGGGGGGATGACGGCGCCCGGGCTGTCATAGGCCGGGTTCTGGGAGTAGGCGGCCCGGGCGAACTCGCGGATCTTGCCCCGTTCGATGGGGACCTCGAAACTCATGCCGGCGTTCCTCCCGCCCCCATGGCGGTGGCCAACGCCTGCATCTGGCTGTTGACCTGCACCTTGCGGGGGAGGCTGTCCATGGCCTTGGCCAGCTGGTCGACCTCCCAACGGCCTTCTGTCGTGACTTCCTCGGCGATCGACCACCCGGCGTAGATCCCGACCGAGCCGCCGTACACACTGAATACCTGACCGTTGAACGGGCACGCCTCCGTAGCCAGGTAGGCCACGACCGGCGAGATGTTCTCGGGGTCGAATACGGGCTGCCCCATGCCCTCGCTCATGCCCGGCGTCTGCAGGGTGAGGCGGGTGCGGGCAATGGGGGCGATGCAGTTGGCCCGAACGCCGTACCGCTTCAGCTCCATTGCGTTGACGATCGTCATGGCGGCGATGCCCGCTTTTGCCGCCGCGTAGTTGGTCTGGCCGACATTGCCGTGGAGGCCGGATCCCGACGCCGTGTTGACGATGGCGCGGTCGCCGCCATCGCCGCCCTTGGACTTCTCGCGCCAGTATTCGGCGGCGTGACGGGTGACGTTGAACGTGCCTTTGAGGTGAACGGCGATCACGTCGTCGAATTCCTGTTCGCCCATGGAAACGAGCATCCGGTCGCGCAGGATGCCGGCATTGTTGACCACGACGTGGAGCTCGCCGAACGTCTCGACCGCGGTGTCGACCAGGCGCTTCGCCGCCTGATAGTCGGACACACTGTCGGTGGACGCAACCGCCTCGCCGCCCAAAGCGACGATCTCATCGGCCACGGCCTGGGCCGCGGACGTGTCCGAGCCCGATCCGTCGGGCGCGCCGCCGAGGTCGTTGACCACGACCCTGGCGCCGAGCGACGCGAACAGCAGGGCGTGCTCCCGTCCTATGCCGCGGCCTGCGCCGGTGATGATGGCAACCCGCTTCTCTAGCATTAGAGGCTCACCTGCTCCTTCTGGTAGACGGTAACGACGGCCGCGCCGCCGAGCCCGAGGTTATGTTGGATGCCGACCGTGGCGCCTTCGACCTGTCTGGCCTCTGCCTCACCGCGCAGCTGCCACGTGAGCTCCGAGCACTGGGCCAGGCCCGTCGCGCCCAGCGGGTGGCCCTTGGAGATCAGCCCTCCGGACGGGTTGACGACCCACTGACCTCCGTAAGTGACTGCGCCCTCGTCGATGAGCACGCCGGCCTTGCCTTCACCACACAGCCCGAGACCCTGGTAGGTGATTAGCTCGTTGGCGCTGAAGCAGTCGTGCAGCTCCACCACCTGGGCATCCTCGGGTCCGAGCCCGGACTCCTCGTAGGCGGCACGCGCCGCGGCTTCGGTCATGTGGTAGCCGGCCACCGACATGTCGCTGCCGTCGAAGGTGTTATCAAAGTCTGTCGTCATGGCCTGGCCTACGATCTCGACCGCCTTGGCCTCGAGACCGTGCTGCTTGACGAACCGCTCACTGGCGACCACTACCGCGGCGCCGCCGTCGGAAGTCGGGCAGCACTGGAGCCTGGTCAGAGGGTCGTAGACCATCGGCGCGGCCAGGATGTCCGCCAGCGAGTACTCGTCGCGGAACTGGCTGTACGGGTTGTTGACCGAGTGCCGGTGATTCTTCTCTCCTATCTTGGCGAAGGTCTCGGCGGTCACGCCGAAGCGCTCCATGTATTCGCGACCTGCGTTGCCGAAGATCTGGGCCGCCGGCGGCGCCGAGACGATGCCCCGCCGCGCCTTCATGTCCTTGAAGTGCTTGTCCATGGGGTTGGTGCGATCGTTGAAATGCCCCTTCAGGCTGCCGCTCTCCATCTTCTCGAATCCGAGCGCCAGCACGCAGTCTGCGACCCCGCCCTGCACGAACTTGCGGGCCAGAAAGAGCGCAGACGATCCGGTCGAGCAGTTGTTGTTGACGTTGATGGCCGGGATACCGGTGAGGCCCAACTCGTAGAGCGCCCGCTGACCCGACGTCGAGTCGCCGTAGCAGTAGGCGACGAATGCCTGCTCTACGGCGCTGTAGGGAATGCCCGCGTCGACCAGGGCCTTTNNGACCCATATCCGGGTAGTCCCATTCTCGCCGCCCGGGCTTCTCGAACCTCGTCATGCCCACGCCGACCACGAACGTACGTGCTCCCACTTCGACCTCCAAGTTGTCATCACGGCCATCACATACGGCAGGCACGTCGCGCCCGGACCGTCTTCCGAAACTGTAACTCGCCCCGGGCTGAGTGTCAAACGATCGTTAACATGAGTGGGAGCCCAGGCACCAGGCGAGAACCAGCGGAACGAAACGATTCGGGTCGCCTGGGCACTGGGCCAGTTGGTTCATCAGTGGCATCACCCCGCCGGCCAGGACTCGGGCGGCTCCGTCATCGAGTTCCGGGCGAAGCTCGCGCATCACCGTCACCCACGTACCGAGCACGTCACCGCGGCGTCGGGCGAACCGCGGCCGATCGGAAACGGGAATCGCGGCTCCTTCTCGGCTGGTGACGACGATCAGATCACCGTTGTCGTGGGCGACTTCGAGGTAGGAGGCCGCCAACCGTTCGAGTGCGTCCGCCGCCGATTCGGCCGCCCCGAGGGACTCGTGGATCCCGGTGACGACGCGGGCACCCGCCTGCTCGTAGGCGTCGACGAGGATGGCGGCCTTGGTGTCGTAGTAGAAGTAGACCGTAGGCCCGGAAATGCCGACGGCAGCGCCGATCTCGTCGATACCGACGCCGTCGAACCCGCGCTCACGAAACAGCCCCAACGCTTGGACCAGGATTTCGTGGCGCCGCGTCGGTGGCGGCGCCCAGCTCCCCCGATTCGAGGTGGCGGCCGACGCAGGACCGTCCGGTGCCTGCAGAACCGCCATCATCGCCTCGACGAGCAGCGCTTCCAGTTGCGGCCCTCGGGTCAGCGGCGGGCGGATGGCGACGGCGCTCATGGCGGACAGCACGGCCATCTGACGGGTTGCGATGGCACCGTCCTGGAGGCCTGGATTGGCCGCACGGACGGATCGGCGCCAAGCCCGGTAGAGGGGCCGCTCGAGTCGGGCCAGCTGCTCCCGGGCTACGCCACTCAGACGGTGTCGCTCCCGGATGTAGGTAGCGAGGTTGGCCGGGGAGTCCAGCGCCACCCCGACCGTGTTGGCCACCAACCATCCGATCCCTTTGCTCACGCCGGCGCCGTCGACGGCGAACGCGGTGACGGTCTCCATTATTACGGCGGCGAGGATGGCATCCTTGCTCTTGAAATGACGGTAGATCGCCGGTCCGCTGATGCCGACCTGGGCACCGATGTCGTCGATCCCGGTAGCTGCGAACCCTCGGGTCGCAAATAGCTCCGCAGCCGCCGACACGATCTGCGCCTTGCGGCCACGGGGCCGGCGACCGACCGTATCGGCAGTGCTGGCACTAGAGAGCGTTGCGGGCACCCCATCAGTCACCGCGCTCACCGCCCGGCGTGGCGCAGCCCGAGGTCATCGGGCCCCCTTCATGACGGCCGGGGCTCCCGGGGCAGTCCGAGAGCCCTCTCGGCGATGATGTTGCGCTGGATCTCGTCGGTTCCGCCCGCGACCCGGTAGCCGGGCACGCCGTTGAGGAACTCGGTCCAAGCGAAGGTGCCCCACTCGCCGGTGTCGGCCGAGAAGCGGGGCCCGAGCAGCTCGGCGGCCAGGTCGGCCATCTCACGTATGGCTTCGGTCCACGCCAGCTTGCCGATGGAGCCCTCCGGACCGGGCACGCCGCCGGCCTTCACCGCGGCCGTCACGCGTCGACGGGTGAGGGCCCGGAGCTTCCCGTTGGCGTATATCGCGGCGAGGCGCTGGCGGATCACCGGATCTTGGTCCCGACCGACAAAGCGCGCCGTGAGCACCAGCCGGTCGAAGAGGTCGCCGCCTCCGCCGCCTCCGCCGCCCGAGGCGGCCGCCCGCTCGAATCCCAGGGTCGTGATGGCGACCGACCAGCCTGCTCCCACCGATCCGAGTCGCCCAGAGTCCGCGACCCGAACTCCGGTGAAGAAGACCTCGTTGAACGATGAGCCGCCGCTCATTTGCCGCAGCGGGGGACCTCAACACCCGGCGCGTCCATCGGGAGGACGAAGGCGGTGAGCCCCTGATGCCTGGGAGCGGAAGGGTCGGTGCGGCAGATGATGTATCCGAAGTCGGCGTACCGGGCGCCAGAGGTCCAGACCTTCTGTCCGTCGATCACCCAGGTATCACCGTCGCGAACGGCCTTGGTCGATAGCCCGGCCAGGTCCGATCCTGCTCCGGGTTCGGAAAACAGCTGGCACCACATCTCGTCGGTGCGCCGCATGGGGCGCAGATAGCGGAGCTTCTGCTCGTCGGTACCGACCGAGAGGATGGTAGGTGCGACCAGGTTCATGGTGATGCCTACGGCCTCGTGGCCCGTAGGGGTGACGAAGTCGGACTCCAGCCGGGCGAACGCCTGATCGTGGGCCCGGGTCAGCCCGGCCCCGCCGTGCTCCACCGGCCAGGCGATAGATCCGTAACCGCCGTCGGACTTCAAGGCCTGCCAACGGCGAACTTCGTCGATGTGGTCCCGCTCGCCTTCGAAGGTCAAATTCTTGAAAAGGGCCACGTCGTCGGGTCCCTCGCCCCAGCGCAGGTCCTCGGCAGGTGGGCGCCGGGGGGCGTGTCCCTCCAGCCAGTCGGTAGCTCTGTCAACGTACCGCTCGCGGCCTGGCGGATCTCCGTCACTCATCTAGCGATCGTTTACATATCTGCACGCGTCTGTCAAGATGGAGACGGTGGAGAACAATCTATGGACCCTCTTCGAAGCCGTAGCCGAAGCGGTGCCCGATCGAGATGCCATCGTGTGGCGCCAACGGCGTTCGAGCTACCGGACCGTCCACGACCGGGCCCGAAGGCTGGCCGCGGTCCTCACCATTCACGGGCTTGGCGTCCGAGCCGATCGAAGCGACCTGTCGGCTTGGGAAGCAGGCCAAGACCTCGTCGGCCTGTACCTCCTCAATGGTCCCGAGTTCCTCGAAGCCAACCTCGGTGGCTACGCCGCGAGGACGGCACCTTTCAACGTCAACTACCGCTACGTAGCCGACGAGCTGGCCTACTTGCTCGACGACGCCGGGGCGGCGGCGGTCGTTTACCACGCCCGGTTCGCCCCCGTCCTCGCTGAGGTGCTCCCCCGCTTGAGGCGCACGCCCCTCCTACTGCAGGTCGCGGACGAGAGCGGCGAGGCGCTCCTGCCTGACGCGCTCGACTACGAGCAGGCGCTCGCTCAAGCCGACCCCGGCATCGTCCCCGACCGCCACTCACCCGACGACCTGTACGTGCTCTACACGGGCGGCACCACGGGAATGCCCAAGGGCACATTGTGGCGCCAGGCCGACATCTGGATGTCCGCCCTGGGTGGTGACCTGCTCGGCGCCGACCTCGACGTCGAGGCCATGGCCGCGGCTGCGGCGGCGGGTCCCGAACAGCGAACCCTTCCGAACGCGCCGTTCATGCACGGCGCGGCCCAGTGGGTGGCCCTTCGGGCCCTCCTCACGGGCGGGACGGTCGTGGTCAATGGCATCGTCGACCGCCTCGACCCAGTCGACGTGTGGCAGACCATTGGGCGCGAGCGAGTCGGCGCCACCCTGTTCGTCGGCGAAGCCTTCGCCCGGCCCCTGATCGCCGAGCTCGAACGGGGGACGTACGACACCAGTTCGCTCGCCTTGATCGCCGTCGGCGGAGCCGTCACCTCGCCTGAGACCAAGACTCGCGTGCTGGCGCAGATTCCCCAAGTGCTCATCGCCGACCTAGCCGGCTCCTCGGAAACCGGAAGCGCGTTGAGCCAGCTGAGCACGGCCGGATCCAAGCCGGAGGCGGGGGTCTTCGCGCCGAACCCTGATGTCGCCGTCCTCGACGTCGATCTGAGCCGCCGCCTGGAACCGGGCGAGGACTCCATCGGATGGTTCGCCAAGGCCGGCCGTATCCCGCTCGGCTACCTCGGCGACCAGGCCAAGACCGAGCGCACCTTCCCGACCGTCGACGGCAGGCGTTGGTCGGTACCGGGGGATCGGGCGCGTCTTCGCCAGGACGGGATGGTCGAACTGCTCGGCCGCGACTCGGTGACGATCAACTCTGGCGGGGAAAAGATCTTCGCCGAAGAGGTCGAGGCCGCCATCCTTACCCACCCGGCGGTGCTGGACGCCATCGTCGTCGGCCGCCCCAGCGAACGGTGGGGCCAGGAAGTCGTGGCGGTCGTCCAAATCACCGGTGATGTCGCCGCCAGCGACGACGACATCATCAACGCGGCCTCGGCCCGCATCGCCCGCTACAAGCTACCCAAGGCCGTCGTGCGGGTTCCGCTGGTGATCAGGAGCCCTGCGGGCAAGGCCGACTACTCGTGGGCTCGCCGAGTCGCACTCGACGACGTAGCCAGTCAGACCCCGATCTCGTGAGCAAAGCCAGGAAAGGAGGCGATGCCATGCGCGGCAGCAAGACCTACCTCGATCGAGCTCAGTTCCTCTGAACGCTCATCGTCGGTGGACTGAGACTGCGTACCGACTCTCGTTGAGGAAGGGCTCGCGGTCCCAAGTAGACCAACGATCGGCGAGGGTCAAGCCCGCGGCCCGGCAGACGGACTCGTAATCGTCGAGTCGATAGTCACCATCGAGTTGGAACCCCGCAACCATCGCCCCGCCGGAGACGAGGTGGGCGGCGCACGCCGCAACCAGGGCAGAGCGAGTCGCCGGAGGGCAGAACAACGGCACGTTGCCGGCCAGGACGACCACGTCGAAGAGGCGACCTAGGGCGATCGTCGCCAAGTCGGCCTCCACCCACTCCAATCCGGGCGCCCGCCGCCTGGCTTCGGCGAGCATCGACGCGTCGACATCGACGCCGACGACGTCGACGCCGCGTCGAGCCAGTTCGATGGCGACTCGACCGGTGCCGCACCCGCCGTCCAGGACCGACGCCGGGCTCATCGACAAGACCAGGGAAGCCTCGCCATGGACGTCCCTCCCCTGCCCGGCCAGGGCATCGAATTTGGCCGGGTAAGACCTGCCGTCGAAGTTGGACACGGCAGACATTCAACACGACCCGACCGAGATTCCCGCCTCCGCATGGGCTCATTTCTCCTGGTCATCGGTCCAGACCGCAGATCGTGCGCAGCCTGGGATATGGACCGCCGGGCCGTGGATCGGCGNNCCGACCCGGGGGGACTGGGGTCGGGGGCTGCCGCCGTAGTGCTCCGGTCGCCCTACCGGAGTAGTCATCATCTGATCGCACCCATGAGAACACCGTTTGGCGGGCAGATGACGAGCGTGTGAACTCCCCTGGCCCGTCCCGTCGGTGGGGATCGGGATCTTCTCGTAGAGGGCGACCTCGCCGAGCTATTTTACCTGGTGGTACTGGATCGCGGCCGGAATGTGAGGACCGAGCCGGCGGTACCAAGTCCGGGCTACTGAAGGAGGCGGTCCTGAAACCCTGACCAGGTCCGGTAGGCGGTCCTACCAGCGGTACATGGCCTAGGAACTCCAGGCCAACGACAGTGGACGTTCGGCGGACCGAACGAACTCGATCGCCGCCGCGATGGCGTCCTCCTCGCTGACCAGGGTGCGGGCTGGCATCCAGACGGGTTGCCCCGCGACACAGACCCGCACATCTTCGCCATCCGGGCTTGGACTGGTGACAGCCTGGAAGAACGGTCCCTCGTCGCCATCGGCGAAGGTGACTATCACGCGATCAGGTCCACCCGCGACGCCCATCCAGGGTCCGCCGGCGGCCCGAATGTACAGGTCGTTTCTAGAAGCGCCGTCGAGTCGCCGGATGGCTTCGCTGATGGCCGAGTCCGAAGGCTGCACGACCCGATCCGTTCTGCAGCCGACCTGTTGCCAGACGCAAACTTCCAACTCGGTCGAGCCCGAACCAGCTTGCTCGCTTCGACTTACGTCTTTTTGGCGATTGGGCGCGACCAATCCGGGGCAACTCACGACGCCGGGGCTGGGTTTCGCAGACTCGTGCGCCGGCTGCGGCGAGGTGTCCCGTGTCTCGTACCCCTGAGAGCCACCCGGCACGTCGACCCACGTTTCTCCGGTCCAGCGCAGGCGCGCCACCCATGCCTGCCCGTCCCAGTAGCGCTGATCGTCCGACCCGGTCCCAATCGGATACCACCCCGGCGCAAGAGCTGCTTGGAACAGCGGGCCCGAGGACGACGCCGTCGATGCACCCACTTCAGAAGCCGCTGTAGCCGCGGCCTCGGCCGGAACTCCGGGCGGAATGCGACGCCTTCTACACAGGCGTCTGAACCCGATGACAACTCCGACCGCCACGAGGGCCGTCAAGAGCAGGCCGCCGATCGTCCGGCCTGCGTCGTGGGCAGCGGAACCGCCAGGGCGCGACGCCCGGGCTTGGGCCGCGACCGGAACGGCGCCGAAGGTTTGAACCGCACCTGGCGTCTTTATTGCACCTGGGGTCTCAACCTCACCCGGGGTCTTTGTCCCGCCCGAAGTTTGTACCGCACCCCGGCTTTGCACCCCACCCGGGCTCTGCCCGGCACTCGGGCTCTGCACCCCGCCCGAAGTCTGGGTGACCCCTGGAGGCTGGATGTCGCCCGGTATGTCGGCGACCTGTCGTTGAGCCAACGAGACGGCGTCGGACCTGGTGAGATCGTGCGATCCGTTGACCACGTCCACTTGGAACGCCGTGTCGGCCTTCGTGAACAGCACCACAAACACCGAGATGTTGGATTCTTCTATCGAGTAGCCGGATGCGCCCGGCAAGCCGGGCAGGAGGAAGGGGATACCTGACGCCCCTTGAGCACCGTTGCCTTCGCCGGCCGTGAACTCGACCAGATCGTGAGATTTCTGGAACCAGAAGGCTGAGATGATGACTCCGTCGCCGTCGACTGGATCGTGGGCCCAGGTTCGTATGAAGCCGCTGACACGGCCGGCGGCGATCTGCTGGCCCATGGACGATGCGGCGCTGGAGCTCATCCCGAGATACTTGAGGTTCGATCCATCGATCGGACCATTCGTGGGTCCAGGGGGTTCGGCAGAGAAGCCGGGAAGTGAATTGGCGAGGAAAACTGCTGGCAGGTCGGGCGGCTCGGCAAACGCCGGGTCTTGGAAGAGAAGGAGCGACGCGGCGCTCACCAGCGCGCCCACCATCAAGCCGCTGAACCATCGAAACGTGCCGCTCTGAGCCAGTCCGGCACCCGATCCGTGACTCAACCTCACCCCATTATTTCGGCCGTGTCTCGACAATTCTGGAGGTCGGAGTTCCGGCGAGCTGTTGTCAGTAAGGCAGGGGTTCTGAGACATCGGCCAGGTGGTCTCGGAACACTCCTCGATGGTCGACTTGGAGCGGGATCAACCCGCGAGGGCCAGGGCGGAGGTCCGACATCTCCGCCCCCTTCGAGTGCACGACGCGTCCCGTGACACGACACTCCCGGACTGGCCAGGTTCTTGCGAGGTTGCCCGTGTGCTGGATGAAGGTCGCGATCCGACCACGACGGTCAACGTGAAGTGGGCGATCGGAGTCACACACGGGCTCGTACTGATTGACGCGGCAAGCTGCGACTGCCCCGAGGAGGCCGCCAGAAACGAAGCTGTAAATCCGCCCGTAGCCGGGCTCGGGGAGCCGGTCTCCGAAATCAAGACGGCGGGCGCACTCGAAGTCGGCGTCGACCATTTCGTGCCGACGCAACTGGAGAGTCGGAGCACGACGGTGTCGCCCATCGAGACCACGACCGTTCGGCCGGAGTCCTGGAGGGTGAACACAAAGGTCTGGGTGCCGATGGTCGTCGGGGGCGAAGGTATCGATGTGCCCACGGTGCTGGTCGGCACGGTTACGGCGGTAGTCGGCACCGACTGCGGAGGGCCCGTAGCCGGAGTCGACGTGGGCGTTGAAAGGCCCTGCCCTGGATGGGACGGAGCGGTCGTCGTTAGAGAGCCGGCTGCACCGGCCCGCCCGTCGGAGCCCGTCGAGTTACCGACTGACGATCCGGAACAGGTCGGCGAGCACGCGCTCCCCCGCTGGTCGCGGGAATCCGACGTTCGGCCAGGGTCAAGCCTGGCGGAAGAAGCGCCCGAGGGCTGAGGCCGTTGACCTGTTGCTGCGAGCGTTTGGCTCGGCGGCGTAGACAGCCGGACGAACAGGGCCAAGCCCATGACGATGGCCAGCACCGCCGCCGTCGCCAACGCACCCCGTGTCTGGCGGCGACGGCGAAGACGGGCTGACAAGGCCGAACCCAGCGAACCGTCCGGGTGGCCCGGCTCGAACTCTCGAGCTGCGCCCTGAAGGTGATGACGCAAGAGGCGGTCGAGACCGTCAGTCACCGACTCCGCCTCCGATCGACTGTTCCAAGGTCCGCCGAGCCTTGGCCAGCTGGGATTTCACGGTCCCGACCGCAGTGCCCAAGATATCTGCGATCTCGCTTTCCGGGAGGTCGAGGTAGTACCGCAGCACGACGGTTGCCCTCTGCCGCGGGGGAAGCCGCCTCACCGCATCCAAGACTGTGATACCGATGTCGGTGCTCTCGCCCGATGTACCCCGGTAGCGGTCCGTAGCGTTGAACAAAGCGTTAGACCGGTACTCGATGGAACGACGTCGGGCCTTAGACCTCGACAAGTTGACGACGGCCTTTCGCATGTAGATATCTGCCCGCCCGGGTTCCCGCACCCTGCGCCAGCCCGCATAGGTTCGCAGGAACGCCTCTTGCACGACGTCCTCGGCGAGCACCCGGTCACCGACGATCAGATACGCCAACCTACACAGGCCGGCGTAGTGGACGTGAAAGACCGAGACCAGCTCGTCGGCGGCCAAGGGTGCGGTCGGGGCGACCATCACCGCCAAGTCGCGCGGAATAGGCCAGGCTTCGGCAGCCACACCCTACATTGACACCTCAGAGGGTCGTTCGGTTGCCTACCAACTCGGCGTCAGAAACCTGGCGCCAGACCGACGGCCCACCGGGACGTATTGACCGCATTCAGCGGTCATTTCGTCACCTCAAGCGGCGACTGCGCCTCGGCAGCTGAATCACTCCCAACCCGAAGAAGATGGCGGTCAGCCCGACGGCGACCATGCCCCACATCAACCGCGGCGAACCCGTGTTGGCGAGCGCAGGTTTCGCATCCTTGGCGGTCCCGGAGCTACTACCAGTGCCACTGGCCCCGGTGGACGCCGTGGTCGTGGTCGTCGCGCCTGTCGATCCGGGCGCGATCGTCGTGGTCGTAGTCGTGGTGGTCGTGGTCGTCACGGTGCCGAAGGAAATGGTCTTCGATGCGCTAACTGTGGAAGTTTGGATCGGCTCCGAGACGACGATCAGACAGGTGTCCGACGTGGCTGTGCACACCGAGGGCGCATAGGTGCTGTTTAGCTGACCCGTGATCACCGCGTAGCTGGTGCTGGCTGCCCCTGAGGAGTTCGTCAACATAAAAGCTACGCGAGGGGGGCTGGCAGAGCACCACTGCTGGCCACCTTGTGTACCTGGAAGGTCCACGTTGGGGTTGCACTCGATAGCTACCAGAGATGTACCACTGGGAAAGCCCGTCACCGCCACCGTCACCATTTGGCCATTGGTGAGTCCGGTGTCCGGCGTGATCGTTACCGTCGGAGTAGCCGCTGCGCTCTGGGGCTTGTGGCGTCCCTTCTTCTTCTGGTGAGTGGTCGTTTTGGCAGACGGCGCAACCGTCGTAGTGGGAGCGGCAACCCGACTACTCCCGGCCGGAGTCGCCGCGCCGGCACCAGGTGTGCTTTGCATGGCCCAACAGACCGCGACCATTCCTGTGGCGGCCAGCAAGATTCTTGTGGTTCTCATCGTCCCCTCCTCATAAAACTCGGTCCTGCGACTCGCTGCTGCAGGCTGCGGGCCCCTTCGACCTGGTGCAGCGGGACATATAGGTCCAACACCGAAGGAGCCTAGCGCCCTGCCGTCCGGATGGCACTAGTGACAGGAAGTAGCGTCCGGGCGGCCACGCCGCCCAGATGCACAGACGAGGGCACCAGTAGGAGCTCTCCCAAGGGGAGAAGCGGGATTGGCCCGGGCATACTACGGAGGTGAGCTTCGATCAGTACGCACCCTATGGTCCGGTCGTCCAAACTGCGATGCGAGTGATCACTTGGAACGTGTGGGGTCGGTACGGCCAATGGGAGGCCCGCCAGGCCGGCATCGATACCGCCCTGATCGCGGCTAACCCGGACATCGTCTGTTTGGCCGAGTCCTGGTCGTGCGCCGGCACAACCCAGGCGGAGCGAATCGCCGGGCAGCTACAGCTGAAGCACCACCTATTCGTCGGCGATTGGGAACAGGACGATTGGATCTCGGGCATCGGCCTGGTCTCGCGATGGCCGATCTCTAGCCACGACCGGAGGTCGCTGAGAGGCGGTTTGGGATCCGGGGTCGGCGATGCGCTCTTCGCGGCCATCGAGGGTGATCGCGGGCTCATACAGCTTTTCGTCGTCATGCTGGACTACCCCCTCGACGCCAGCCAGGTTCGCCAAGACCAGGTCCGCCAACTCGCCGAGTTCATCAAGGAAAAGACTCATCGTCGCCATCCCATCGTCGTCTGTGGCGACTTCAACGCTGGGCCCGATTCGGATGAGATTCGAATGCTTACTGGTAGCTCCGCCACGGTCCTACCCGGTTTGGTCTTTTACGACGCCTGGGAAATGGCCGGTGATGGAACCGCCGGCTTCACCTGGTCCAATAGCAACCCGTTGGCCGCCGTGGCCATGTATCCCGATCGCCGGTTCGACTACGTGATGTCGGCCTGGCCACGCCTCGGCGCCGTCGGTCACCCGACCCACTGCGAGCTGCTCGGAGTGCTGCCCCCCGACGAACCGCAGCTTTCCGATCACTACGGCGTTCTGGCCGAGCTGCGCTATTAAGTTCTTGGTCTCCGAGCAGGAGAGTCCCATGCGTTCGTTCCATCTGTCACGCGGGGGTAGTCGCCCGCATCAACTCGACAGTTGGCGTGCTGCGCACAACCGGACGGCCCGAACGGACGGGCGCTGGCGAGTGCGGTTCGTTGGCCGCCCGCCCAAGCTGGCCGAAGCTCCTGGTACGTGCGACCACGAAATCGCCCGTCGGGCCGCCTCAAAGCTCTGACGTCACGGCCCATCTGGGGCGCGCCGGCGGGCGGCCCCGCATCTGGAGGCCGCCCGCTAACGACGCGTTGGTTTGCTGCGAACCGGCTAGGCCGCCGAGGTCGGGACCGGGTACACGTCCTCGGTCCCGTTGATGGTCGGGTCAGGCGCGGGTTCGACTGTGAGTGTGCCGATCACCTTCACCTCCCGCAGGACGGGGCTGGCACCCGTGCTCTCCTTGCCTTTGCCGACCATCCGGTAACTGTTGGTGGTCGGGTCGCTTCGGACCAGAGTGAACTTCCAGTCGATTCCGGCCAGCGCGCTCGACACGCTCGCTGTGCCCGAGCCGCCCGTGGTCGTGAACTTGATCGTCCCGGTCTCCTGGCAGGTGACCACGATCGGGTTGATGGCGGGGCCGATGGCGCAGCTGGTCGAGTGGAACTGCAGCCCCGTCGGCGTGGTCGGCAGGGCAATCGCGCTGAACTGGATGATGTACTGGGGCACCGGTTTCGGGTTCGGGGCCGCGCCTGCCGGGGAAGGCAGGCCAATAGCCAGTGCCGAACCGGCAGCGAGAGCCAGGGCGGTCAAGAGCAAGGGTCGGGCGGCAAGCATGGGTGTCCTCCCAGGATGGCGGATTGGTATCTCTCTAGACGCCCGAGGCCCACGATGGGTTGCCTTCGGCACGCCCGTCGGGGTTCGATGCGGGGACGACGCCGCGAGGATTGGTTGGCCTGATCGAACACCAGCGGCGGCGCCCTCAGGTATCGGGGCGCCGCCGCGGCGTCGGACTGGTTAGGTCGGACTGGTTAGGTCGGACTAATTAGAAGGCGACGATGCCCTCGCCACCCACCGCGCCGTTCACGGTCACGGTGCCGATTTCGGTGAGGGTTCCGTTGGCGTTGACTTGGAACTCGTCGATGATTCCGTTCCCGCCGGTCTGGACGTAGAGGAACTGCCCACCGTTCGAGGCCGAGGCGTCAACGGTGCCCGGGGTGGTGCCGGTCTGGCCGACGAGGGTGAGCTGGCCGTCAACGCCCGCCTGGTATTGGCTGATATCGGCGCTGCCGGCGTCGGAGGCGTAGAAGAATCCTTGCGCTTGGGTGACCCAGCACGTCGCCGACTGACCTGATCCCACCGAGTCGATTAGAGACACGGTCCCGTTCGGATTGAGGTTGAAGGTGGCCAAGGCGTTGGTTCCGGCTTCGGCGATGACGAGGTGGCCCGCCGGGTCGAACGAGATGGCGAAGGGTACGGCGCCCGGCTCGGTGTTTACCACCGGCGAGGGCGACAGCCACCCGAAGAATCCGACACCGAACACGTCAATGTCGTTGCCGTTGGCCTTGGTGGTCACGATCAGCTTGGAGCCGTCGGGCGAGAAGGCGACCTGTCCAGGGGTGTTGACGAACTGTGGCGACGCCGAGGGGTTGAGTCCAAGGGCGCGGTTCGATCCTGGGAGGGGGAACAGGTGTCCGAAGAACGAGACGTAGCCTTGGACGTTCCCGCCGTTCTCGGCGTTGAGGACGTAGACGATGTTGTCGTGGACAGCCACGCTGACAGGGAAGGTGCCACCGGAGTTGATGACCTGACGAAGGGTGAGCTGGTCGCCGCGGACGGAGAAGACCGACACGGTATTGCTGCCAGCGTTCACCGCGTAGAGCAGCACGTTGTTCTGGTCGTAGGTGAGCGAGCCCTGGGAGGCCAGGTGGTCGACAACCGAGCCGCCCAATACCCCGCCGAGTCCGCCGGTGTTGTATGTGTCTGCCAGGGTGAGGCTGCCGTTGTCAGCACGGTCGTACGCGACCACCTGGTTACCGGCTGTGTTGTCGGTCTGCACGAAGACGACATGATCGCCTCCGCCACCGAAGTGTGGCCCTGGGAACCCTTCGGCTCCCGCGGCCACGGGTGCAATCCAGGCCGAGAGGCCAAGAGCCACACTGGCCCCTACGGCCAGGCGGGTAAGTCTGTTCATCGTGTCTCCTCTATCTAGATGGCTACGTCTACCGATGACAGTCCCAACATCGGTGCCAAGCGTTACGCCGCCACCAGCCCACGCCGGCGTCGTAACAGTCCTGCCGGCGTCGAGGACAGAACAGGCGTGCGCGGTCAGTCGGTTCGCTGCGAGGACATCAATCGCGATCCGGCGCGGCCTGGCATGGCGACCTTCGGCCTACGCTTCGAGTCGTGGAGTCCGACGTCGAGCTGCTCGCCCGGTTGCGAAACGGCGACGAAGAGGCGTTCGTGATGCTGGTGGACCGTTACCAACAACCTATGTTGCGCCTAGCTTGCTCCATGGTCTCCAACCAGGCCGTCGCCGAGGAGGCCGTCCAGGACACCTGGATGGGCGTGGTCCGTGGGATCGAGCGGTTCGAGGGACGGTCCTCGCTCAAGACGTGGCTGTTTCGGATCCTGGCCAACCGGGCCCGCTCGGCCGGATCCCGAGAGCAGCACCAAACGCCAATCGAGTCGCTTCACGCCGTCGACCCGCTGCGCTTCGACGCCCAAGGCCAATGGGCTGATCCCCTCGACCGGTGGACCGACGAGAGCGACGATCGCCTCGACGCTGCCACGTGGCTACCGATCCTCAAGACGGGCCTCGACGAACTTCCCCCACGGCAGCGCCAAGTCGTCATGCTGCGCGACATCGAGGGGCTTTCGGGCGACGAGGTGTGTGCCGTACTCGGTATCAGCGGCGGAAACCAGCGGATCTTGTTACACCGAGGCCGGACTCGCCTCCGCGAGATCCTCGAAGCCGAGTTGCGTAAGGTCTGATCGATGCTGTCATTGCGACGGAAAGACATCGTGTGCCAACAGGCGGTCGAACTGGTCACCGACTACCTCGAAGGAACACTCTCGCGTCGCGATCGACGCCGCTTCGAGGCCCATCTCCAGGCCTGCCCGAACTGCAGTACCTACCTGGAACAGATCAAGGAGACCATCGAGCTGACCGGTCAGGTCGAACCCGACGACCTGACCCCCCAAGCGAGGGCGGACCTGACCGAGTTGTATAGACGCTGGCGATCCGAATAACTCCAGTCCACCATACGATCGCTAACTTCATGCACCCGCATGGGACGAACCCAGTAAGCGGTGGCGGCTACATCTGGGCGGAGAGCTAGGACGACGTCCGGCCTCGTGACCCGATCTTGGCCAGCAGATCCCGAAGCTGGCGCTGCTCGGCCACACTGAGCGCCGCAAACGACGCCGGCGGCTCGTACAGACAATCCAGGGCCCGAGCTTTGGCCTTCTCACCCAGCGCGGTGATGACGACGACCTTGATGCGCCGATCGACAGGGTGGGCCTTGCGTTCCGCGTAGCCCCGGGCCTCCAAACCGTCCACGATGCCCGTCACCCACGAGGCGTCGCACTTGAGGCTCTCGGCGATCGACCGCATGGGTCTCGGCTCTCCAGGTTCGAGCCACAAAAGAGTCTTGAGCTGAGGGGGCGTGACGTCGGCGGCCTCGGAAGCGACGTGAAAGCGGTCGTGGATCTCGTCGCTAAACCAAAGGTCGGCTACGTAGCGCCAAGCCTCTTTGGCNNTCGGACTTGTCCCCACAGACGGAGTATACCGCCAACCCTTGAGAAAGTCCCACCATTACGTTGAGAAAAGAAAATAGTTGATACCTCTAAACCATCTGTGCCAGTATCCCTCCATGGGTGAAAGCGTCATTTCGGTCGAGGGCCTGGTCAAGCA
>PMHU01000076.1 GCA_003156795.1 Acidimicrobiaceae bacterium
TGCAACTGCGGATCACCGGCCCGAGATGTGCGATGGACGAACACCACCGCCACGTAGCCGCAAGTCGCCTCCTGCGTCACCCCGCCGTGGCCGCGACGGGTGAACGCGGCGTGATCCTGCAAGAACTCCAGCGCCGCCTCGACCGCCGCGTCATGCCCGGCCCGGACTTCGGAGATGACCTCGGGTGGGGCCAACGCCCACAGGATCGAAACCGATTTCGGCGGCGAAAACGACAGCGCATACCCGGCCACCGTCGCCTTGTCCGACCCGAACCGACGGCCCAACGCCGCCCCAGTGAGAGGGTGCAAACCCTGTCCGAACAACCGCGACAGGCCCTCCGCGTCCGCTTCCCCGCACAGGCCCAACGCGTCAGCGCCCCGGCCGATCCAGCACCCTTTCTCTTCCAGATGGCCGGCGAAATAGTCCTCCACCCCGGCCGCGATCTCCCGGGCGTAATAAGCCCAACCGTCCGGCGACATCTTGGCCAAACCGATCATCCGACGCTCACCTCCACCGGCGAGGCCAGGCCGCACCCTTCGGGTGCAGAGGTGTCTGTTGGTGGAGTCGGAAGGGAGAGGTAGGAGGAAGAGGGTGAGGTGATGAGACGGGGGCGGGGGACAGGGATGGTCGGGTGAGGGAGGAGGGGCTGGGTTAGAGATCGGGAGATGGTCTGGGCGGAGATGGAGGCGATGGAGTCGGGTCATTCGCTTGCCCGTCCCGCTTCGGCCAGGCGCACCAAAGCGGCGCGCGGCACCCGCAGCTGGCGGCCCACCCGCACCACCGGCAGACCCACCTCACCACCGCTGTATCGCCACCGCTGGCACAACAGATAGGCCGAGGTCCGCCCGATCCGCAGCACGGCCGCCGCCTCCTCCACCGTCAAGAAATCAGGAAGCTCGTCGAGCGACACCGGACACCTCCATGAGGAGGGCCAGCCCGGAGTCAGCCACCCCGGCGAAAAACTGGTCCTCTCACTTCCATCCGAGGGAGTGTCACTCCCGGGGAATGACACTCCCCTGGTGCTAGGCGAGAGACATCCCGTCGCCGACACACGCGACGGGTACCATCAACCCATTGGCGGCTGATCCCGGCCCGGCTTCGAGGCTCTGCCCGGCCCGGGGACGCCAAAGAGCCTCCTCCACCGCGCTGCAACAGCTCGCCCTGGAGGTGCTCACATGCCCGCCCGCCGCCACTTCGGGTCAGTCCGGAAGCTTCCCTCCGGCCGTTACCAAGCCAGCTACTGGCACAACGTCACCCGCCACATCGCCCCCGTCACGTTCGCCACCAAGGGCGACGCCCAGAGGTGGCTGTCCAACATCGAGACAACTATCCACAAGGGGGAGTGGGTCGATCCCGCCGGCGGCCGCATGACCGTCGCTGACCTGGCCGATCGCTGGAAGGCGCGAGACCCGTCGAAGCGGTCGAGCACCAAGGCCCGGGACGAGACCATCCTGCGCATCCACATCCTGCCGACCCTTGGCGGCCGCCGGCTGAGGGAAGTGACTCCTTCCGACATCCAGGGGATCGTCAACGGGTGGGCCCAAACGCGGGCGCCTCGGACCGTCGACCGGCAGTACGACGTCCTGCGCGCCATGTTCGCGTACGCCGTCCGATCCGACTGGCTTAGCCGGACTCCGTGTCGCGGGATCAAGCTGCCCGCGGTGACTTCGACCCGCCGGCGGGCGCTATCCGTCGAAGACGTCGTCACCCTGGCGGAGTCGATAGATCCCCGTTACAAGACCATGGTCTGGCTCGGAGCGGTGCTCGGTCTGCGCTGGGCCGAGGTCGCCGGCCTCAACGTCGGCTCCCTCGACCTGCTCCGCAACACCGTGACCGTCACCCAGCAGCTCGGCCGGGATCGCCGGCTAGGAGAACCCAAGTCCCACGCTGGCCGCCGCCAGTTCGCCATCCCGCACGAGCTCGGCGAGCTCATCGCCGCCCAGATGACCGCCAACCAGCCGACCGGCGCCGAACCTGACCGGCTCATATTCACCACGTCCCGGGGCCAACCCCTCGACTACTCACACTGGCGGATACGCACGTGGCTGCCCGCGATCGCCAAGGCTCGCCTGGTAGGCGCCGGCTTCCACGACCTGCGCCGGGCCAACGCCACGACCCTCGTGGCCCAGGGCGTGGACGTCAAGACGGCCCAGACCCGGCTCGGCCACTCCGACCCCCGGACGACCCTGACCGTGTACGCCCAGACCGTGCCCGAGGCAGACCGGGCTGCGGCCAAGGCACTCGGCCGCACCTTCTTTCCGAGATCGCGCACGGATCGCGCACGCCGGGCCAAATCCGGCTGAGCTGACTGACGGAAATGCCCTCTGACCTGGTCGGGAAGGGGGGATTCGAACCCCCGGCCTCAGCGTCCCGNNACCAAGCTGCGCTACTTCCCGGTTCCCAGGTGAGTCTAGTTGAAGGGCACGGCCACGGGATCGGGCGTGAAGCTGGCATCGTGCCAGGTCTCGCCGCCCAAGAGAGCAGCCACGGCCTTGCGCAACCGGATCGGATCGAGGGGCTTGATGATCCATCCCTCGGCGCCGCTGCGCCGGGCTAGGAACACGTCCGGACGGCGATCCAACACCAGCAAGACGGGCCGGGGCTCGAGCCGGCCGGCGTCGGACTCGAGGCGCAGATCGAGGCAAATGGCGATGCCGCCCATGGTGCCGATCTGCATGTCGACTATGACCAGATCGGCCGGTCGGGCGTTCATCTCCTCCCGCACCGCCTCACCCTCGCGGACCCACCGCACAGTTGTTTCCGGGTCGTGAACCACCGAGCGGATCTCGTCATAGACGTGGGCGGCATCGGTGGCTATCAGGATCTCCGGCACGGGTGCAGGGTAGCGCCGCCCCGTCTCTGGGTACGATCCTTAGGAAGCGCCGCCGGGCGGCGGTTCAGGAGGTTCCGTGCTCACCATTCATCAGGACGAGACGCCGGAAGGCTTTCTCATCTGCCGACCGGTCGGGGAACTGGATGCCTTTACGGTCAGCCAGTTCCGCCAGGCACTGGCAGAACTGGCGTCGAGCAAGCGCCTGGTGATCGACATGTCCGGGATCCCGTTCGTCGACTCGGCCGGTCTGGGAGCGCTCATCGGGGGCATCCGGCGCACCCGGGAGCTGGGCGGCGACGTCGCCGTGGCATGCGATCGCCCGACCCTGGTCCGCTTGCTCCGGACGACCGGTTTCGACCGCATTGTCACGGTCGCGGACAATGTCGACGAGGCGGTCGCCGCCCTTTCCAAGGACTTGGAGCCGGAGGTCTAGCCGAGGGCTCGGGGGTCGTCCTCGGCAGCTGCATCGAACAGCCAGCGCCCCACTTCTGTCAGCCCTCGGAGGTCGTGCACGTCGTCGGAGA
>PMHU01000227.1 GCA_003156795.1 Acidimicrobiaceae bacterium
TCCGATCCCTCGCGCTCGTTGGTAGCGGCAAACGATTCGTTGAACAGCATCAGGCAGTTCGGCACTATCTGGTCGGCGATCTTGCTCATTCGACCGAGTTCCTCGTCGAGTCGTCCGCTGGTCATGGTGGGGTCCTCTTCGCGACTGAAGTGGGTGAAGACCCCACCAAACACGCTCGCCTCATAGGACTCGGCCGTGACGAACATGCCGCATTGCATCATCAGCTGAGCCGCTCCGACACTCCGCAGAAACGTCGTCTTTCCTCCGGAGCTGGTGCCGGTGATGATCACCACCTGCTTACCGTCGGCGTCGAAGTCGTTGCCGACGACGCAGCTGTCTTTCTGCAGAGCCAGCCAGACATCGCCGAGACCGGTAGATGCGAGCTTCATCGACGACCATGGCGCCGGTTCAGGAAACGAAGTGGGGTGACCGTTGGCAGCGAGGCGATCGTGCAGGTTGAGGCAGCCTACGTAGAAGCCGAGTTCCGCGCGCAGCATGGTGAAGTAGCTCAGGATGTGGTCGGCTGATTGGGCTGCCGCGTCAGCCACGAGATTGATTCCCCGGCTGGTCAGATCGGCCAGGGCTTGGGCGCCGGCGTAATCACGGTGGCGAATGGTAAACGAGTACGAAGTGCGAGGTCCTTTCGCCAACCGCCGCTTCCGCGTCGCCTGGACGTTGTCGCCTGAGCGGAGCACGAATCTGGTCCCGTTGTTGTCTCGGTCGAGTTCGGCGCTGATCAACACACCGTCGTGGACCTGGAGTTGCTTGAGGTGGAGAGTGATGGTCTGGAAGTAGTCGTCGTCCAGTTCCTGCTGCAACGTGTGAAAGAACGTGGTCAATCCCATCGACTGGCACTTCCCAATGTGCTTGTCGGCGATCTTGCGCAGCTGCGTGAGGCGGGAGACGTAGGCTTCGAGCTTGCCGATGGCGGCGGACAGGATCGACGTGGGATATTGCGAGCTGTAGCCCCAAGCTCCTCGCTGGTCCTCGAGCGTGTCAACCGCGATCGCGTACATCTCCCTGATGAGTTTCGGATGAGCGATGCAGTCGGCGAGAACCTGTTGGCGGTAAAGGATCGCTTTTGGATCATCGAGGCTGGCCAGCAGCACGCGCTTCGACACGTCGTAGAGGAACCAGTTGCCGAGCGCCATGGCCTCTAGCAGGGTGGTCAGCTCCAAGTCTTGGATCAGATCTTCGTGGTTCGGCGTCAGCTTCGACCCGAAGTCGAAGTCCTGTCCTTCGAAGAGCAGGTGGGCTTTCATCGAGCCAGCCTTGCTCGCAGGCGCTGGTAGGTAAGGTCGTGCTTTTCGGCGATGGCCAGCGCATGAGCGAGCCCGTCCGCCGGCGATCTCACGATTTTGAATGTTCGCTCAGCGGGGTTGTCCGGAACGATCAGGCTGACCATGCTGACCACGGATTCGCTGAGCGAAGCCAACTCGTGGACGAAGGTGACGTATACACACAGCAGGTCGAGCTGGATGATCTTTTCCATCACCTTCGTGCCGAGAAACCCGGCGTCGCGCAAGGTGGTCGATGTGAAGATCTCGTTCAGGATCAGGATGCTGTCGCTCGTTGTCGTTTCTAGGATCCCCCGGATCCGAAGGAGGTCGTCTTCGAGCTTGCCGCTCATCTTTGAGGAATCTTCCTCCCTTTCGAAATGGGTGAAGAGTCGATCGAAGAGAAATAAGCGGGCGGCGTCGCCAGGGACGGGACAGCCCAAGCTGGCCAGGTGGTGAATCTGGCCGAACGCTCGGGCAAAAGTCGACTTACCCCCTTGGTTCGGTCCCGACACCACGATGACTCGCTCTGAACCCGCTAGTTGGAACCCGTTGCAGACGACCGGCTTTCCTTCCGAAACCAGCTTTTTCGCCAGGGCCAGGTCGAAGGTGCCGGTGGCGAAGATCGACTTCTCATCAACGGTCACTTCTGGATAACAGAAGCTGAGTCCGGCTGAGCGCACTGGTGCGATGTACTCGAGATATGCCAGGTAAAACTGGATCTCACGGTCGAAGCGCTCCACGGTCTCGTCGACGAAAGCGGCGTGCAGACGGCAGTAGTCGTCCAACGCCGAGAACTCGTCTTTGAACAATTGCGCCACCCGATCGAGGATCTTTACCCCTACGTGGTTCATTACCGGTCCGACGTGGTAATCGACCCGGTAGTCCTTGACGGCGCCCTGCTTGAATCGCTCGAAAGTCTGGAGGACCTCGGCGCTGTAGTCGGACTCGCCCTCGTACCTGCTTACCTCGACGCTTACGCCTCGAATGCCCACGCAGTATCTGATCTGGGCGAGCGCATCTTTGCGATCCCTCGTATCGATCGCCAGACACGTGAAGGCGGCGGAGGTCGCGTACGTCCTCACGAAGTCGCGGAAGGCCAGCAGACCACGGGCGCTGAGGTGGGTGGAACCGATGTCGTCAACCAGCGAGCCAACCGCGTCGCAGTAGGTGGCGGCCGCATCCAGGAACCACCCTTGGCGCTGGTATACCGACGGCATCTTCTCGAGCTGCGCCAGATGGGCTCGGACTCGGCGCATCCGGCTAGCAAAATGTTGGATCTGCCCGAGAAGCGTCTCGTCTTCGAGGTCCCGAAACGCCTCCTGGCGGTAGCGCACGGTATCGATGTCGCGCAGTTGTCGGTAGAAGAGGGCGGTGAAGGGGTCGGGCTCCTGCCGGTCCCCCACGACGGCGGCGATGATCTGGTCAAGGTTCAGATCGGCGGCGAAAGATCGATCTTGTTGGACCCCAGAGTCGGTTTCGACCGGAGGCTTCGGGAACAACAAGCTGATGAAACGGTCAGGCCCGTCGAGGCCTTGACCGGTGGCCTGAGATTTTTGTTGCGCCATGACGGGCTCCCGTTCTCGCCCGGCGGCAGTGACCAGGAGCCATCAGCCTAGGGGCGGGAGATCTGATCCTGAGGATCGGGGAACGGTCACCTTCGGCCCGGCCAAGGTGACCGTCCGGCTCTTGACTATCGAAGTCGAGGTGGCCGGGCTCGACCTCGGTCCCCACGGGGTTCTCGCAGACCCTCACTTACGACCCCCTCGTACCGGCGCACGGGTGATCAGACCTTACGCTTACCCTCGACCAGAACGCGGCCCACGCCAAGCAGCACCGGGCCAACTCGAGGACCGCAAACCGAGCGCCACCTGCTGACGATCAACGCTCACGACCCAGTGAGAAGGGCCGGCTCGGCCATCGAAGTCAGGACAGCTTTCGATATGAAAGTTCGAAGTCGCGCTCCCAAGTGGCGCCGTCGTGGCAGATCTCCCAGGTGCCTGTGATCGTCTGACCGTCATCGCTGATCGTGCCGGTATACCTCTGGCGGAAGTCGAGGGGCGAGAAGTCCGCCTCGTCGCGCATCAGCCTCCTCGAAGCTGGCCTCCATGGCCCACTCGCCAACGAACAGATCCAGAGCTGCCAGCGTGCGACTCGGCTCCGTCATGGTTCGGCGTCCTTCTTGGTGCGTGTAAGGAGTAAGAGTTGTCGATTTCCCATTCCGTTACGTCACGGGAGGGGAATATCCATGCCGAACCCAGCGGTGATATCTCGGCTCAGCCGTCCGATAGAGAGGCCTTCTTTGACGAGTCGACGGACCCACGCAACGGCCTCCTCGTCCGAGCCGAGATCCTCAGACGCGAGTT
>PMHU01000242.1 GCA_003156795.1 Acidimicrobiaceae bacterium
GTCCCGCAGGCCGAGACGCTGAAGAAGATGCTCGCGGAGTGGGACACCAGGCTGAGCGTGGTGCTCGAGCTGGTGGTGGACGAGGACGAGGTGGTGCGGCGGCTGCGTCTTTTGCCCTTCGCCGACCTCGGATACGCCACCGTCGACCACCACCGCGAGTTGAGGCAAGGGTTGCCGGAGGCGGTCTACGGACCGGGTAAAACGCCCGCCCAGTGCGTGGGCATCATTTCGGAGCTCCTCTCGGGCGGTGGCGCCGGACCCGGTCAGGGCCCGGTGGTCCTCAGCCGCGGCAATGCCGATCAGCTGTCCGCGGCCGTGACGGCCTGCCCGGGCGCCGTGGTGACGGGGTCGACGGCCGTGTGGCGGCCGGCCCAGCCCCGTTGCGAGCGGGTCGTCGTCGTGACCGGGGGCACTGCCGACCTGTCCGTCGCGGAGGAAGCGTTCGCCACCCTGGGGGCGTTCGGCTTTTCGGCTCTTCTGATCGCCGACGTCGGGGTGGCGGGGGTCCACCGCCTGCTGGCGCGCGCGGCCGAGGTGCAATCGGCCGATGCGCTGGTGGTGGTGGCCGGCATGGAGGGGGCGCTGGCCAGCGTGGTTGGCGGGCTCACGGCCGCGCCGGTCGTCGCCGTCCCGACGAGCGTCGGATACGGGGCATCGCTGGGTGGGGTGACCGCGCTGCTGGCGATGCTGAGCTCGTGTGCGTCAGGCCTGACTGTCGTCGGCATCGACAACGGCTTCGGAGCCGCGTTTGCCATATGGCGGATGCTGGGCCGGAAGAGCGGAGGCGGGCAGTGACGACCGTGGCCTGGTGGCATTGCTTTTCCGGCATCGCCGGGAACATGGCGCTCGGAAGCCTGGTGGACGCCGGGGCTGATCTGGCCCTGATCGAACGGGAGCTGGTCGCCCTTCCCGTCGGCGGGTGGACCTTGGAAGCGTCGCCCGTCCTGCGGGCCGGGCTGGCCTGCACGCACGTCGACGTCCGGGTCCACTCGACCCAGGTCGTTCGCACCTACAACCACATCGTGGGCCTGATCACCGAGGCTCGACTACCCGAGCGCGCCCGGCAGCGGGCCCTAGCCACGTTTGCCCGGCTGGCCGAGGTGGAAGGCAAGCTGCACCGCCGGCCGCCGTCGCAAGTCCACTTCCACGAGGTCGGCTCCACCGACGCCATCGTTGACATCCTCGGCACGTGCGTCGCGTTGGAGCTGCTCGGGGTGGACGAGGTGAGAAGTAGCGCGGTAGCCCAGGGAACCGGAATGGTCCAAAGCGCTCATGGCGCGCTCCCCATACCGGCGCCGGCGGTGGTGGAGCTGTTACGCGGCGCTCCCACTTACGGAACCAACATCACGTCAGAGCTCTGCACGCCGACGGGTGCGGCGCTGCTGTCGGCTCTTTGTGCTGGGTGGGGGCCGATGCCGGCCATGGAGATAACAGCCAGTGGTTACGGCGCCGGTTCGCGCCAGCTCGACGGCCTGCCCAACGCCGTTCAAGTGGTGATCGGTACGGCGGCCGACCGGCCTTCACAGGATGCGGAGCACGGCCAGCCCGTCGTGGTCCTGGAAGCCAACGTGGACGACGTGACGGGCGAGATACTCGGCGCCACCGTCGCAGCCCTCATGTCAGCGGGCGCGCTCGACGCGTGGGTCACCCCCGTGACGGGCAAGAAGGGCCGTCCGGCCCACGTACTCAGCGTTCTGTCCGATCCCGCTGCGGTCGGCCGGATGCGCCAGGTGCTCGCCGACGAGACGGGCACCCTGGGTATTCGAGCGCAGTCGTGGCAGCGGTGGCCGTCCGAGCGGCAGTTGGCGGAGGTCGAAGTCGGCGGTTATCCCGTTCGCGTCAAGAAGGGGCCGCGCCGCATCAAGGCCGAGCACGACGACGCAGCCCGCGTGGCCAGGCTGCTCCGGCTCCCCGTTCGCGAAGTCGCCCGCCGCGCCGAGGAGCTGGCGCACCGCCAGTTCGGCGATGGCCTCGATGGCGGACCGGACGGCTCGGGTGGGGGTGACGGGACCATCCCACCGGGCGACGATGGAGGCGACCCGTCGGGAGGCGACATCGCNNGACATCGCGGGGTGACGTAAGGGAGCGCCGTTATCGTTGGCGCCATGGCCACACGTATAGGGATGATGCTCCCTGGCGCGGTGTCGCTGGGCGCCTATGAGGGCGGCGCCCTCGCCGCGGTGCTGACGGCGGTTCAAGCCTCAGAGGGCGAGCTGGTGATCGACGCAATTGCCTCGGCCTCGGCGGGCTCGATGACCGCTTTGATCGCGGCCCGGGCCCTCCTTTCCGGGGCCGACCCGGTCGATCTGATGCGACAGACCTGGGTCGTGCTTCCCCAGCTACAGGAGCTCGAGACCCATGACATGTCCGCGCCTCTGAGCATGGCCAAGGTGGTGAACACGGCTACGGAGTTGCTGGGCACGACGCTCGTCGGAGACGGTCCGAGCAAGCAGTCGGAGCCGGTGCGCTTGTCGATGGCGCTGACCCTGTTGGGAGGTCTGAGCTATGCGTTGCCGCATTTGAGGGATCCCAACGACCCGGAGCGGGCCGAAACGTTGATCGGGACGACCTACATCGACTTCTTCAACTCCGAACTCAAGCCGGGAGCGACGACCAGGGACTTCCTCGACGTCCTCGATGCCGCCATGACGTCTGGTTCGACGCCCGTCGGCTTCCCTCCTCGGCTATTGAACCGTGACGGGGTCGCGGCCGATTACGAGGAAAATGGCGTAATGGCACCGCCGGGAAAGCCCTTTACGTTTTGGTACTCGGACGGTGGGGACATGGACAACCAACCGCTCGGGCGCCTCCTCGACCTGATTGGGGAGATCCCGGGGAGCGACGAGGACAGCCGCGTGATCGTGGTGCTCAACATCGAGCCGGGGGCGCCGCCGTCATGGGAAGGAACGTGGTTCGACGCTGATCATGTTCCGTCCTGGCTGAGCACACTCCTCCACGTCAATCACATTCGCACCAGCCAGAGCCTGTACGACGATCTTCGCCGTCTGGAGAAGACGAACCGCCATCTTGCCTGGATCAGGCGAGTCGCGAGCTCACTCGAGGGAGCCCTCGAGGGAGCCCCGCAGGCTTTGCTGTCGAGCGCGGTCGGGCAGGCGGCCTCGGACGTGGCCGCTGATCGCGATGAAATCCGCAAAGGCATTCGGGACGCGGTCGGCGCTCAGCCACCCGTGCCATCCCAACCGGCTGCCAGCCTCGAGCAGTTGCTCCTTCAGGCAGCTGGGCTCGACGGCAAGATGGAAGTCGTCGTCGAAGTGATCTCGCCGGATGTCGACCCTTCGGTGCACTTGACGGCCGATCAGCAGCTATCGGGTGAGTTCTTGTTCCACTTTGGAGGTTTTTTCGATCAGAAGTATCGGGAGAGCGACTTCGCCCTGGGATATCGAAACGCCCGATACTGGCTGGGTTGGTGGCTCGAGGGGCGCGTTCGCGATCCCGCCGTCGTGCTCGGCGCCGTCGATGATGGCTATCGCAGCCTTCCGTGGCCCGTCGGGTCTTTCGGCGACGCGTCGGTTGCCACACTCAGCGCCAAGGAGAAGGTCGAGGGCTTCGATCTCTTGGGCCGTATCGGTCGTGTCGTCGCCCACGACCTTGCGCTCGACGTAGCCAACGAATTTGAGCAGGGCGAGGCGCACCGGTTGCTCGACCGGGTCGAGGAGGACCTGCACCTTCGAAAGGAGCGGCCCTAGTCGTTCCCGGCCAACGGGGGGTCGCCTCAAAACAAACCGATACCGCCGTGGCGGGACTGTCCGGCATCATGGATGGGTGCTCGAGGCCCGCGGACTGCAAGTAGAGGTCGGGGGTCGCATCACCCTTAGCGATGCGTCGTTCATGGTTCGCGCCGGCGACAAGGTGGGCCTCGTGGGGCGCAACGGGGTGGGCAAGACCAGCCTCCTAAAGGTTCTTGCCGGCGAGAACCCGGCGGCCGGCGGCCAGGCCACGGTGCGGGGCCGGCTCGGTTTTCTGACTCAGGACCCCCGGGCCTTGCGTCAGGTCACGGCGGCCACGGGCTTGGCCCACGTGCTTTCTGGTCGCGGCTTGGACGAAGCGGCCGAGCGGGTCGAGACCCTGAGGCGGGCCATGGAGGAGGTCCCGTCGGAACGGGCCGTGGCCCGCTTCTCCAAGGCCGAGGACCACTTCGCAGCCCTCGGAGGCTACGCAGCTGAGGCCCACGTCCGTCAGCTCGTGGCCGGCCTCGGCTTGACGCCCAGCCGCATCGACCTGCCCCTCGGGGTGCTATCCGGTGGCGAGCGGAGGCGGGTCGAGCTGGCCCGCATCCTCTTCGCCGGGACCGACGTGCTCATGCTCGACGAGCCGACTAACCACCTCGACAACGACGCCAAGACCTGGCTCATGGGCTTCCTCCGCGACTACCGCGGCGCGCTGCTCGTGGTCAGCCACGACATCGCCCTCCTGGACGAAGCCATCACCCGCGTGCTGCACCTCGACGACGGTGAAATGGTGGAGTACAAGGGCACCTACACCCAGTACCGAGGCGCCCGGGCCGCCGACGAGGAGCGCCAGCGCAAGGTAGTCGTACGCCAGCAGGCGGAGATCAAGCGGCTGTCCTCACTGGCCGACTCCATGCGCCATCAGACCGCGAAGCGGGCCCGGACGGCCAAGTCCCTCGACAAAAGGGTGGAGCGTCTCCAAACCGGCGCCATCGCCGGCCCCGGCAAGGGCGACCGCCGCTACAAGGTCAAGTTCCCCGAGCCGCCGCGTGCCGGCCGCGTCGTGCTCGAAGCCGCCGACCTGGGGCAGGCATACGGCGGTCCGTTCGTCTTCGAGGACGTGACGTTTGCGGTCGAGCGCGGCGAGCGAGTCCTCGTCATGGGCCTCAACGGGGCGGGCAAGACCAGCCTCCTTCGCATCCTGGCCGGTCGCAACGACCCGGCCGCCGGCGATTTTCGCACCGGCTTCGGAGTAATGCCGGGTTACTACGCCCAGGAACACGAGGGGATCCGGCCGGGAGTCTCCGTCATCGCCCACATGCGCGAGGCGTCCGACACGCCCGAGACGGAGCTGCGCGGCCTGTTGGGAATGTTCGGCTTGGTCGGCGAGATCGCGTTCCAGGACGCCGGCACTCTTTCGGGCGGAGAAAAGACGAAGCTGGCCCTGGCCCAGCTCGTCNNCCATGATCATCGTGAGCCACGACATCGGATTCGTCGCGGAGCTGGCACCGGACCGGGTGCTGATGATGCCAGAGGGCGTCGAGGACCGCTGGAGCGACGAGATGCTCGACTTGGTGGCGCTGGCGTGATCGTCGACCGCGACGGACTGATCCAACCGACGGCCCGTACGACCGTGCGCCGTCACAAGGAACGCGCCGAGTACGACCGCCAAGCTGCGTACGCCATCTTGGACGAGGGCTTCGTCTGCCACGCCGCGTGCGTGGTGGACGGGACCGTGTGGATGATCCCGACGGCGTACGGCCGCATTGGTGATCGGCTCCTGCTACACGGTGCAGCCGCCAACCACGTCCTCAAAGCTGCCGGGGAGGGAGCCGAGCTCACCGTCACCGTGACTTTGATCGACGGGCTGGTGCTGGCTCGGTCCACGTTCAACCATTCGCTCAACTACCGGTCCGTGGTGATATTCGCCACCGCCACCGACATCGCCGATCCCGTGGACAAGGCCGTAGCTCTCACCGCGATCGTCGAGCACATGCTGCCGGGCCGTACTGCTGACGCCCGGCCGCCGACTCCAATCGAGCTGACCAAGACGCGTGTCGTTTCGATACCCCTCGATGAGGCATCGGCCAAGGTGCGCTCCGGCGGCCCCCTCGACGAAGAGGCTGACGTCGAGCTGCCGGTCTGGGCCGGAGTGCTGCCCCTGCGACCGCGGGCCGGTACACCCATCCCCGACTCCGCCAACCAGACCGGAGTGGTCGTACCCGCTTATCTCGACCAGCCGGCCCGCTGGAGCTAACCGACCGGGGCCGGGCGGGGGCCGGCGCCGGCCGGGTGCCGGCCAGGGGCCGCGCCTAACGTCGGGACCATGGCTACCTACATAGGACCGGGGGTCCTCGAGATCGACACCCTCCTCGGTGGCTGGTCGCGCGTCACCGCCGGCTACCTCATCGAGGGCGCAGCACCGGTGCTGATCGAGACCGGAAGCCAGTCCTCCGTGCCGGCGCTCCTCAAAGCGCTCGAGGAACACGGCGTCGCCCCGGGGGATCTGGCGGGGGTGGCCGTAACCCACATTCACCTGGATCACGCCGGGGGGGTCGGGGACGTGGCCCGCGCCTTTCCCAAGGCGACCGTGTACGTGCACGAGAAAGGGGCCCGGCACCTGATCGACCCGGAGCGGCTCGTCCGGTCGGCGGCGTTGGTCTACGGGGATCTCCTCGACTCGCTGTACGGACGGCTGGACCCGACGCCCGCAGAGCGGGTCCACGTCCTCGAGGACGGCGAGACCATCGACATCGGTCCTGGTCGGGCTCTGACCACGATCGACTCTCCCGGGCACGCCAAGCACCACCTGGCCCTGCACGACAGTGAGAGCGGGATCCTGTTCGCAGGCGACGCCGTCGGGGTCCGCCTGCCGGATGCGGGCGTCCTCCGGCCGGCCACGCCGCCCGCTGACTTCGATTTGGATCAGGCCGTCGCGTCGCTGCGAAAGTTTCGGGGTCGAAATCCCCACGGGGTCGCCTTGGCCCACTACGGGCTGCTACCCGAACCGGTCGAGATGCTGGAAGAGGCCGAGCAGACCCTGCGCCAATGGGCCGAAGTAGCAGAGAAGGCGTGGCGGGCTGACGAGGACATCGCCGCCGCCCTGCAGCAGGAGTTCGCGGGCGGGCTGGACGGCTTCTCGGATGAGAACAGGGCCAAGCTGGAAACGCTCAACGGCATCCACTCCAACGCGGCCGGGCTGCGGCGCTGGCTGGAGACCACCAAAGGCGATCCTCACGGCCACCCCCATTCCCATTAGGGAGTCGCCGCCAGCTCCTCTCCTCCCCGCAAGTACTGGGTCTGGTACAGCTCGGCGTACAGCCCGCCCTCGGCGATGAGCGAGGTGTGGGTGCCCCGGGCGACGATGTGGCCGTCGTCGAGCACGAGGATCTGATCGGCGGCCTGGATGGTGGACAACCGGTGGGCGATCACCATCGACGTCCGCCCGGCCAGGGCCGCGGCCAGAGCTTGCTGGACGAGTAGCTCCGTTTCGGAGTCCAAGTGCGCGGTGGCTTCGTCGAGTATCACGATGGCGGGATCCTTGAGCAGGACGCGGGCGATCGCGACGCGTTGCTTTTCACCGCCGGACAGCCGGTAGCCGCGCTCGCCGACGACGGTGTCGTAGCCCTCGGGCAGCGAGGCGATCAGGTCGTGGATGCGCGCCGCCCGGCAGGCCGCCACCAGTTCGTCATCGGTAGCGTCCGGGCGGGCGTACCGGAGGTTGGTGGCGATGCTGTTGTGAAAGAGGTGGGCGTCCTGAGTTACCACCCCCACCGCGGCCGACAGCGAGGCGAGGGTCACGTCCCGTACGTCGTGGCCGTCGATCGTCAAAGAACCCTCGACGACGTCGTAAAGACGCGGGACGAGGCCCGACAGGGTGGTCTTGCCGGCACCCGATGGGCCGACCAGGGCGGTCATGGTGCCCGGCTCGGCGACGAACGACACGTCTTGGAGCACCCACGCGCCCGGCTCGGTCGAAAGGGCCTCGCTCACGGTCTCGGCCGACGCTTCCAAGGACGCCACCGACACGTCAGCTGCCGCTGGGTAGCGGAATGACACGTTCGTAGCCTCGATCCGACCTTGCACGTTCTCCAGCGGGACGGCGTCGGGCTTGTCCGCCACGGTTGGCGGGGTGTCAAGCACTTCGAAGACCCGGTCGAAGCTGACGATGGCGCCGAGCACGTCGACGCGAGTGCTGGCCAGGTCGGTGAGGGGTGAGTACAAGCGGGTCACGTAGGCCGCCAGGGCCACGACCGTGCCGACCGCGAGGTGACCGGTGACGGCTTCTCGCCCGCCGAGCCAGTACACGGCCGCCGTTCCGACCGCGCCGACGAGCGACAGGGCCGCGAACAGGTAGCGGCTGAACAGGGCCAGGCGGATACCGGCGTCGCGGACGGCACCGGCCCGGTAGGCGAACTCCTTGGACTCGGAGTCGGGGCGACCGAAGAGCTTGACGAGCAGGGCGCCGGCGACGTTGAACTTCTCGGTCATGGTGACGCTCATGTCGGCGTTGAGCTGCATTTGGTGGCGCGCCAGGCGGCTGATCCGCCCGGCCATGAGTCGGTCCAGGAGGATGAACGGCGGGAGCACCAGCAGGGCGAACCCGGTGATCGCCGGGCTGAGAATGAACATGGGAACCAGCGTGGCGACCAGCGTCAGCACGTCGGAAAGGACCGAGGCAGCCGTGCTCACCGCGTTCTGGGCGTCGAGCACGTCATTCGTGAGGCGGGACATGAGCGAGCCGGTTTGGGTCCGGGTAAAGAACGCCACCGGCATGCGTTGGACGTGGTCGTAGAGCTTGGCTCGAAGGTCGTAGATGATCCCTTCGCCGATAACTGACCCGAACCACCGGTTGAGGAGGGATAGGGCGGTTGTGGTCAGCGCCACGCCGACCATGGCGATGGCCAGGACATCGACCAGGTGGATGTTGTGTTGGTGCTGGGTGCCGATACCCTTGTCGATCAGCTCGCGAACCAGCAGCGGGGGGATCGAGCCGATCACCGCGCTGGCCACGATGACGGCCAGGTAGAGGCTCAGTCGTAGCCGGTATGGCTTGAGGAACCGCCAGATCCGGCCGTTCGTGCCCTTGGTCACATTGGCGGCCCTGAGCTCGGCGAGGTCGCGGTGACCCCGGCCGTGGCCCCTCATGGTGCCCTTCTTATCCTGCGGCGTTGGTTCATTTCCAAGCGGGATAACCGGGGGAGACCCCCGATTTGTTCCCATCCCACGCTACGGTGCCGCCGTGAACTTGGAGATCCGCCCCGTGGCCCGGGGCGCAGCCGAGAGGATCGTGCGTGGACCGCGGGCCCGCGATCCTGTGGCGGACCTGCGGTGGGCCGAGGAATACCCGCTGGACGGCGACATTCGCGCCTGTTCTGCCTATCTCGGCCAGCTCCAGAAACGGGTCTATCGAGAACCTTTCGGTTATTACCAGATCGTCGTCGACGGAATCGTCGTCGGCGGCATCGGCTTTCATGGGCCGCCTCGAGACGGGGTGGTCGAAATTGGCTACGCCGTGGTGCCGTCGTGGCGCCGGCGAGGGGTGGCGACCGAAGCCCTGCGACGACTGCTTACCCTGGCGGCCGGGCTCAACGATGTGAGTCGAGTGTGCGGTCGGGCCGACACTGACAACGTGGCTTCGCAGCGGGTCATGACGGCGGTGGGAATGCAGCTGGTCGGTCGTGACCCCGACTTCTTGCACTACGAGCTGGAGTTGGAGCTGAGCGCGGAGGCCTAGGATTCCGCGCATGACCGGCATTGACGGCGTCAGGGACGCGGGTTTCAAGCTCACCACCAGCTTGCACAGGGTGATCCTCAGGGCGAGCGGCGGGCGGGTCCTCAAGAACGCTTTCGGGATGCCCGTGGTCCAGTTGGGCACGACCGGACGCAAGACCGGGCAGAAGCGGGTGACGATGCTGACCGCCCCGATGTTGAGCGACGAGCGGGTGGTTTTGGTGGCGTCCAAGGGCGGCGATGACCGGAATCCCGCCTGGTTGCTCAACCTCGAGGCGAACCCCGACGTGGAGGTCACCGTTAACGGTCAGACCCGATCCCTACGAGCCCGGGTGGCCTCAGCCGAGGAGAAGACCGAACTGTGGCCGGAAATCGTGGCCAAGTACAAGGGGTACGCCGGATACCAGACGCGGACCCAGCGCGACATCCCGGTGGTGATCTGCGAACCGGTGGGGGGCTAAGGCCGGGCCCGTCGGGAGCTTCACGTATGCCTTCGGCATAAACGATTCAGCCTTCCCGCCGCACCCGGCCCTTTTTCCGAGAAGCGGAGGCGGGTTCGTGACCTCAAACCCGTCGGGGCCTTGTTACCCGGCGTCCGGGCCTTCCTCGGGAGCACCGGTCGCTTCGGCGGCCTCGACCGGCGCGGCCTCAGCGACCGAGTTCTGCGCCTCAGGATCCGTCGCATCCCCGGCTGGGTTGGTTTCGGGCTCGGTCGCGGTCGACGTTCCTGAAGACGCCTGACCTCCGGCGAGCTTGTTGAACTTGTCGGTGGCCTTGTGGAGGCCCTGCTCGACTTGGCCCCGGTGTTCTTCGATCAGGCCCTTGGCCTTGTCCATGAGACCCATGCGACTTCCTCCGGTCCGTCAAACGAGATGGAGGCCAATGTTGGCGCGTCCTGGTTCGAAACGCAAAGAGGCGCGAAAGTGCGTTTTTCCCGGACCTCGCTCAGGCCGGACCTCGCCCACGCCGGACCTCGCGGGGTCGATCAGATGTCGACTCCCTTGCGGGCCCTGGCCTTCCAGGCGAACTCGTTGCGATCGACGAGGACGTCGACGAATCCGGCCTCCGACAGTCGCCGGGGCAGCTCCTCGGGGTCGATCGGTACGAACGTGTCGCCTTCATGGAAGGTGCGAAGATCGGGGCGATCGACGCTGTCCGACGCAACGAAGATTACGTCGGGGACCAGAACGCGCCGGGCCTCGGCGAAGAGCCGGTCTTGCTGCGCCCGAGATGGAATGTGGTGGAGCATCGAGAAACATGTCGCGCCGCTGAATCGGCCGTCTTCGAATTCGAGTCTGGTGGCGTCCCCTTCGGCAACTGTGACGTTCGAACCGTTGGGTCGAGTCGCCAGCGCACGCGCCAGCTCGGGGTCGATCTCGACTGCGGTCAGTCGGGCGACCAGTCCCCGTAGCGAGTCCGTGGTCGGCCCGTAGCCGGGTCCCAGTTCCACCACGTCGTCGCCCAGGTCGACGCCGTCGAGGACCCAGGGCACGATCTGTTCACGTACCGTCGTGCGCCACTCGTCGCTGGCGCAGGCCCTTTGGTGCTCGGCGTTCATCGGGCCAACATACGGTCGGAATTCTCGGCCGGCAACCGACTCGGTGTACTTTACACGCACCCAACCTCCGTGTATCATGCACTTAGTCATGTCGAGCGAAGACAAGTTGCATAGAGCCTTGGCCCACCTTTCCGGGTTTTTAAACCGGCCACAGGCCGACGCGGTACTCCTGCGCCGGGCTGGGTCCTCTCTGGACCGAGCTCTCTTTCCGTTGCTCATGCGCGCCGGTCTCGACGACACGATGACGGTCAGCGAGCTGGCAGACACGGTCGGCAGGCACTACAGCACCGTGAGTCGGCAGGTGACGGTTCTCGAACGGCAGGGCTTCGTAGTCAGGACGGCCGACGAGGGCGACAAGCGGCTTTCGGTCGTGGGGGTGACGGACAAGGGTCGAGAAGAGATCGCCCGAATCGCCTGGGCGCGCAACGATGTGATGAGGGAGGTGTTCAGTGGCTGGACCGACCAGGACAGGAACGATCTGACCCGACTGCTCGCGAAGCTGGTGGAATCCTTGGAGTCAACGACGAACACAGGCACCCGGCGCCGGACGCGACCATGAACGAAGCGCTCCAACTGTCCGACCTACCCACATCGCCGGGCGGGCGGGTGGCGGTGGTGGTCGGGAGCACGCGGCCCAATCGCATTTGCGGCGACCTGGCGCACAGGGTGATCCGCGTGCTGCAGCATGAAAGTGAACTCGGCTACGTGATCGTCGACCTGGCAGAGATCGCCCTGCCATTCCTGGACGAGTCGTTCCCAGCGTCACGCGGGAGATATGAGCATGAACACACGAAGGCCTGGAGTCGTCTGGTCAGCTCCTTCGATGCCTTCGTGTTCGTGTTCCCTCAGTACAACTGGGGCTATCCGGCACCGCTCAAGAACGCCCTCGATTTCCTCTATCGCGAATGGGCAGACAAGCCCGCCGGTCTCGTCACCTACGGAACTCGGGGCGGCGAGAAAGGAGCCGAACAGCTGCGGGGTGTTCTCCAGGGACTCCACATGCGGACCGTCGAGGAGAATGTCGAGCTACGCATCACTCGCGATGACATCGACGAGATGGGCCAGTTGCTCGACCCCGAGGCGATCCTGGCCCCGTTCACTCCGGCTATCCGTGCGCTCGACGAGCAGCTCGTCACCACCGTCAATACGGCCACGACCACACGTGGCAAACCCACCGTGGCGTGATATCTCCCAGTGGCCGGCGGTCAGGGTCGAGGGCCAGCCACTGGGACAGCGGAGGGAGTGGGATTTGAACCCACGGTGCCCAAAGGACACAACGGTTTTCGAGACCGTCCGATTCGGCCGCTCTCGCATCCCTCCAGAGCAGGTCAGAGCCTATATTGCTGGCTCCTATGTCGCAACCGGGACTAGAGTTGGGACTAGTCTCGTTCGCAGATCCTTTCCGCTGGGCTTCGGGATCCGAGGAGGAAGCGTAGCGGTGGCTCGTGGCACCAAGACCGAGATTCGCCCGGGCGTGTGGCGACTGCGGGCGTTTGTCGGGACTGACCCGGCGACAGGCAACCCCCGACAGGTCAGCCGGACCGTGCGGGGCGGCGCCCGCCTGGCCGACGCCGAGCTGGCCCGATTCGTCACCGAAGCGGCGGCTGGCGACGTGCCCATGGGCGCCGACCAGACGCTGTCGGACTTCTTCGACGCCTGGCTCGAGTTCGTGTCGCCGCACCGTTCCCCCACCACGGTGCGCGGATACCGGGACAAGGTGAGGCGGTGGAAGGAGGCCCTGGGCCGGAAGAAGGTCTCGAAGATCACGGCGCAGGACCTGGACCGTACTTATGCCCGGTGGCTCGAGGATGGGGCGGCGCCGGCGACGGTCCGCCACTGCCACCGGATTCTGGCCACCGCGCTGCGCCAGGCGCAGCGGTGGGGGCTCATTACCCGGTGCGTGACCGACATGGCCCGGCCGCCGGCGAGTGTCCACCGGGAGTCACCGGAGATCGATCCGGACGTCTGGCAGGCGGTGGTCCTCGACCTTCGCGCTCGTGAGCCGGTAACGGCTATGGCGGTACTCATGGCCGGGGTGACTGGCGCCCGCCGCGGCGAGCTGTGCGGGCTGAGGTGGTCCGACATCGACCCGGCGAGGGGCCAGCTGACGATCGCACGATCCATTCGCCACGCCCTGGACAAGACCGAGCTGATCGTCGCCACCACCAAGACGGGGCGGGCTCGGCGGGTATCACTCGACGCCCGGACACTCGAGCTTCTGGCCGACTACCGGCGGCAGGCCGAACGGTGGGCCTCTGCAGCGAGCGTGTCTATCGCGTCGGCTGGCTACATGCTCAGTCTGGATCCGACCGGCCTGACTCCACTCAAGCCTGACACCGTCACGGCTGGCTTCGGCCGAGCCGCCCGGCGAGTCGGCGCCCACTTGCGGTTCCACGACCTGCGCCACATGAGCGCCTCGCTGCTCATTGGCGCCGGGACCGACGTGCTGACCGTGGCCAGCCGGCTGGGCCACGCCGACCCGTCGACAACTCTCCGTATATATGCGCATGCGTTCGAGGCCAGGGACCGCCAAGCGGCCGAGGTGATGGGGGCGCTGCTGCCGGGGTAGTGGGTCGAGGTCACAGCCGCGGTCGCTCGGTCGTTTCTACGGCGGTAGGCGACGATGCGCCAGGCAGTCGCCGACATCCCGCCCGCGTTCCAGCCGACGATTCTGTATTTGCGTATCGACGATCCGCGCCAACCGGGCCACGAGCCATGGTGGTCACCATCTCGACCCACCGAGCTCGGCGAGGTCGTGATGCAGTACTAGCGGCCCACGACCGACACCTATATGGTCGGGCCGGGTAGGTGGCCTGGCCGGATATTCGCCTTTCGGTGGCGTGCCGGCTAGGAGTTGAGCGCCGGCTCAGGCAAGCGCATGCCCGACAGCATGATTGCGATCAGCCCGCTGACTTCTTCGAGTGCCGTGGCCGGATCGTCGGCTTCGGCTACGTACAAGCAGCCCTCGCTCATGGCGCCGGTCAGCATCAACGCGAGGGGCCTCAGGGGTTGGCGGGTGAGTACTCCGGCAGTCATCGCCTTGCGCAGGCCACCTCGCACGGCGACGGTGCTAAACCGGGTCTCGATAGTTCGGGCGACCTCCCACCCCAGCACGGCGCGGGCGTCGTTNNGCCTGGTCCGACACCTCCCTCTCGACCTGTTCGAACACCGCCCGGAACAGGCCCTCCTTGTCGGCGAAGTGATGATAGAGGGCGCCCTTGGTCACCCCCGCGGCGGCGACGATCTCGTCTAGGGAGGTGGCCGCGTAACCCTGCGAACCGAACGCAGCCCGGGCCGCATCCAGCAGTGCCTGTCGGGTCGCCTCCCCCTGCGCAACTCTTCTATCTAATTTGGCCACTGGAAAATGCTCCAACCCTTGACGTTCGTACTTGCAGTATGCATACTACCATACTAACGGGATGTAGCCTGTATGGCACCGGCGTTGGCTGGTGCCAAACCAAGAGCCAGGAGGGAACAACAACATGCCAAAGTACGTGATCGAACGCGACCTGCCGGGCGCCGGGAAGCTCTCGGGTGAAGATCTGCGGGGTATCAGCCAGAAGTCCAACAAGGTCATCTGCGACCTTGGACCGGAAATTCGCTGGCTGCACAGCTACGTAACCGACGACAAGCTCTACTGCGTCTACGTGGCCCCCGACGAGGACATTCTCTACGAGCACGCCCGTTGCGGCGGCTTCCCGGCCGACCGGGTCTCGCGCATCACGACCGAGATCGACCCCTCCACCGGCGACTAGGCGCAGGGCCGTGGACGCCGCGCAGCTAAAAGAGATCCAGCGCCCAATCAAACAGCGCTACCGGGACGACCCGGGGGTGGCGATGATCACCCTGCGAGCGGAGGGGCAGCTCTCAGACAGCGAGGTGGCCTGCTCGGTGGCGACCGGTCAAGCGTTGGTCGAAGCGGGGTTGCACCCGGCGACCGGTGGCGATGGTTCGCTGGCCTGCTCGGGGGACATGCTGCTGCAAGCTCTCGTGGCCTGTGCCGGCGTCACCCTCCGTTCGGTCGCCACCAACCGGGGCATCGAGGTGAGCGGAACCATTACAGCGGAGGGCGACCTCGATTTTCGGGGCACCCTCGGCGTCGACCGGGACACCCCGGTCGGTTTCGGTGAGATCCGCCTGCTCTTCGACCTCGACTCCACCGCCGCGTCTGACGACCTGGACGAGCTGGTGGCGACCACCGAACGGTACTGCGTGATCTACCAGACCCTGGCCGCGCCGCTTCGACTAGAGGTTCACCGCGTCTGACAGACGGCGAAACGCGTACCACCAAAGCCAGCAGCTAGGGGTATATCGCCAGAGTGGCATCCCAGGCGGGTTCTCGGTCGGTGGTAGCCGCCAGCCGGGTCCTGGGTGGCGCCGACCTGGCCGCGGAGTTCGCCCGTCACGACCTGATCGACGAGTACCGACTCTACGTCCACCCCTTGGTGATCGGGCGTGGCACGGCGATGCTCCGGCCGTCGGACGCCAAGGTCCCGTTGAGGCTGATCGAGACCCACACTTTCGGCAACGGGGTCGTCATGTTGCGCTACGAGCGGCGTCCTCTGGGGCCCGACCGCGGGTGATCCTTGTGGTTCTGGTCGTCGCACAGGCGTGACGGGCGCACAACGACATCGTCTGCCGTGCTCCGCTCGCCCGGTCCTAGGCGCTCGTAATCAGCGATCCGCTGCCACTTTCGTGGTTGACCTGGAAGGACCGGAGTACCGTTCCTCCATGCGCTTCCGCCTTCGACCGGGGTACTCCTGGGGGGACCTCGTCACCGCCGTGGTCGTGCGTGAAGACGATCTGTGGACGGTGTCGTCATGGATCGACGCTCGCCTTGAGACCGGAGGCGAATTCCAGACCCTGGACGAGCTTGTCCAAGTAGCCGACCGTTTGATTGCTGACCACTATCCGACCGGACCGCGTCGCCTGACGGCAGAGTTGCAGTACGCGATCTATCCCTGGACGTTCAAGGGAGAGCCGGAGGCGACCCTCGATGTCACCGGCGAGGAAGGTGGCCTGGTGGCATCCGATATCAGCGGTAGGAGCCTCGAACTCCGCGGGAAGAACGCCGAGGAGCTCGTCGCGCAAGCCCCATCACTCTTGGGTGAGCAGCCGCGGGCCATGTTCAGGTGGGTCAAGCACGTCAGTGACCTGCCGGACGCCGAATAGTCCTTCTCGCGTCCATGAGGACCGACCATGAGTCTCGCTTGACGTGAGCTTCGTTGCCTGACCGGAGCCATCGTTCCTTGACGTGATCAACGTTCACCGGCATACTGTGACCGCTAATCCGATCGCTGATCCGATTTGCTGATCCGGAAAAGGGGGCGGTTCGTGAAGATGTGGCGTTTCATTTGCATGCTGGGGTCGGTAGCCATTGCGCTGGCACTGGTCGGTAGCGCGTCGGCCTTTGCGGCCAATGCTCCGAGTTCACAGACGCGTGCACAGACGAAGGCGCAGTGGCAGGAGGAGATTGCAAATCTCCGTACGCCGGGACGCGGCTGCTACCACGCTTCGTATCCTTCGTTGCAGTGGCACACCACCCGATGCCTCGTCGCGCCGAACGTGCCGTTGGCGCCACGACTTCAAACGCGGGGCGGCCCTAGCGTCGTGGGTAATGGCGCCGACTACTCGGCCCAGGTGACCGGGACGATTTCCGAAGCAACGGGAACGTTCAAACACGTGACCTCCAGCCTCACCGAGAAAGGCAAAGTAGGCGGGGTGGGATCGCAGGTCAACAACGCTTTCTCGCTTCAGCTCAACACCGAGTTCTTCTCGACCCCGATGTGCTCGGGAAGCGCCGACCCGGCCGACTGCCTGGGCTGGCAGCAGTTCGTATACGCATTCCATTACTCAGGCCATACGAACATGGTGTTCATGCAGTACTGGCTGCTGTACTACGACACTACGTGCCCGGCCGGGTGGATCACCTACGACACTGACGGTTACATCTTCTGTTACATCAACAGCTCCGCCAGCTCGTACGGCTCCCTCCCCGCCAATGAGCTCGGCGAGGTTGCATTGGTGGGACAAGCCTCGTCTGGTGGTAACGACCAGGTCAGCCTGACGAACACGTCAACCGGCCAGACATCGAGCATTTCCAACAGTGACAGCGAGCTCGACCTCTCAGCGGCATGGAACACGACCGAGTGGGGAGTCTTCGGTGATGCTGGCGGAGGCCAGGCGAACTTCGGTACTGATTCGACGCTAGAGCCAGTAACGACCTTGCACGGCACCAGCTCGTCGCCCCCGACATGCGTGTCAGAAGGGTTCACGGGCGAGACCAACAACCTCAGCTTCACCAAAACAAAGGCACTCGGAACTGAGTCCTCGCCGACGATGGCCACCAAGGAGACCAACGGCACAATCAAGACGCCGAGTTGCGAAGTAGCAGGCTGAACAGCCCCGTCATCTAATCGCCCGGCCGTTGACTGGACCTAGGCCTCACAACCCGGCGTCTCATCACGAGCGATGTCCAACGGCCAGGACGCAACAGATCGTCAATCCGTGCCGCGCCTTGCTAGCGTTCCAACACCGTTCCAAGGTGCGAACAGGTCATCATGAAAGGGCGTGGAGAATGAGGATTCGCCAGGCGTTCGCCGTCATCGCTTCGACGGTAGTGGCGGTCATGGGCTTGACCGCGGTGCCGGCCGCCGCGGCCACGTCGACGGTNNAGGAGGCAAGCCGATGGCGGAACCCAATGGCATAGGCGTAAGCTACAGCGCCAACTGGTCTGGGTACGCGGCCCTGCCCAAGACGGCCGGCACCACGTTCACTTCGATCGTCGGGGAGTACAGCGTGCCCTCGGTGCAGTGCTCCGCGACTCCCTACACGTTCTCGTACCATTGGATCGGCCTTGACGGCTGGTCGGATCAGACGGTCGAGCAGGACGGCATNNGCCTGGTACGAGATGTACCCCGCGAACTTCAAGTTCAGCTTCAGCGTCAACCCGGGTGACGCCATCGAGTCCGCCGTGCACTACCTCGGCAACAACAGATACGAACTCTCCCTCAAAGACGTCAGCACGGGACAGGGCTTCGACCTGACCAAGGTCTGCCCCGTCTCGGCCTGCGAGAACTCCTCGGCGGAGGCCATCACCGAGGCCTACTACTAC
>PMHU01000031.1 GCA_003156795.1 Acidimicrobiaceae bacterium
CTGGCCGTCGATATCGGCGGCACGAAAATGGCAGTAGGGCTGGTAGACGGGGGCGGGGACGTGCAGTGGTCGGAGCGGGTGCCGACGCCTCCAGGGGGCGGCGCAGACGAGGTCTGGGGCGCCCTCGAGGGCCTGCTCGCGGCGGTACCGGAGGCGGCCATACCGGCGGTCTGTGGAGTCGGTTGCGGCGGTCCCATGGGCCGGGGCGGCGAGGTCGTTTCGCCTCTCAACATTCCCGGATGGCGGGACTTCCCACTGAGAAGCCGCGTGGCCGACTTCACCGGCGTCGCCACCTGGGTGGATAACGACGCCAAGGCCCTGGCCCTCGGAGAGGGATGGCTGGGGGAGGCAGCCGGAAGGACGGACTATCTGTCGATGGTCGTCTCGACCGGCATCGGCGCCGGCATCGTCGTGGACGGAGAGCTTCTCGACGGTGCTTCGGGCAACGCCGGCCACATCGGCCACGTGATCGTCGAGCCGGATGGGAGGACGTGCCGCTGCGGGGCAAGGGGGTGCCTCGAGGCGGAAGCATCCGGCGTCGCCATCGCGGCCGCCACGGGGGGATCGCCGGCTGCCGCCAGTCGGGATGTGATCGAGCGATCCGGGCGTCTCGTGGGCCGAGCCGTGGCCAGCGTGGCCAACTTGCTCGACCTGCAACTCGCAACTGTGGCGGGCTCCGTGGCGCTGGGTTTCGGTCGGCCCTTCTTCGAAGCGGCCCAAGCCGAGCTTTCGGCCCGCGCCCGTTTGGCCTACTCGGCCTCGTGCCGGATTGCACCGAGCCGGCTGGGGGCTCGGGCGCCCCTGATAGGCGCCGCCGCCGTCGGCCTCAAAGGCCTCGGCCTTTCTGGATCGCGCCCCGATGCCTGATGGCGGGCACCGACGGTCGCGTACTCCTTTCGGCCGCTCTGGGGGTCGCGGCTCGGCCTCGGTTGTGGCCGGTGATTTTCCGCCTGGTGCCGTCGGGGTGGTGGCGCCGATGGCCGCCAGTCCCCTTGCCGCCGGCCGAGTACCTGAAGTTCCGGACCCAAACCATGTACGGCGACATCGGTGGTCCCCTGACCGTCGCCGACCTGGTCGCTTATCTGGAATGGTGTCGCCGGATGGGATCCGGGGCGCGGTAACGTTCGGGCCGTGCCGTGGAGTGCGGAGGGGTTGGGTCGTGAGTTGGCTGCCGTAGGGCGGCGCCGACGCGAACGGTAGGACGGCGGGCGGCGATGACACAGGCCCTCGTGCTCAACGCCACCTACGAACCGCTTTGCGTCGTATCGACCCGACGGGCGCTGCTGCTGCTGCTGGACGAGAAGGCCGAGCTGATCCACTCGACCGACCGGATGTTCCGCGCCGAGCGGGTAGCTTTCGCCGAACCGTCGGTAGTTCGCCTCTGGCATTTCGTCAAGGTGCCGTTCCAGGCGAGGATCGCCCTCAACCGCCGAGCCGTTTTCGCCCGAGACGGCCATCGTTGCCAGTACTGCGGCGACTCTGCGGAGAACATCGACCACGTGATTCCCCGAAGTAGGGGTGGTCCGCATGCGTGGGACAACGTCGTGGCGTCGTGCCGGCCATGCAATGCCCGCAAGCGCGATCACCTCCTGGAAGAGAGTGGCATGCGCCTACGCCGCTCACCGACGGTGCCCCGCCAACGCACCTTCATCCTCGTCGCGAGCGGGGCCATCCGCTCCGAGTGGGAGGCTTACCTCGGGTCGGCCTCATCGAGTCTGTCCGCCAGTCTGTCCGCCTGAGCCCTGCGGGCTGAGGCGCTGGTCAGGTGGAGGATGGGTGGCGGGTAGAGCGAGACCGCGATCCCGCGGGTGAGCTGCATCGACGTTCCGTTGACGCGCTACGACACTGCTCGGGCCGCGTGGCTCGGGTGCTCGAAGCCACCGGACCGGCTTTGGTGCTTGGAAGTTCGCAGCGCCAGACCGACGTCAACGTGGACGCCGCCGCGACTGCTGGGCTGGAAGTCGTGCGGCGACGAAGCGGCGGGGGAGCCGTGGTGGTCGGACCCGGGCAGGTGGTGTGGGTGGACCTCTTGATACCGATCGGAGATCCCTTGTGGGACGATGATGTCGGGCGAGCAGCTTGGTGGGTCGGAGAAGCGTGGGCCGCCGCCCTGGAAGCGGTCGACTTCGGGCCCCAGCAGGTTTGGAAGCGGGCCATGAGGACCAGCCGATGGTCCGGACGGGTGTGCTTCGCCGGCGTCGGTCCGGGCGAGGTGCTGGTCGGGGGCCAGAAAGTAGTCGGAGTCTCACAGCGGCGAACCCGCGACGCCACCCTCTTCCAAACCGCCGCACTCATCAAGTGGGATCCAGTCGGAATCGTCGACGCCCTCCAACTCGGCCAGTCAGAGGCCGCGTCCGCCCTCTCGGACCTGGCCGGGGTTGCCCGTGGGGTCGGCGCAGAACGGGCCGGGCCTCTCGGGGACGCCTTTGTTGGCGCGCTGACCCGATGAGCGGGCGGCTCTGAAGCGCCAAAATAGTTTCGGTCAAGGTCGGAATGCCATGATCTGTTCATGGGTCATCTCGACGGCAGGGTGGCGATCATCACTGGTGGGGGTCGCGGGATAGGCAGGCAGCACGCCCTACTCTTTGCTTCTGAGGGCGCCCGGGTCGTGGTCAACGACCTCGGATCGGCCGGTTCGACCGGTCCCGACGATGCGGCAGCCGAAGTCGTGGAGGAGGTCCGAGCCCTCGGAGGCGAGGCGGTAGCGAACTACGACGACGTCGCCGATTGGCAGGGGGGGCAGCGTCTCGTCCAAACGGCCCTCGATGCGTTCGGAGATCTCCACGTCCTGGTCAACAACGCCGGAATCCTCCGAGACAGGTTCCTGGTCAACATGACCGAGCAGGAGTGGGACGAAGTCATCCAAGTTCACTTGAAAGGGCATTTCACGCCGCTGCGGCACGCGGCCGCGTACTGGAGAGACCGGGTCAAGGCGGGTCATGCAGTCGGCGCCTCGGTGATCAACACCTCTTCGACTTCGGGTCTTTTCGGAAACCCCGGTCAGACCAACTACGGAGCGGCCAAGGCGGGTATCGGTGCCCTGACTGTGATCGCGGCGGCCGAGCTGGCCCGCTACGGCGTCAGGGTCAACGGCATCGCTCCCGCGGCGCGCACGCGCTTGACCGAAGCGACCCCGGGTCTGGGGGAGATCATCGCGGCGCCGGACGACCCGGCCCGGTTCGATGAATGGGACCCGGCCAACGTAGCCCCCGTCGTCGCCTGGCTGGCCTCCGAGGCCTGCTCGGTGACGGGCCGGATGCTGTACGTCTTCGGCGGAACCATCGCCCCCATGTCGGGCTGGACCAAGGCCCAGGGGATAACCAGGCTGGAACGATGGACCATCGCCGACATCGAGAGTGAACTGACGCCTCTCCTGTAGCTTCGCCCTCCCTCCACGGCGGCGCTCGTCTCCTGCTGCGGGGCCGCCTTCGGAATCCTGGCCGACCGGTACTGCGCGGCCTCGGGCCGTCCGCTAGGGCGTCGCCAGGCGTCCGCGCAATTCGACGTAGACCTCGGTGCCGACGATCGCCTCCAGCTCTCCGCCCAGCGATTCGATCACCGGACGGTCACCCACGTAGGCCAGCGAACCCTCGGTGCAGCACCACGCCATCGTTTCGCCCTCGGNNTGCCAGCACACCGACGGCTTCCAATCGATTGGTGACTCGCCTGCGGCGATGGCCGCCAGGTGCAGTGCGCAGCCGGCGCCTCCGGCGAATCCGGGCCGATTGAGGAAGATGCAAGCGCCGTCGACCACGCGGGTTTGGGCGCGGTCGCTGTCGCTGTCGCTGAAAATGCCGCCGCCGATCGCCTCGGAGTGATGCTCGAAGCGGTCCGGGTCCAAGGTGGCCGCCAAAGCGTCGATCATCCGCGCTTCGTCGACGTCGCCGAGCTCGGCGCCAACAGAACAGCACCCGAGGCCGAGATGCTCGGCCGGCTCGGCGCCGATGCCCTGGCAGCCTCGACCCCACAGGCATACCCACCGCGACTCCAGGAAGTCACGGTCGAAGCGCCACACCGTTTCACCGTCGTGGATCTCCTCCACCCCCGGCTCCATGCGATGAGCCTACGCAGGTCTCGGACCGCCGTTACCGGGCCCCCCCGTGGATCCTCCGGGGGCGATTCGACGGTCGAGACGGGCGCCGGTTCCTGAAAAACCCGCGAACTCGAGCAATCCTGCTCCAAGTGGTTGACATGTGGGGGAAGCGACCCATATAGTGGGGCGCAGTGGCGCGAAGGGGAGGGGCCCTGCCGTCACCTAGGACGGAGAACGTGAAAAGTGGCGAGCAGATTCGTTGGGAGGTACGAGCACTCCCTGGACGGCAAAGGGCGAGTGATCCTTCCGGCCCGATTCCGTTCCAACTTCGAAACCCTCGCCTTCGTGTCGAAGCACGAGGAGGGGTGCCTGGCGATCTGGACGCCCGAGGCCTTCGACCGGAAGATGGAAGAGATGGCGCTGCTGCTGGCCGGCACGCCCGAGGAGAGGCAGCAAGCGAGGGCCTGGTCGATGGGCTCGGCGGAAGTGGAGATGGACAAGACCGGTCGGGTGGCCATCCCGTCCTACTTGCGGCAATTTGCCAGGTTGGCCGACGGTCAGACCGTGCTGGTGCACGGCGCCATCACCCACCTCGAGCTTTGGGATCCGGGGCTTTGGGAGATCCAAGGGGCGCCCGGCGATGCCCGCCTGGTAGGCGCCGGGGTACCCGCCGCCCCGCCCACCCCAGTAACGCCGGCTGGGATGCCCCCGGACGATCCTCAAGGAGAGTGACTACCGACGCCCCGTCCCTCGATCTCAACATCAGTTCTGGATATGGCAGTTCTGGATATGGCAGTTCTGACGCGGGCTGGCTCATGCGCAGCCCTTCGACTGGCAGGGTGGAAGTCCCCTTCTCCGCCCGCTTCCGCTCCGCACGATCGGGGAGAAATCCCGACGGCATGCTGGTCGAGGGGCTGCAGATGGGCTGGTTGGAGCGGGAGAAGCGGTCTGTGACATCGGCCGCACCGTTCACTCACCTTCCCGTGATGGTCGGGGAGGTCGTCAGCCTGATGTTGCCGGTACCGCCGGGGGTGCTGCTGGACGCCACCCTCGGTGGAGCCGGGCATTCCAGGGCCGTTCTCGACGCCGCACCGTACCTTTCGCTCGTCGGGCTCGACCAGGACCCCGACGCGATCGCGGCGTCGAGGGCGGCTCTGGCCTCCTACGGTCCACGTGCTCGTGTAGAGCAAGCGCGCTTCGACCGGTTGGCAGACGTTCTGGACGCAGCCGGAGTTGGTGGCCTGTCTGGAGCCATCTTCGACCTCGGAGTGAGTTCACCGCAGCTGGATCGAGCCGATCGAGGTTTCAGTTACCGAGGCGAAGCCCCGCTTGACATGCGAATGGATCCGGGCCGCCCTTATTCGGCGGCCGACGTCGTGAACGGCTGGTCCGGACCGGAGCTGGTTCGTCTCTTTCAGGCCAACGGCGAGGCGCGTTTCGCCGGCCGGATCGCCAGGGCCATCATGGCCGCCCGGCCCATCGTCACGACCACGCAACTCGCCGGGACGGTTCGAGATGCCATCCCTGCGGCCACCCGCCGCACGGGGGGTCACCCGGCTCGTCGGGTCTTCCAAGCCATTCGGGTAGCCGTCAACGAGGAGCTGGAAGTCCTGCCTGGAGCGTTGGACGCGGCCATCGAGCGGCTGGTGCCCGGAGGGAGATGCGTCGTGCTGGCGTACCACTCGGGCGAGGACCGGATCGTCAAGGAACGGTTTCGTATCGCGTCGACCGGCGGTTGCGACTGTCCGCCGGGTCTTCCGTGCGTATGCGGAGCCGAGCCGACCGTCCGCCTGCTCAACCGCGGGGCGCGCCGCCCTTCGCCTGAGGAGGTAGCGAACAACCGGCGGGCCGAGAGCGCCCGGCTGCGAGCTGTCGAGCGGGTTTCCCCATCCCTTCGTCCGAACGAGACGCCATCATGACCCAACCGCTAACCACCAGCCCGCGTCGAAGCCCCAGCCCCCGTAGAGGCGGGCCCGGCGTGCCCGCCCGCTCCCGGCCGTCCG
>PMHU01000229.1 GCA_003156795.1 Acidimicrobiaceae bacterium
CGGCGGCCGCGGCGATCGCCTGCACCAGCCCGGGTGACGGCGGGTAGGGGTTCTCGTTGACGTTGAGCCGTACCGGGACATCTAGCTGAGGTGCCCCGTACGGCTGGCGACCCGCGAGGTCGTCACGCAGCGGCAGGGACTGGCCGGTTTTCACCTGGCAAGCCTAACGGGCCTGGCCTGGCGTCCTGCGGCCAGTCAGCACCGGAGCGGCTGCCACCCGAGCAGTGCCGGAATCCGTCCGCCCATCGTAGGCTTGGCCCGATGTCCGATTCCGCGATCGCGGCCCCGCCCGCCCGGCGACTGCGGGCCCGGCTGCCAGGGTCCTGGACCTCCGGCACACCGGGCCAGTCTCCCTGGCGGGTGACGTGGTCGACCCCCGCCGCCATGCGGGCGGTGCGTGCCACGATCGTCATGCCGTCGCTGTTCGCGCTGACCTATAAGGTCATCGGCGACCTGCAGATGGCCACGTTCGCCGCCTTCGGTGGCTTTGCCACCTTGGTACTCGCCGGTTTCGGCGGCGGCCGGCGGGACAAGCTCGTGGCCCATCTGGGCCTGGCGGTGATCGGTAGCGTCCTCGTGGTCATCGGTACAGCGGTCAACTCGGTGACAGCGTTAGCGGCTGTGGTCACACTCGCCGTCGCCTTCTGCGTGCTCTTTGCCGGAGTGATCAGCGCCAACGTGGCGTCAGGGGGCACCGCTGCCCTGCTGGCCTACGTGCTCCCGGCGGCCTCGCCTGGCACCGTGGGCATGATCCCATCGCGGCTGGAGGGATGGTGGCTGGCGTCAGCGGCGGGCACGCTGGCCGTAATGGTGCTGAACGCCCGGACCCCGACCGACCGGTTGCGCCGCGCTGCGTGGGGCTGTGCTTCGGCCGTCGCCGATCAACTTGACGCCGCCCTGGCCGGCGACGAATCGACCAACAGAGCCGAAGCAGCCATGGCTGCCAAGCACGATCTGCTCAGCGCCTTTACCGAGGTTCCCTACCGGCCGACCGGCCTGACCGTCAGCGATCAGGCCATCGCCAGCCTGGTGGAGGATCTGCAGTGGTGCACGACCTCGGTAGCCGAGGCGACGACGGAGGAGGCGGGCTGCTTACGGGCCAGAGAATCTGACCGTCAGAAACTCAAGCAGGCCAGCGCTACCCTTCGACTGACCGCCGAGCTGATCGACGGCGGTGGGGCCGAGGGTCTGGAGAAAGCGGTGCGCGCTCTGGGCGACCTGCTACCACCGGTGTCTGATGTCGGGCTCGACTCATCGCCGCCGCCGCACGAGGACTTGCATCGGGCCTTCCACAGCCGCCTAGTGGCGGGTGCGGTTCGCATGGCCGCTCTCGACGCCCTGGTCGCCGCTCGGCGAATCGAGCCATCGGAGGCGGCCGAGGAGGTAGAGCGGTGGTGGGGCGGTTCTGCCAGGGTTGGCCGAGCTACCGGCAAATACCCGCTGGTCGGCGCGGTCGAAGGGATGGTCGGACGGCACGCCAACCTGCGTTCGATCTGGTTCCTCAATAGTGTCCGGGGCGCGGTTGCCCTCGCTGCGGCGGTGGCGGTGGCGGATGTCACCAACGTCCAACACGGTTTCTGGGTGGTGTTAGGCGCTCTGTCAGTCCTGCGGACCAGCGCGGCCGCCACTGGAGCGATCGCCCTGCGTGCCATCGCCGGAACGGTGACCGGGTTCATCGTCGGCGCGGCGTTGATCGTGGCCATCGGTCATCACCCCACCGCGCTGTGGGTCGCCCTACCGCTGGCCGTCCTGATCGCCGCCTACGCACCAGGGACGACACCCTTCGCAGTCGGACAGGCCGCGTTCACGGTGACGATCAGCGTGCTCTACAACATCATCGTGCCGGTTGGCTGGAAGGTCGGTGAGGTGCGGATCGAGGACGTGGCCCTGGGCGTGGGCGTGAGCGCGGTGGTCGGCGTGCTGTTCTGGCCCCGCGGGGCGACGGGGGTGGTGGCTCGGGACCTGGCCGAGGCCTTCCGGACTGGCGGGCTCTACCTGGTGCAGGCGACAGCCTGGGCGCTCGGCTTGCGCGACGAACCTCCCGACGGGGGACCGTCCGTAGTGACGGCCGGCGCCCGCCTGGACGAGGCGCTACGGGGACTCTTGTCCGAGCAGGGTTCGAAACGGGTGGCCAAAGAGCACCTGTGGCACCTGGCCGGAGGGGCCATGCGCGTGCGCTTCATGGCCCACGCCCTGGCCCGCACCCGGGCACCGGTGCGCCGAGCCGATGACCACCAGGCCCGCATGATGATGGGTGAAGCGGTACGGGTAGCCGGACTTTACGACGGCCTGGCGGCCGCGCTCGGCCATGCTCCGGTGACGGTGGCGGAGGAACTTGCCCGGCTGCCGCTCGGCGATCCTCCGGGCGTTCTAGACGACGGCCAGGTGGTCTGGGTTGGCCAGCACGTCGACCACCTCCGCCGGAACCTCGACGATCTCAGTGCCCCGGCCAAAGAGGTGGCAAGCAGGATCTCGGCCCCCTGGTGGAGATAGAGCTGAACTGTCCCACCCATCGCGTCGATGCTGGCAAGCTCGGCCGCCGTTTCGAAGAGGTGCCGCGCTCGGCTTCGACGCCGCGCCCTTAAACGAGCACCGACTGGGCGAACGATCTTGTATCCCACGACATGCGGAAGACGGAACGCCAAAGCCTGCTCAGCGTGTGAACCACCACCGATTATCCGTTATGCCGGTGATCCGTGGGGGTGAGTCCAGGATATGCCGGTGATCCGTGGGCGCCTGGTTGGCGCCCACGGTCCGGCGTGGTCTAGCGGTGTCGAGGGGCTTCTCCTTGGTAGCGCTGGCGGGCTTGGCTGGTAGTGAGGCCGAGTTGGCGGGCGATGGTCGACCAGGTGATGTATTGGTCGCGGGCGGCTGCGACGACTCCTGGGATGCGGGCGTCGATCTCGGCGCGGAGACTGGCGAGGGCGTGCAGTTCGTTGCCGGCGTCTCCGTAGAGCATGGGTGCTCGTAGGAGTTGCAGGCTGAGCACGGCTTCATCGAGGACAGCAGCTGAGCAGTCGTCGCGGATCGGGCGGTTGGGGTAGGGCCGGCGGGGATCGCTGAGATCGGGTGTCATCCGGCTGCCTCCTCGACACCTGCGATCAGCCGTTGGTAGAGCTCGTGCCGATCGGGCTGGTCGTGAGCGGCGGCGTGATCACGCTGTCTTTGCAGGGTGGGCAGGAACTCGATGTCGGTCTGAAAGAACCCGCACCCTTCGCAGATGGACTCGAACTGGCAGTCGAGTTCTTTGGGTCGGGTGCACCAGCCGTTGCCGAGCATCCGGCGATATTCGAGACGCAACCGGCGCATGGCGGGTGTTTCTTGGTCGTCGTCGGGATCGGCGTAGAGGGCGTCGACTTTGTCGGAGACCATCTGAAACTGGTCGGCCACGACCCGGTTGGAGATGCGGGCGTAAGCCATGGTCATCTTCAGGTTCCGATGGCCGAGCAGCTCGGCGACGGCCTCGATTCGCATGCCCCGGTTGATGGCCTGTGTGGCCAGGGTGTGGCGAAGCTGGTGGGGATGGACGCGTTCTACGCCGGCTTTGCGGCCGACCCGGCGGACCATGCGAGCGACGCGGTGACGTTCCAGGAGGACATCGCCGGCGGTGATCAACCTGGTGGAATGATGATGGTGCTGTTGCCAGGCGTCGATGAGTTCGACCAGGCGGGGGTGCAGCGGGATGTAGCGGTCGTTGCGGAGCTTGCCGACCGGGACTCGCAGCCACCACGCCCCGGACCGGCATGACACCGCATCAGCGGGCAAGTCGCACAGCTCACTGACCCGCATGGCCGTCCGGGCCAGCATCTCCACGCAGATCTGGGTGAGCGGGTCGGTCTCGTCGCGCGCCGCGGCCATGAACCGGGCGGCAGAGGCGTCATCGAGCGCTTTGGGTAACGGCTCGGGGACCTGTGGCAGGTCGGTGCCGAACACCCGGGTCCGGGCCGGGGTGTCGTCCCATCCCCACTCCGCGGTCCGGTCGAGAAACACTTTGAGCAGGCTGAGATGGGCCCGCACGGTGTTCGCCTTCAACGGTCCGTTGGCGGTGCGTCGGGCGGCCAAGACCAGCTTGAAGGATTCGATATGGACCCGCTGGACATGCGCCCAGCAGGCCACGTCGGGATGATTGGCCAACAGATGGTGGCAGAACCCGGCCAGCACCTGATCGGTCTTGATCACCGTGTTAGGTCTCAGCGAGACGCCGATCTGGTCCAGATAACGGCCGGCGGTGGCGGCCAACTGGGGGCGCGCCGCGGCGATGGTTTCCCATCCGGGGCGGACCGAGCTTGACTCCCCGGCAGCCATAGAGCCGCTCATCGGGCCACCGTCTGAAGCATGGACACGTCGATCAGCTCAGCGGCCCGCTGATATTCGTCGGCCAGCCAATCGTTCGACAGGTGCAAATACAGCCTGGTCGTCTCGATCGAGCGATGCCCGGCCTGGGCTTGGATCGCTTCGAGCGCCATGCCCGCCTCGCGCAGCCGGGTGAAACAGGTGTGGCGCAACTCGTGGCAGGTGGCATGGGCCAGACCCGCCCGGGCCTTGGCTGCCCGGATGATCTCTTCCAGGCCGTCGTCCGATAACGGCTGGCCCCGCCGCGGGCCCTTCAACACCACGAACAGTCGGTCCGTGCTGGCATTCTCCGGTCGCTCGGTCTGCATGTAGAGATTCACTGATCGGAAGAAGCGGGGCGAGATAGACACCATCCGCTGATGGCCGCCCTTGCCTTCGGCCACCATCACGCGGCGCTCCGCGGCCCGCAGATCCTGCAATCGCAGGCCGAGCACTTCGCAACGGCGCAGACCGCCCAACACCATGGCCTCGACCATGGCCCGGTCCCTCACCCGCCGCAGCGACCGGAACAAGGCATTGACCTCGACCGGCTCCAAAATCTTCGGCAGCAATCTCGGGACGCGCACCAAAGGGACCCTCGACCGGCCATGCCGCCGAGGACGGCGTGTCGCCATTCCGGTCGGGACCGGGTTGCGGTTCACCACCTCGACCATCACCAAAAACGAGTAGAACCCGGCCACACTCGCCAGACGCCGCTTGATCGTCGAGGCCCTCAAGCCGGCCTCGCCATCGGCCAGACGCACCACCTTGCCGTCAAAGCGCGGAGCGCGCTGATCAGCCACGAACCTCAACACATCATCGGTCGACACCGCCGCCGGGTCCTTGTCCACGAACGACAAGAAGATCCCCAAATCCGACACCACCGCCAGCACCGTGTTCAGCCGAGCCCGGCTCTCCACGAACTCCAAATAGCGGGCCACCAGCGGATCGTTCAACGGCCCCGATCTCTGCTCTCGATAAGACACTCAGCGATTCCTTTCAGCTCCACGACCCACCCCAGTGGCAGGCCATAAGAAGCATCAGGGATCACCGGCATATCTACCGTTCTGGCCTGGTCAGGTGATTGTGAAGGTGGTGGTGGTTTTCACTCCTGAGGGCTCGCCTTTGACGCCGATCTTGTGGGAGCCGGAGGCTCCGGCGGTTGCTCCTGAAGGGATGTCGCCGGAGCAGGTGAAACTGCCGTCGGAAGCGGCGGTGGCGGTGCAGATGACCTCGGTTGTCGGGTTCGGGGCGCTGAGGCCGGTTTTGTATTTGACCTTGATTGAATCTCCGGGGTCGAAGCCGTTGCCCGAGACGTCCACGGCCGTGCCGGGGGCACCGGAGTTTGGCGTGACGTTGATTTTGGCAGGGGTGGTGATCCGGCCGACGGAGTTGTAGTAGTTGCTGAACCATAGCGCCCCGTCGGGCCCGGCCGTGATCCCCCGCGGCTCGTTGATACCAGTGCCGGTGTAGTTGGTGACCACNNGTGAACCACAGCGCCCCGTCGGGCCCGGCCGTGATTCCCCGCGGCTCGTTGATACCAGTGCCAGTGAAGTTCTTGACCTTACCTTTCGTGGTGATCCGCCCGATCGAATTGTTGTAGAAGTTGGTGAACCACAGCGCCCCGTCGGGCCCGGCCGTGATCCCCCGCGGATCGTCGATACCAGTACCGGTATAGTTGGTGACCACCCCGGCGGTGGTGATCCGCCCGATCGAGCTGTTCTCGTAGTTGGTGAACCACAAGGCTCCGTCCGGGCCCGCGGTGATCCCCCACGGTCCCTCGATGCTCGGGTCGGTGTAGTTGGTGATCACCCCGGCGGTGGTCATCCGCCCGATCGAATTGTTCTCGTAGTTGGTGAACCACAAGGCTCCGTCTGGGCCTGCGGTGATGCCCTCCGGTTCCTCGATGCTCGGGTCGGTGTAGTTGGTGACCAC
>PMHU01000069.1 GCA_003156795.1 Acidimicrobiaceae bacterium
TCTCGGCCACCACCTTGCCGGCCCTCCGCATCTTGGCGATCTCTTCGGGGCTGCGTCGCACGACTTCCCATTGTGCCATCGCCCGGACCGAATCCGGCCTGCGCCATCGGTGACCGGCCCGCTCTGCTGCCGCGGACCCGGCTAACCCCAAATCTTGGTCCGGGGAAAACGGACCAAGATTTCGGGCCGCCGGGTCCGCCTCTCACTTTCACCCCGCGAACTCGACCCAGCCATCGAAGCGCCCCGCGCGCCAACGCACAGGTCTTTTCGAGCTCACGTTGGCCGGAGCAGCTCGTAAACCGACCAGCGCGCCAGCTGGGTAACCGCGCCGCGGCTCAGGTGTCAGCCGTCGAGAAACGACTCGGGTTCCGTCCGGATCGGATCCGGCGTNNCCGTTCCCCCGGACCAGGCCCTCGGCCGTAGCCGGGTCCGGTCCCGGGCCGACGCCCCTACCCGGGTTCGCCGGCGGGCCCGGCGGCGCCGGCGTCGTAGCGCCACAAGCCGGGCAAAGCGAAGGCCAGCAGGCCGGTGGCGACGATGCACGCCACGCCTCCGGAGACGATCGAGAAACCCAAGCCTCCGAGGGCCTCCGCGGCGCCGCCTTCGAAGTTGCCGAGGAGGGGGCCCGACGTGTAGCTGACGAGCTCGATCCCGGCCAGCCGGCCCCGGAGCGAGTCAGGGATTGACTGGTTCCAGATGGTGGAGCGCATCAGGCCGCTGACCATGTCGGCGCCGCCGGCAATGACGAGCCCGATGACAGCGAGCCAGAGGCTGCTTGCGATCCCCAGCACGACGATCCCCGCGCCCCAGACCATGGCCGCGAATACGATGACCCGGCCTTGACGCCGCACCCGCGGCGCCCACCCGGCCGTGACGCTCACGAGCAGAGACCCGATTGCGGGCGCCGTGAATAGGAGCCCGAGCACGGCCGGGCCGCCCAGGCGGGACGCCAGCTGGGGGAAAAGGGCCTCGGGCATGCCGAAGAACATGGCGGCCATGTCCACCGTGTAAGTGCCGAGGAGGTCTTGACGCGACCGGGCGTAGCGAAACCCCTCGGCGATTCGCGCCAGGCTGGGCCGCTCGGCGTCGGGTGCAGGCGGGACGGCTCGCATCTGAATCAGCGCCACCAGCGAGAGGACGAACGAAACCACGTCGATCCCGTACACGAGCTTGACCCCGGACACCGCGATGAGTACTCCGGCCAGCGCCGGCCCCACCAGCTGGCCGATGTTGAGGAAGACCATGTTGACGGCCGTTGCGGCGGGGAGGTCCGCTTTGTCGACCACACGGGGCAGAAGAGCCGCAAGCGAAGGACGCTGAAGGGCGTCGAGCGTGGCCATTCCGATGTTCACGATCAACAGCGCCCACAGCTGCGGATGCGAGGCCACAGAGTTTGCGACCAACAGGGCCGAACACACGGCGAGGCCGACCTCGGTGACCAACACCAGCTTCCGCCGGTCCACGGCGTCGGCCACGGCCCCACCGAAAATGCCCACGGTCACATAAGGCACGAACAGCGTGAGGCTCATCACGCCCACGAGCAGGGATGAATGGCTGATGGCGTAGACCTGGAAGGGCACCGCGACCGAAGTGAGCATGCTCCCGGCCAGCGACACGCCGCCGCTGATGAACAGCAGGCGGAACTCTCGATGACGACGGAGAGGACCGATATCCGCGACCGCGGCCGACCTCAGCCGTTTCCACAGGCGCGGCGCCGACGGAGCTGCGTCGACAGAGGCTTGGCCGTCGTCCACGAGGGCAGCTTGGCAAGGCCGGCAGCCGGGCGCCCGCTATTTGTGCCGGGATCTCCAAGCGCGACGATGGAGGCTTGGACCGGGCTCGGGTTTTGCGCTCCTATGCCGACGGCGTCGACGCCATCGTCGCTGCGGCAACCCAGGTCGAGGACTGGTCGGCGCCCACGCCCTGCGCGGCTTGGACCGCCACCGACGTGGCCGGGCACGTCCTGGCCATCGCTAGGTACTACAACGGAATCCTCGATGCGGTCGAGTCGGGCCAGCCTCGACGTGACCTGCCGCGCGGCAGAGGGCTCGAGGCCATGAACGCCCGCGACCTGGCGGCCCTCCCCGCCACAGGCGGACCCGAGCGCATTGGGGAGTTCGCAACGTCGGCTCGAAGCTACGGAGACCGCCTCGCTTCGGTGGACTGGCTTATGGTCCTGGGCTACTGGGCCGACCTAGGGCCTCTTACCGTGGCCAAACACACCGGGCTCGCGGTCGGCGAATGGCACATCCATGCATGGGACTTGTGGCAGTCGATCGGGCGAGACCACCGGCCCANNGGGTCGGGCCGCCATATCAAGACGGACCCGGACCGGCCCTAAACTCCGACGGCTGGTCCGCCCCGGGGAAAGAGAAGACGCGCCATGGGACACCTGGATGGCAAGGTTGCGATCGTCACTGGAGCGGGCCGGGGCATAGGCCGCGGCGAGGCACTGCTATTGGCGGCCGAGGGAGCCAACGTGGTCGTCAACGACCTCGGCACGGCATTGGACGGGGCTCGCGACGAAACGCCGGTGGCGCAGACGGTCGTCGACGAGATCATCGCGGCCGGCGGGAGCGCGGTGGCCAATGGAGACGATGTGGCGACCTGGGAGGGCGCTCGCAACTTGGTCGATGAAGCGTTGCTTGCGTACGGCGACCTCAACATCGTCGTCAACAACGCCGGCGTCGTTCGCGACCGCATGAGCTTCAACATGGACGAGGCCGACTTCGACTTGGTGATCAAGGTTCACTTGAAGGGCCACTTCGCCATGGCCCGCTTTGCGTCGGCGTACTGGAGGGACCGCTACAAGAAGGGTGAGCCCGTCTATGGACGCATCATCAACACCACCAGCGAAGCCGGACTCTGGGGCACGCCCGGGCAAGCCAACTACGCGGCAGCCAAGGGCGGCATCTACTCGATGACCTTGACTCTGGCGCGCGAGCTGGAACGTTTCGGCGTCACCGTCAACGCTGTCGCGCCCCGGGCCCGCACCCGCNNGGCGCCGCCAAGGCCGGCATCGCGTCCCTGACCTGGATTCTGGCCCGTGAGCTCGGTCGCTACGGCATCACCTCCAACGCCATCGCGCCCCGGGCCCGCACCCGCATGACCGAGTCCTTGGGCGGCAGCTTCGCCGGCGATGTGAAAGTCGAGGGCTTCGACGATCTCGACCCCGACAACATCGCACCGGCTGTCGGTTGGCTGGCCAGCGAAACGGCCGGCAACGTCAGCGGTCAGGTGTTCGTCGTGACCGGGGGGCGGGTCCACCTGATCGATGGGTTCTCCGACCGATCGGCCCTCAGCCGGGACTCGCGGTGGACCGTAGGTGATCTCATGGAGCACCAGGCCGAGTTGATGGGAGATCGCCGCAGCCGGATCCCCCCCTTCGGGATCGGCTTCTGACGCCTGCGCTCACCGGGTCCGCAGCAGCCGACCCGGAAGGGAATTGAGCGCCTCGGGAACCATCTCGCCGTCCGCCCGGATCGGCACTCCGTTGACCAGAACGTGCGTGATGCCTTCGGGCGCGTCTGCGGTCAGTCTTTCTCCGTCCGCCGGAAAGTCACGCAGCCGTCGGAGTGGTCCCGGCGCCACCGTGTCGGGATCGAACACGCAAAGGTCGGCCGCCTTGCCGACGTCGATGGTGCCCCGGTCAGTGAGCCCGTAGACGCCAGCCGGCTCACCCGTCAGCTTGTGCACGGCCCGCTCCAAGGACATGACCTTTCGGCCCCGCACCCAGTTACCGAGCAGATCGGTCGCGAAGCAGGCGTCGCACAGCTGCGACACGTGGGCACCGGAGTCGGCCAAGCCGAGAAGGACGTGGTCCCGCGGCAACAGCCAGGCGATTCCGTCGGGGTCGTCGTTGGCGAGCACCGACCAGAACCGCGTCGTCAGGTCGTCGGCGAGCGAGATGTCGAGGATGACGTCGAGCGGGGTGGTTCCCTGTTCTTCGGCCAGCTCCAACACGCGCCTGCCTATTAGGTCGGGCCTGAGATCGGACTCGGCCACGGACAGGGCCTTCCAGTTGAACGGGATGCCGCTGCTCAGCTCTTCCCACGTGGCCGCCCGCCAAGCCGGATCGCGGTAGGCGGACAGCCGTTCCTCCTTGGTCGTTCCCATGAGGGCGGCGAAGGACGGCCGCATGTTGAGGACGAAGGGCTCGGCGAGGTTCATTTGGAACACGAGGGGGCGGCATGACACTTGGGGCCAGACCTCGGCCCCGTCGTCCCAGGCCGCGTCGTTGTCGGCGATGACCTTCTCGTGGTAGGGGTAACCCTGGACGGTCAGAAGGGCCGTCCATGTGATGGGACGGCCGATCTCCTTCTGGAGGGCGAAGACGTCGTGATGCTTGATGACTCCGGCCGGGAGAAGAGCGACCACGCCGCGACCGGTCTCGCGCAGAGGCGCCAGCAGCGCGGACAGCTCTTCGAGATCGGCGACCCGAGAAGGCACGGGCCGGCCCTTGTCGCCGTTGTGGGTCGGCGAGGAACTCGAGGCGAAACCCATGGCGCCGGCCGCCATGGCCTCGCCGACCACGGCCTGCATCCCGGCGAGTTCGTCGGCTGTGGCCGGACGCTCGTAGGCGTCGTCGCCCATGACGTACAGGCGAACCGCGGTGTGGCCCACGTAGCACCCGTAGTTGAGGGCGGTCCCGCGTCGCTCCACGGCGTCGAGGTACTGCGGGAACGTCTCGAACTCGTCCCACGGAACCCCTACCGACAAAGTGTTGTAGCTCATGTCCTCTACGTGCTGAAGGGTACGAGCCAGAATCGGGACCCCGGAGGGCTTGATCGGGGCGATCGAGAAGCCACAGTTGCCGGCGATGACCGAGGTGACACCGTGAAAGGCTGAGGTNNCTGGGCGTCGTAGTGGGTGTGTATGTCGATGAAGCCGGGGCTCACGACCTGTCCCGTGGCGTCGAGCTCCCGTTCACCGCTGAGCCCGTCGCCCACGGCGACGATCCGACCACCGGCGACGGCCACGTCCGCTCGACGAGCCGGAGCTCCCGTCCCGTCTATGACGGTCCCTCCACGTACGACGATTTCGGCGTCGGCCACGATCCCCCCTAGGTCACTGTTGACACTCGGGTCACACTACCGTCTGAGAAAATCGGTTCCAGCAGGGAGGGCGCACCTTGGCAGTCGACACCGGTGTCATCGGCAAGGTCAGCGGGCGGCGGATGGTGGCCGTCGAGCGCTCGCCGGTCTCGGTATTCGCCCAAGCGGTCAAAGACGGCGACCGCGTGTACCAGGACCGGCGGGCGGCCCAGGCCGCCGGTTTCTCCGACATTCCGGCCCCGCCGACGTTTCCTTTCGCCATGCCCTACTGGGGAAGCTACCCAGAGCTCCAGGAAGGTCTGGAGCCGACCGGGGCCAACCCCATGTGGGAAGTCATGGGCAAGCTGGGTCCGGGCCTAATCCTGCACGGCGAGCAGGAATTCACCTACCACCGTCCGGTGGTGGTGGGCGACGTGCTGCGCGGCGAGGACGTGATAACCGACGTGTACGAGCGGGAGTCGGACACCCACGTGATGACCTTCATCGTCACCGACACGACCTGGACCGACGCGTCTTCTGGTGACGTCGTGGTGGTCACCCGCTTCAATCTCATCCACCGGGCCCGGAAGCCGACTTAAAGCCCGGGTGCGTTATAGGGATGCGGTGGCCTCACCGGCCACCTTCACCTCGCCCGCTTCGTTGGCCAAGCTGCACTCGAGATCTACGAGGCGGGCGCCGCCATCCTGTCGCTTAGCCACCACCCGCACTTTGGTGGTGAAGACTTCACCCGGCCAGGCCTGCTTGACGAAGCGGACCTGGTAGTGCTTGAGGTTGCCTATCCCCACCCAGTTCGTGATCGCCGTGGCCAGCAGGCCGGCTGAGAACATGCCGTGACCGAAAACGCTCTTGAGCCCGGTTTCCTGAGCCGACACTTCGTCGGTGTGCATCGGGTTGAAGTCACCTGACGCGCCGGCATACTGAACGAGGTCCGTGCGGGTGAGGGCGTGGGTGAGCACGGGGGCCTCGTCGCCCTCGGCGACCTCTTCGAAAGACAACAACTTCCTTTCCACCTGACCTCCCCGAGCCGACGTTCGGGAGCGTACCCGAACGACCTAGAGGCGGCCGGACGACGCTTCGGCCGCGACTTGAGGGGGTAGGTCGACTCCGAACAGAGCCGCCGCGTTTCCGCTGGTGACCTGGCGGACCAGATGATCGGGTAGGTGACCGAAGTTGGCGGCCACCGCATCGTGGGTCGATGGCCACGTCGAGTCGGCATGCGGGTAGTCGCTCTCGACCATTACATGGTCGAGACCCATGCGGCCGATGACCCCATCCACGCTGCTCGGGTCGTCGATCGTGCAGAACCAGAAGTTGCGGGCCAGGACCTCGCTCGGGCGCAAGTCGCCCCGCCAGCTGCGCGACTCGGTCCCCGAGGCGGAATGGTCGAGGACGTAGTCAGCTCGGTCGGCCAGCATGGCCACCCAACCGATGCCTCCTTCCGACATCGCGATCCGAAGGCCAGGGAAGCGCAGGCAGACCCTCGACCAAAGCCAGTCCGTGGCCGCCACCAGGCTGCTGGCTGGAAACAGAGTGGGATACACCTCGAACGGGCAATCCGGCGAAGGCACCGGGGCCCATCCCGACGAGCCGGTGTGCAGACATACGACGGTGCCGGTCTCCTCGCAAGCCGCGAGGAACGGGTCCCAATAACGCGAGTGCAACGACGGCAAGTCGAGTTTCGACGGCAGCTCGGCAAAGCTCACCGCTTTGAAGCCCCGCGCCGCGTTGCGCCGGACCTCGGCGGCAGCCGTGTCCGGGTCCTGCAGCCAGGTCAGCTGCAAAGGGATGATGCGGTCCGGGTACGTGCCGGCCCAGACGTCGAGATGCCAGTCGTTCCACGCCCGCACGCAGGCCAGGCCGAGCTCCGGATCCTCGCTGGCAGAGAACACCGCTCCGCAGAACCCGGCGATGAGCGAGGGAAAGCAGAGCGACGACCAGATGCCGCCGGCGTCCATGTCCTTGATCCGCTCGTGTATGTCGTAGCAGCCGGGTCGCATCTCGTCGAAGCGGGCCGGCTCCATGCTCCATTCCTCGCGAGGGCGCCCGATCACCGCGTTCAACCCCACGTTGGCGTAGAGCTTGCCTTCGTAGACCCACGCCTGCCGCCCGTCCTCGAACTCCGTCACCCGAGGTGCGCGCTCGACCAGGGCTGCGGGCATCCGGCCTACGAACAGGTCGGGCGGCTCGATCAGGTGGTCGTCAACCGAAATGATGGTCCGGCCGCTCAGATCCCCCGTCATGGGGGCCGATGCTATCGGGCGAGCCTGACGACGGCGTCAGCGTCGCGGCCCGGGGGGCCGGCGCCGGCGCGACCCTGCGAACAGGCCCACGTGCAGGATCGTCGCCAAGTTGTCCAGGAGGGCGTCGCGATCGACGGGCACGAGGCGAACCACGGCGTAGAAAGTGGCCCGCTCGATCATGGAAACCATGGCCAGAGCAGCCGTCTCCGGGTCGCTGACCGGCGGTGGGTGAATCTCGCGAACGCGGCGCACCAGCTGGTCGGTGAAGCGACGGAGCACGACGGCCCCTGTCCGGGCCATGTCGGAGTTCTGGGTGTTGATGTCTGTCCACGCCCGGATGACCGGGTGGTAGTGGTCGTACAGATCGTAAAAGCGACCGAGCCACTCGCGCAGCTCGTCGAAGCCCTCCTTGGACGCCTTGATCGAGGGCAGCGACTCAGCCAGGTCGTGCATCTGGTCGGTCACCCCCGAGACCAGGGCCTGGAAGAGATCCTCCTTGTTGGCGAAGTAGAGGTAGAAGGTGCCGTGCGACGTATTCGCCTCTTTGACGATGTCGTCTATGCGCGCCCCGCTGTAGCCGCGTTCATCGAACACCACGATGGCGGCTTCGAGCAGCCGGCGGAGGGTCTCCTTCCCCTGCTTGCGGAGTTCACGGGACCGGGCCGGCCCTCCGCCCGACATGCCCGGAGGAGCCGTGCGAGCCGGACGCGACGACCCGGGGTTGCGGGCCGGAGGCCGGCTGGAACGAGACGGAGCGATCGGCGCAGGCTAGCCATGCTGACGTTTGCTGACAAGCACGTCAGGTTCGGGGACGGTCGCCCCGATTAGGGCGCGGCTGCCGGAGAGCCAGCCCCGGCGGCAGCCTGGGCGACGAGGCTTTCAGCCAGCCCGGTCAGGGCCTTCCGGTCGACCTTCTGGCTGACCAGCCACGGGACGCTTTCGTCCCTGATGACCAGGACGTGTCGGGGGATCTTGTACGAGGAGAGCTCCTCGCGCAGTCGATCCTTCAAGCGCGACGCGTCCGGCGTATCGTCCCGCCAAGGCACCACCAACGCGACCACGTCCTGGCCCCTGTCGGGGTGAGCCACGCCGACCACGAATGCGAGCTTCACCTCCTCGATGGCGAGCAGGCATCGCTCTACCTCGGCCGGCGCCACGTTGGCCCCGGACGTCTTGATCAGGTCCGTCTGGCGACCAGTGAAAAAGAACCAGCCGTCGCGGAAGTAACCCCGGTCGCCGGTGCGGTACCAGCCGTCGGGGTCGAACACGTCGGCGCGGTCGCGCTTGTACAGGCCGAGCATGAGGTTGTAGCCGCGGACCAGCACCTCGCCTTCCTCCCCTTCGGGGAGGTCCAGCCCCGTGTCGGGATCGACGATCCGATGTTCCGTGCCCGGAACCTCATGGCCAAAAGCCCCGCGGTAGGCCTCGGGGACGCCAGTCACTTCCTCGCCCGGGGTCCAGAACGTATGCGGGCCGCACGTCTCGGACATCCCGAGTGACCCGACCGCGAGGCCTGCATCCGGTGGCCTCCTCTGGGGTGGCAGGGCGTCGTAAAAGGACCCAGAACGGATGGAGCTGAGATCGGTCTGCCCGTAGTCGGGGTGCTCGGTAAGGAGCTTGGCGACGGCGGGCCAAGCCGAGACGATGGTTACCCGCTCTTTCGACAAGACGGCCAGAGCCTCCGCCGGCTCGAACACCTCTTGCGTCAGGAACGCCCCCCCGACGCTCAAGGCTCGCAGAAGCGTGAACGCGAAGCCTCCCACCCAGCACAGCGGCATTGGAGTCCACAGCCGGGACGACTCGTCGAGGCCGGACAGGGCCGCCAGGTTACGAGCGTGGCGCACCAGGGCCCCGTGGCTGTGAACCACCCCTTTCGGCTCTCCGGTCGATCCGGACGTGTAGGTGACGAGCATCTCGTCTCCGGGTGATATCTCGGCTCCCACGGCGTCGACCAGGTCGGACCCATCGGCGCCGTCACCGAAGCCGCCGGCGCCGAAACCGCCAGCGCCGGACGTCCCGTTGTGCAGATCCGCTCCGTAGCCGCCTTCGGCCCAAGCCCGGTTGGATTCCCCCCACAGCAGCACCCGACGCAGCTGGGGAAGACTGGGCAGATACAAGGGTCCCGGACCGTGGTCGGCGAGCTCGGGAGCGACGGATTCCAGCCTCTCCAAGTAGTCGTGCTGGATGAAAGTCCCGACGCCGAGGAGCCATTGGACGTCCGCGTGACGGAGGAAGCCGGCCAGCTCGGCGGGCCGGTAGAACGTGTTGACGGGAATGACTACTGCGCCGATGCGCGCCGCCGCGGCCCAGGCGACGACCCAGCTCGCCCCATTTGGAAACAGGATGCCGACCCTCGATGACTTACCCACGCCGGCCCCCAGCAGCCGGGCCGCCAGGCGACGCGACCGGTCGTCCAGGTCTGCGAAAGTGAGACGCTCGGTCGGGGTGACAACGCAGTCGTTTGGGCCGAAGCGATCTCGCCCGTCGGCCAGGAGCTTCGGCACGGTTGGGACGTAGTCAGGGAACGTCGGAGCCGCGGTCACCGGGGGTGAGCGCTCCGCTCGGTCAGACGATTGTCGAGGAACTCCTTGGAGTGGTGGTCGGACTCCACCACAACCGGTTCGCCCATGCGGTCCCCCACTCGACGGGCACGCAGCTGTGCCGTTAGATTCGTTCTCACTGTATATGACACCCACGTCAGGTACCGCGCCGTGAACGACTTGCTCATCGATCAACTGAGCCTCATGGCCGAACATTTTCCCGACGAGTGCGGCTACTTGGACGTGTCGACGGGCAGGGGCATCACGTTCGCGGAATGGGATCGCGAGTCCGACCGGCTGGCGCGGGGGCTGCTGGACGCGGCGGTACACAAGGGCGAGAGGGTGGCCGTCTACATCAGCTCCGAGGAAGTGCTCGAGTGGATCGTCGCTTACGCGGCGGTGCACAAGGCGGGCGCGGTGGCCGTGCCGACAAATACCCGCCTGGCGCCGCGGGAGCTCCGCTATCAGCTGGACCATTCCGGTGCTGTCGCGGCCTTCGCCGGGATGGCAGAGGCAACGAAGCTCGCCGAAGCGCGACCGGGCCTACCGAACCTGCGCTGGATGACCACCACGGCCGACCCGCCACCTGAGGGCTTCAACGGGTGGGCGTCGGTGGGCACCGGTGACGGAGACGTTCGAGCGGCCGTCGAAGCAGACGACGTGGCCGACATCATGTACACGTCGGGCACGACCGGCCGCCCCAAAGGCGTCGTGGTCCGCCACAGCAACGTCGCCATGGTCCCCAACGGGCTGCCCCGGTGGACGGGCGGGGGTTGGTTGCACGCGTCGCCGTTGTTTACCTTCGCCGGCATCGCCTCGATCTACAACCCCATGAAGTTGGGCATGACCGGTATGTTCCAACCCCGCTTCGATGCAGGCGCGTGGCTCGAGCACGTCGAGGAGTGCCGGCCCACCGCCGTATTCCTGGTACCGGCGATGGCCCAGCTCCTCCTGGCCCATCCGAGGTTCGCGGCGGCAGACCTGTCGAGCATCACGCTCGCATCCCTCGGGAGCGCACCTCTGGCGCCCGACGTGATGCGTCGCCTGCAGGAGCGCCTGCCTCGAGCTTGGGTCTCCAACAATTGGGGCATGACCGAGGCCGGGTCCGCGTATTGCGTCCTGCCCCCCGACGAAGCGGCCCGGAGGATCGGCTCAGTCGGCAAGCCGGTCCCGCCCGTGCAGCTCCGCGTGATCGACGAAGACGGTTCTCCGCTTCAAGCCGGCGAGGTCGGCGAGCTAATAGTGTCCAACCCCGGCCGCGAGCGCGAGTACTTCAATGATCCCGACGCCACCGCCAGCACGTGGAGGGACGGCTGGCTGCACACCGGAGATCTGGCCCGGCTCGACGACGACGGGTACCTCTACATAGTCGGGCGGAAAAAGGACGTGATCATAAGGGGCGGCAACAACATCCATTCGGGCGACGTGGAAGCCGTTCTGATGGAATACCCGGGCGTGCAGGAAGCCGCGGTGGCCGGCGTGCCTCACCCGGTGCTCGGCGAGGACGTCGTGGCGTGGGTCGTGGGTGCTCCCGGGGCCCGACTCGACCGGGATGACGTGCGGAGGTTCCTGGTCCCCCGGCTGTCGGACTACAAGATCCCGCGGGAAATCAACTTCGTCGACGAGTTGCCGCGCAACGCCACCGGCAAAGTGCTCAAGCACGCCCTGGTGGAAGGTCGCTCGCAGCCGGCTTGACGCCCTAGGCGGGGCCGAGGACCAGATCGGCCAGGCGGCGACGGTTCCATGCCTGGTTGCCGAACAGAACGTCGTTTTGCTTGACGCGTCGAAACAGCAGGTGACAGTCGAGGTCCCAGGTGAAGCCGACGCCACCGTGGACCTGGATGTTCTCCGCAGTAACCATGATGGCGGCCTCGGCCACGAACGCCTTGCATGCCGCGGCTGCGGGCTGGCGGCTGGGATCGTCGACCTGGCTGGCCCACGCGGCCCAGTGGGTGCCGACCCGGGCCAGCTCGAGCTGGTGGAGCATGTCGACGATCTTGTGCTTGATGGCCTGGAACGTGGCGATGGGGCGATCGAACTGCACCCGCTGTTTCGAGTACTCGATCGCCATGTTGAGGGCCCGCTCCCCGGCGCCGACGGTCTCGGCACACAGCGCCACCGCAATGTCGTCGCCGACACGCGCCAGCAGAGCCGTCTGGTCGCCCGAGGGTCCGACGCGTCGCGCCGGCCTGGCGTCGAGCGCCAGCCGGGCGACCTTCCGGGTGACGTCGAGCGCCGGCACCAGCTCTCCCTGGGGATCGTCCACGACGAACGCGGCCAGACCATCCGACGTCTGGGCCGCCACGATGACGAAGTCGGCCGCGTGCCCGTCCACTACGACCGGCTTGACCCCGTTCAGCTCCCACCCGCCGGCCGAAGCTCCGGTCCCTGGAGCGAGGGGCCGGGCGGTCGTCGCCACCGATGCCAGCGGGTCGCCGGAGCCGACCTCGCCGAAGGCCACGGTGCCACGCCGGTCTCCAGACGCCAGGTCACTCTGCAGGCCTTCCTCCCCCAATCGGATCGCCGCCAACGTGGCCGCGACCGACGACGAGAAAAACGGACCCGGCAGAGGGATCTTGCCCATTTCCTCCTGGAGCACCACGAGGTCGACCATTCCCAGTCCCGCCCCCCCGAGCGCTTCGGGCACGAGGGCACTCGGCCACCCAAGTGCAGAGACTGACGACCACCACTCGTCGGTGTAACCGCGGTCGTCGTCGATCATGGCCCTCACGTAGGCGTTGGTCTCGGACCGGGCCAGGAACGTCCGGACCGTGTCGCGCAACGCTTCCTGCTCGGCGCTGAAAGTGAAGTCCACGACCGGGAAGACTAACCCTGACACGAGCGTCAGGAAGCCGGGCGGGTCCCGACCAAAGCGCGTTAGCGTTCCTGACGTGGACTTCGCCTACTCGCCGGAAGACCAGCAGTTCCGGGCCGAGTTGCGGGATTGGCTGGACGCCAACCTGCCCGACTTTCTCGAGGAGGGGGAGATCGGCCCAGTCCAGGAGGACCCCACCCGCCGAACCATGCAGCGACGTCAAGCGTGGCAGCGCCGACTCAACGAAGGCAGATGGGCGGCCATCAACTGGCCCCGGGAGTGGGGCGGCCGTGAAGCCACCATCATGCAGAACTTCATCTACTCGGAGGAGATGTCCCAAGCCAAGGCACCCGGCGTCTACAACGCCAACGGGATATGGCAGATCGGGCCGATGATCCTGCGGTGGGGCACGGAGGAACAGAGGCAGCGGTGGCTTCCTGGCATACTCGACGCCCAAGAGCACTGGTGCCAGGGCTTCAGCGAGCCGGAGGCGGGTAGCGATCTCGCCAACCTCCGCACCCAAGCGATACGGGACGGCGAGGTCTACGTTCTCAACGGGCGCAAGATCTGGATTTCCACCGCCCACCTGGCCAAGTGGGGACTTTTCCTGGTGCGGACCGACCCGACGGCCATCGCCCGGGGGGTCAAGCACGAGGGCATCACCGCGCTGATCGTGGACATGGACGGGCCCGGGATCGAGTCCCACCCCATAAGAGATCTGACGGGAGACCGCCTCTTCAACGAGGTGGTCTTCACCGACGCCCCGGTCCCAACGGCCAACCTTCTCGGCGACGAGGGCAGCGGCTGGTTGGTCGCCATGGGCACCCTCGGCCACGAGCGGGTGGGCACGGCCGGTATGGCGATCGGGCTCAAGGCCGAGCTCGACGGGATGATCGCGTCCGCCCGTCAACACAACCCTGAAGCGCTTTCGGACCCCGACATCCGCGACCGGGTGGCGCGGGCGTGGACCCAGATCGAGCTGACCAGGCTGCTCAACGCCCGCGCCCTTTCGAAGGTGTTGAAGGGTGAAAAGACCTGGCCCGAGGTCCCCCTCGCCAAGCTGCAGTGGAGCTTCCTTTCCCAGACCTTGGCCGAGCTCAACGTCGACATGCTGGGACCTCTGGGAATCCTGGACAAGGGCGGCCCCGACGCAGTAGAGAGCGGCCACGCGGCTCACAACTACCCGTGGCAGCGGTACACCTCGATCGGCGCCGGGGCGACTGAAGTGCAAAAGAACATCATCGCCGACAAGGCGATCCGGCTGCCTCGGCGCTGAGACGGAGTTCCGGATGCAACCGCCTTACCGGGCGCTCATCACCGGCGCGTCTTCGGGCATCGGCGCCGCCACGGCCAAGCTGCTGGCCAGATCCGGAGCTACCGTCGGTCTGGTCGGCCGGCGCGCCGACCGGCTGAGCGCGGTATTGGCGGACTGCCAGGTCCACTCGCCGGCGAGCCGGATGTGGGTGGCGGACTTGGGCGACCTGCAGGCCGCAGAAGATCTCGCCGACCACGCGTGGGAAACCCTGGGCGGCCTGGACGTGCTGATCAACAACGCGGCCGTCCCGAAGGTCACGTCGGTGACCGCCCTCACGCCCGCCGTCGTCGAGGACGTCATGGCCGTGAACTTCTTCTCGCCCGTCCGAATGACATTGCGGGTATTGCCCCGCATGCTCGAACGCGGCCGGGGCGTCATCGTCAACGTGGCCAGCGTCGGCGGGCGCGTCGGCGTCGCCCGCGAGGCCGCTTACTCCGCCAGCAAGTTCGCCCTGAGCGGATGGAGCGAGTCGATGGCCATGGACTTGCACGACACGCCCATCGAGGTCCGGCTGATCCAGCCCGGGCCGATCGATACCGACATTTGGGACCGCCCTGGGGAGGATCGGGCCATTTACGACGGGCCGAAGGAGCCGCCCGAGTTGGTGGCGAACGGGATACTCGCAGCCATAGAGGGCGACCGATTCGAGCACTACCTGCCCGACTTGAGCGCCGTGATCGCATACAAGGTCGCTGACATCGACGGCTACATCGCAGCCGCGTCATTCACCGAGACGACGAGCAGCCCGCCGGCGTCTGACCGGAAGGAGTCCGAATGAAGGCCTTGGTGTTCGGCGTAGCTGCCGAGCCGTGGACACCGCCGCCCGGGGCAGCAGAGAACCGCCTGCTCTCCAACCTGGCCGTGACACCGATGCGGCTGATGGACGTCGACGACCCGCGCCCGTTGCGTCCTGACTGGGTCGTCACCAAGCCGCGGCTGGCTGGGATATGCGGGTCCGACTCCAAGATGGCGCTACTGGACTTCGGGGACGAGGACTCGGACAACGCCATGGCCGGCTTGTGCAGCTTCCCGCAAGTCATGGGCCACGAAGTGGTAGCCGAGGTGGTCGAGCTCGGAAACGAAGCGGCCGGCGTGGGGGTCGGCGATCGGGTCGTGCTCAACCCGTGGCTCTCATGCGCTCCGCGCGGCGTGTCGCCGCTGTGCCCGTCCTGCGAATCCGGCGATTACAGCCTGTGCCACAACTTCGCTACTGGCCCCATCACGGCGGGCCTGCATACCGGCCTGTCCAGCGACGCCACGGGCGGCTTTGCCGAACTGATGCCCGCCCATCGCAGCATGCTGTTCCCGGTTCCCGAATCGATCAGCGACGAAGACGCCGTGCTGGCCGACCCATTCGCGGTCTCCTTGCACGCCGTCACTCACCACCCGCCGCCGCGAGGCGGAAGGGCCGTCATCTACGGTGCGGGCGCCCTGGGCACCACCACCCTGGCCGTGCTCGGCGCCCTGTACCCAGACGTGGAAGTTGCAGTGATCGCCCGCTTTACCGCCCAGGCGGAATTGGCGACTTCTTTAGGGGCCGCCCTCGTGATCGATCCCGAAGACCGCTTGACGGTGATCGAAGAGCTGGCCAAGTGGTCAGGGGGACGGCTGGTGGGCGGCACGACCGGCCTGCCCATGTGCCATCCCGGCGGGATCGACGTCGTCTACGACACGGTCGGCAAGCCCGAGACGTTGGAAGTCGGCGTGCGGGTGCTTAGAGCCCGCGGCACGCTCGTCAAGACCGGCTTCCACGCCCCCGGTCGATGGGAGTGGAGCCCCCTGTATTTCAAGGAGCTGTCGTGGGTCGGTTCCAACGCCTTCGGGATCGAGGAGGTCGAGGGCCGGCGCCGACACGCCATCGAGCACTACTTCGATCTCGTCACCGACGGCCGCGTGGGAATAACAGCCATGCTCACCCACACTTTCCCGTTGGCGCAGTGGCGTGAAGCGTTCGCCACGATCGCCACCCAGGGTGAGACTGGGGCGGTCAAAGTGGCGATCGACCATCGCGTCTGACCTTGGCGCGTCTGACCTTGGCGCATCTGACCTNNGCATCTGACCTTGGCGCATCTGAGCCGGCTAAAGCATCAGTCCAGGCGTTCGATGACGGTGCAGTTGGCCTGGCCGCCGCCCTCACACATCGTCTGCAACCCGAAGCGACCTCCGGTCGCTTCCAGCTGGTTGAGCAGCGTGGCGGTCATGCGGACCCCAGTGGCTCCGAGGGGATGGCCGATGGCGATGGC
>PMHU01000156.1 GCA_003156795.1 Acidimicrobiaceae bacterium
TCTTGACGGCGGCCGCAACGGTTGCCACCGAGACCGTGGGCCCGCCGATCTGCCGGCCGGTGTCGAGTAGGCGGCTTTCGGCCTCCAACAGGGCGGTGGTGGTGTAGACCTCGTGGCCCTTGGCCCGGAACCTGGAGGTTCCGTCCGCCCGCCGGAACGGCTGANNCGGACCCCGTGGAGCTGGCGGTGAACCTCAGCCGCGACGTTGGCCCGAGAGAACGTGGCCCGCTTACGGCCGACCTTTTCCAAAGCGACCCGGGCAACGTCACGCAGGATCCCGTCGGCCAGATCGGTCGAGGACAGCAGGGGCAGCTCGTTCCGATCGGCGAGGGAGGCTACCCACGACTCGGGATAGCGCCCCGCGAACGGGATGGCTCGTTCGCGCCAGTTGCCGGTCATATCGGCCAGGCTGGGGTAGGTCTTGTCAGGCCGGGTTTCGATGGTGGCCCGCTGGCGGAGAGCGATGACCTCGGTGCTGGTCGGCTGGCGACCCCGAGCCGCCCCGAAAATGGCGATCAAAGTGTTGGTACGTTCCTCGATGGCCGTGGAGCGCTGGCTGAACTCGGCCATCAGAGCNNCGGAGAGCACGCCCTGGTGGAGTTCGCTGAGCTCGACGACCGCTTTGAACAGCCCGCGCGAGTCCAAGGTCCGCCACTTGCCATCCGAGGTCGACTGGGCCCGGTTGAGCACGACCACGTGGTCGTGGAGTTGCGGATCGCCGGCCCGGCTGTCCCAGTGGGTGAACGCGGCGGCGACCACTCCGACCACGTCTTCTTGGACCACTCCGTCGGTGCCCGAGCGGGAGTGGAACACCTCCGCCTCCGCGTAGGCGAGGACGACGTCGATGGCTGTGCGGTGGCAGTCGTAGATGACAGCCTTGGTCTCGGTATCGGCGAGAGCCCACGCGGAAGAGACGCTCTTAGATGGGCTGAAGGTCATATCGAAGCCGGCCACTGGCGGCTTAAGCCGAGGTGACCGGGCGTGCTCTTCCGCCTCGATCCGGGCGATCATCCCGGCGCGCTCGACTGGCCCCGTATCGGCCGATATCGTCGAGACCCGCCTGGCGATCCGTTTCTGCAGCGACTGCTGAGCCCGGTTCGGACTCCGTCCCACCGGTTTGCCGGTGACCGGATCGGCGCACAGGCCGAGCATCCGGAACAGATGTTCTTCGCTGACCGGGGACCCTTTTTCCACGCCTTGACCGTCGTTCAGTCCGGCGAGGCAGGCGCCGAGGAAGATCCCCGGCGGAGTACCGCTCTCGGCGTAGTAGCGGACTAGTCCGGACGGGTGCCCGCCGGCACCGTCGCCGACCGCGACCGACTCCATCAGGTACCGGAAGCCGGCACCCAGGCTCATCCGGCGGATCGAGATCACGCCCCGACCGCCTCCTTTGGTTCCGCTTTGAACCTCACACCTCCCTCCGGGGTCGTGTCATTCCCTGCGGCGCTATGTCCTTAAATGCCAGAGGTGTGGGCCGAGAAGGAGGTTGGCAAGGCTGCGGACTTGACCGAGCGCGTGTTTGGTGAGGTTGGGATGCAGCAAACCTGGGTAGCTAATCGGTTAGGTCTGGATGGACGTAGGTCGTCAGGATCGGGGTGACAGGAGTCTTGATGGGGCGAGAGGCTGCAGGCCGTGGGCGACGATCCGGGGCAGATCGCAGGGAATGACACGGTCTCGGAGGGAGACGAAAAGCCATCTCGACGGCCGACTCCGAAGGAGAGCGTCCACCATGCCGACCAACTCGATCTCCCTCGAAGCCCGGGAGCGGTTACGGGCCCAACAAAACGAAGAGGCAAGCGCGGTAGCCGCTCACGGCGCCGCCACTGCCCGCCTCGATTCGGCCGCCGCCCGGCGAAACCGGGTCATCTTGGCTCAAGACAAGGTGGTAGCGGAAGCCGAGGCGAAAGTCACTGAAGCTGCCCGCAAGGTGGTCAGGGTGTCGGGGTTCGAGCGCGCCGCGGTCATCCTCGGAATACCGAAAGGAACCCTGCGCAGACATGTGGCAACAACCAAGAACCGGGCTGGTTCGCCAGCGTCAGACGGTGGATCAAACCAGTGAGAACCCCCGCCCTTACGACCTGTTCAAAGGGACCCGCGACTGGTGGCGGTGTCAGTCCCGGTCGCTGGATGGCGGACGATCAGCACAGGCAGTCGGATGTCATGTACAGGGACCTCTTCGTTCGCGGGTGCCGGAGGAGGCACCAGCGGCGAGGTGGCGCAGCCGTCGTTCTTGCTCTCGCGTTCGCCGCCACGCTGCTGACCGCCTGTGGCACCAGTTCCAAGCTGGACGCCGCGTCGACCACGACGGCGCCGACCTGGCAGTCAACCTCGTGGTCACCGGCGACGACTACCACGGTGCCGACGGTCGGGCAGCAGGCGTTCGCCGCCTATCAACATGCCTTCGCTGTCATCGCCCAGATCGAGGGGAGCCCGACCGGTCGCTCGACCGATCCTCGGCTAAAGCAGATCCTTGTAAAACCTTGGTACTCGCAGATCATCCAAGAGATCAACCTCTACCGACTGAGAAGCCAAGTTGTGCGAGGCCCCTACAGCTTCTCGAACTTCCAGTTGGACGACGTCACGCCGGATGGCCGGGTGATATTCACGGACTGTCAGACGAACGGCCAGGCGCTCTACAACGCCACGACTGGATCGCTGGTTGGCAACAGTGGCGCGGCGAGGCTCCCCGAGCAGGTGGTGATCTATCACCCAAGCGCAAACGTGTGGCAGGTCGCGGACGACAATGCAGTGACAACCGGGGGAGCGAAGATATGCGTTGGATAGCTCGGCTCCTGATCCTGACCCTGCTTGTGTTCAGCGTCCTCCTGACGGACGCACGATCCGCCTTCGCAAGCGTGGACCACCGTTGCTCCGGGCCGACCTGCTCCATCGGTGTGGGTACGCCGAGCACTCCAGGCCGTAGTACTGGTGGTGCCCAGACCGTCGCTGATCCCACTCCCGGAAGTAGCAGCGGGGGAGAGACGTCGGGACCGTGCCCACCGGGCGAGGCAGCCTCGTACCAACTTCAAACTCAGGGAGGCCAACCGGTCACGGCGCAGCCGGGGGACGTGAACCCGATCACCGGTCAGCCGCTACAGCCCGGCAGTGAACTCGAGGTCATCTTCTGCGACGACGGCACCAACGTGTGGTACTTGACAACGGTGGTCATTCCGCCTGGTGGCGGGGTTCCGGCGGCTCCGAGGATCACCGGAGCCCAGCTGGCCCGCCACGCGTTCGCCGGAATAAAGGTTTCAGCTCCTGTGCCGGTGCTCTCGCCGTCCACGGCGGTGGTGAACTACCAGACCTGGCTGTGGATCCAAGGCGGTTGGTCCGACCAGTCGGCCACTGCCAGTGTCCCTGGTTTGTCGGCGACGGTGACAGCTGCTCCGACCAGGGTTGTTTGGAGCATGGGCGANNGGGTCAGGTTGTCTGCGACGGTCCCGGTGTCGCTTGGAGTCCGGCGGATCCGGCCGCGACCACGGACTGCTCGTATACGTACAGCACGGCAGGCAGGTTCACCGCGACCGTCACCGTCTTCTACGGGGCCTCGTGGTCGGCCACTGATGGCACGGCCGGCCAGCTCGGTGCGCTGACGGGGCACGCGACCTTCCCTGTCACCGTCGACGAGATCCAGGCGGTGAACACGAACTGATCTGACACGGACCTAAGGAGCCCGCATTGGCCACCCCGCGTACCATCCCCAAACTGGCCGGACCCGACCTCGCTGCCATCGGCCAGCAGAACATGTCGAACAATGGTTTCGGTCCGTCTGTCCCGACGTTGCGGCGGAGGCGGAATGTCCCCGGCGCCGTACTGGGGGCTTTGGTGGTAGCGGTCTGTGCCTTCGGGATCGGGTCGTGGGCGTTAAGTGTCGGTCATCACACCCAGGTTCTCGTGGTGGCTCGGTTCGTGCCGTCGGGGACGGTCATCCAGGTCTCTGATCTCACGACGGCCGGGGTTTCGGCCGACCACGCCGTAGCGGCCATGCCTGCTGCGATGTCCAGTCAGGTCGTCGGCCGGGTGGCAGCGGACAACCTCGTTCCCGGCACGTTGCTGGTCCGAGCCGAGGTGAGCAACGGTCCGCAGGTACCGGCCGGCTCGTCGATGGTGGGGCTGGACCTGAAACCGGGGATGTTCCCGACAGCGGTCCAGCCGGGAACCACGGTGTCGGTGGTGTCCACCCCCGTACAGGCTGGATCCGGTTCCACCGGATCTGTCCTGGTGGGAACAGCCACGGTCTTCTCCACTTCGCTGAGCCCCGACGGAACCTCGACGCTGGTGTCGGTCGTTGTGCCGTCGAGTCAGGCGGCTGCGGTTGCCACGGCCAACGCCCAGGGTGGGGTCAGCCTGGTGATGCTCCCTGGGCCGGGTGCCTGATGGCGCTTGTCGCATTCGCATCCGCTCGTTCCCCGGGTTTGACGACATCGGCGCTGGCCTTGGCTCTGTCCTGGCCTGAGCCTGGTCGGGTGTTGCTAGCGGAGCTCGATCCCGATGGCGGCACCATCGCCGAACGCCACGCGGCCAACCCTGACCCGGGCCTCAACACGCTCGCCGCGTCAGGCCGCCACTATCTCAGCCCCGGCATGGTCACCTCGAACCTCCAGAGACTGCCGGGCGGTCTACCGGTATTGTTGAGCTCGGCGTCACCGGACCGCTGCGTCGCCGCGCTCGCCGCGCTCAACCCGGTCGGCCTCGGGGAAACTCTGCGGGACGTCCCCGGATTCGACGTGCTCGCGGACTGCGGACGAATCGATAGCAACTCGCCCGCGCTGCCAGTCCTGCGGGAAGCGGACGCGGTCATCTTCGTAGTCCGGGCGACCTTGGAAGACATCGTCGGCTTGCGCGCCAGGTTGGAGACCCTGGACCTGGCTAGGGGCACCCGGGCCGGAATCGTTGTGGTCGACAGCGGTCCTCACAAGGTCGAAGATGTGGCCGCAGCATTCACCCTGCCCGTGGTGGGCGCCCTGGCGTGGGACACCAGGGCGGCAACGGCCCTCTCCGAGGGACGCCATGTACTCGGCTCGTCCAAGCTGATGCGCTCGGCGGAGAGACTGGCGGCTGACCTGGCCGCCCAGATTGGCAGCGAGATGGTCACTGGGCCAGCCGCCGACAATAGCGGACCGCTTCCTCCGCACAACGCTCAAGGGATGGCTGATCAGGGCGTACGTGTCGAGATGCCCTCGTCGCAGCGGCCCCCGGGCCCGCCTGCCGTGCCGTCCTCGGTCCCTTCTCCCGCGTGGACCACGCCTTCGGAGTCGGTACCGACTCGACCCGCGGCGAGCTGGGGAGCGACGCTGTGACTGTCACCGATCGACGCCATGGGGAGGCCGGGTCTGTCTCGTCGACATCGTTCGAAGGCGTGAGTTTGGATCGCCCGTGGGGCGACATTGACGAGGCAGTCGTGTATGCCATCCGCACAGCGGTATCCGACAAGTTGTCGACTCGACAGGCCGGGCGAGCCGGCGACGGTCTCCCGCGCTTGGCGCGCGCCGATGAGGAGCAGTTGGTGGCGCAGTTGGCCAGTGAAGAGCTTCGGGATCACGCCCGCGGCCAGCTTGAGCGTGGGCGCAAGCCTCCCTCCCAGGTCGACGAACAAGCGATCCTCAAGGCAGTGTTGGATTTACTGTTCGGGATGGGGCGTCTGCAGCCTTACCTGGAGCGCTCCGACGTCAAAAACATCCACGCTTACGGGGCGCGTCCGGTGTGGCTGGAACTGCTGGATGGGACCTCGACGCGAGGCGCCCCGATCGCCTCCAGCGGCGACGAGCTGATCGAGTGGGTCAGGGATCTCGGCAGGCGGGTCGGCCTTTCGGAGAGGCGCTTCGATCCGGACCGCTACCGGATCAACCTGCAGCTGCCGGACGGCTCCCGCCTTTTCGCCATCGCCTGGGTGACCGCCGAGCCTCACCTGTTCGTCCGCCGCCACCATTTCATCGACGTCTGCCTCGATGACCTGACCCAAAACTCGCCGATGGTCCGGGCCTTCCTCGCTGCCCTCGTCCGAGCCGGCTTGTGTGTCGTTATCGCCGGCGGGCAGGGGGACGGTAAGACCACCCTCCTTCGAGCTATGGCCGCGGCGATGGACCCCACCGAGCGAGTGACCACGATCGAGACCGACCTCGAGTTGGGCTTGGACCGGCTGCCAGACCGTCATCACGAGGTGGTGGCCATGGAGGCCCGCGAATCGAACATCGAAGGGGTCGGCCAAGTGACCTGCGCCCATCTGGTCCGCGACGCCATGCGAACCAACAGCCGCCGGGTCATCGTCGGCGAGGTGCTCGGTGACGAAGTTGTACCCATGCTGCTGGCGATGAACAGCGGGGCCAAGGGGTCGCTGTGCACGATCCACGCCGACTCCTCCGATGACGTGTTCGAGAAACTTGGCACGTTGGCGTCTCTTTCTCCTCAGCGAGTCGATCACGTCACCACCTCCCGGCTCGCCTCGAAGGCCGTCGATTTCATCATCTTCGTCGAGCGCGACTCGAACAGCGTCCCGGCAGTGGTGTCGTCGATCAGGGAGGTCACCGGTTTCGACGGCCAGCCTCTCACCAACGAACTGTTCGCCCGCCGCAGTGACGGTCACGCCTGGCCGACCGGTGTGCCGCTGTCGGACAGGCGAAAGAACTCTCTGGCCGACCACGGATTCGACCCCGCCTGGCTCTCGAAGGGGGATGGTCGATGACCCTGGTACTGATCGTCGCCGGAGCGGGGATCGGCGCTGGGATCTGGCTGGTCGTCTGGGGACTTACCGTCACCGACGCCCCGCCGGCAGCATCGAGGCTCAAGGCCCGCTACCCAGACATCGGAGTGCGTCTCGCCGGCTCGGGCGTCGCTGGTGCCATCGCGTTGGTCACCACTCGATGGCCGGTCGCGGTGATCGCCGCGTTGGCGCTCGGGTTCTTCTTCCGCGATGTCTTCGTCGGCGGGGACCGCAGTGCCGCCGAGGTCGACCGATCAGTGGCGGTGGCTTCATGGGCGGAGATGCTCCGAGACACACTGTCAGCGTCGTCCGGGCTGGAGGAGGCGATCACCGCCACCGCCCCCCTTGCGGCGCCGAGCATCCAGCCGGCTCTCGCCGGGCTGACGTCCCGCCTCGGGCGAGTACCTCTCGCCGTGGGCTTGGCCGACTTTGCTGACAACCTCGCCGACTCGACAGCCGATCTGGTCGCATCAGCGTTGATTCTCGGCGCCCAAGGCGAAGCTCAGCACCTCGGCGAGTTGCTAACGGCGCTGGCGGAGTCTGCACGCGACGACGCCAGCATGCGCCTTGGTGTAAGCGCGGCGAGGGCCAGCACCCAGACTTCGGTCCGGGTAGTCGCCGGGATCACCATCGCCATGGTGGTCGGCCTACTAGTCCTGAACCGCTCCTACCTCGAGCCCTACCAGGGCGCCGGCGGCCAGGCCGTACTAGCCGTCGTATTCGCCCTCTTCGCCGGTGGTCTGTTCTGGCTTCAGTCCATGTCCCGATTCAAGACACCGGAACGATTCCTCGCGCCTCAGGCGGAACGGAAATGAATTTCCCGTTGGTGCTGCTGGCCGGCGTCGGGGTGGGCTGCGGGATCATCCTCATAATCGCCAGCCTCCGCAGCCCCCGTCCGAGCGTCGCCGAGGCCTTGCAGCGGATGTCGAAGCCGCTCGCGGACACCGTCCCCGTAGGCAATCGGGCATCCTCTCCGGTGACGGCCATGGCGAAAGCCGTCGGCCTGGAACATCTCCTGACCGACTCAGTCCGACGCGACCTTCGGACCCTCGGCCGCAGCACCGATGAACACATCGCCCGCTGCCTGTTGTGCGGCCTAGCGCTTGGGATCGCGCCACTCCTTCTGGCCACCGTGCTCGCGCTCGAGGGAACCGGAATCTCCGTCACCGTCTCGGCTGGTGCGGCTCTGCTGTTCGCCATGACCGGGATCGCCCTGCCAGCTCTCGGACTGCACGAGGAGGCCCAGAAGAAGCGGCGCGACTTCAAGCACGCACTCAGTGCCTACCTCAACCTCGTGGGGGTCAACGTGGCAGCCGGCCGAGGAGTCGAAGGCGCCCTGGAAACCGCGGCGTCTGCCGGACAGGGCCCCGCCTTCTCGGCCATCCGCCGAGCGCTGTACCGGGCGCAGGTCACCGGAAAGACCCCCTGGGCGGCACTGGACGGCCTAGGCATCGAGATGGGAATCGACGAACTCCGCGAGCTCGCCGCGACCATCTCCCTCGCCGGCGGCGTCGGAGCGAAGGTCCGGGAGTCCCTCGCCGCCAAGGCAGCCACCTTGCGCAAACGGGGCCTGACAGAAATCCAGGCGGCTGCCAACGCGGCAAGCGAACGCATGGCCATCCCGGTCGTCCTGCTCGTCATCGGCCTCATCGTCTTCATCGGATACCCGGCCATCGATCGAATCCTTACCGGACTCTGAATGCACAGCAGTTCAAGCCATATACGAAAGGAACAACGGACATGATCGACAAGGTTCCCCTCGAACTACAACCCATCGTGTGGTGGCTCCGCGGGCGGATCGCACTGGCCCAGACCGACGAACGAGGCGAGGTCGTCCCGTGGGTCATCATCGTCGCCGTTACCGCCGCGCTGGCTATAGGCGTAGGCGCAATCATCGTGGCCAAGGTCACGAGCAAGGCGAACAACATCAACCTCAACGGTGGAGGGAAGTCGGGCGGCTAGAAGAATGATGCGACTGGAGACGCGCGCCGTGACTCAGCCTTACGGAACTTCCGTCAGGGCCGACAGGGCCCGGGACGACCGCGGTTTCTCGGCCTTGGAAATGGTCGTGATCTTCCCCGTCACCATCATGATCGTGTTCGGCATCATCCAATTCGGGATCTGGTACCACGCCAACGACATAGCGCAAGCTGCCGCCCAGCAGGCCGTGCAGAACGAGAGCGCCTACAACGGCACCCCGGCCGGCGGATCCCGAGTGGCCGGCCAGGTCCTCGACCAGAACGCCGACGGCCTAATCCTCCACACCCACGTCGCCTCCGCCCGGGACGAGCAGATCGCCACCGTGACCGTCACCGGGGACGCACTCCAGGTGATCCCGTTCATCCCTCTTCCGGTAAAGGCCACCGCCACCGCACCGGTGGAAGCGTTCCGGNNGATCGTGACTCCGCTCTGCGTGTCATCAACGGCCGCCAGCCGCCGCCGACGCTCCGACGAGACCGGCTCGATGGCGGTGGAACTCGCCCTGCTGGCCGTGCCGCTCGTTACGATCCTCCTGCTCATCGCCGCTCTCGGACGCTTCTCCGACGCCCGCGACCAGGTCACCGAAGCCGCCCGAGACGCCGCCCGCCAGGCCTCCACCTACCTCTCCCCGACGGTGGCCGCCAGCCAGGCCGCCCTGGTCGCACGATCGGAACTGTCAGGGGTGTGCGCTGACGCGTCGATCACGACCAACACCTCCGACCTGCATCCCGGAGGGCAGGTAACGGTAACCGTGTCCTGCCCCGTCCCTCTCGGCGACCTCGTGCTGCTCCACCTGCCCGGCACTAAGACCATCACCGCCTCGTCAGCCTCGGTGGTCGACACCTACGTGCAAGCGCAGACCGAGCCGTGACCGACTACCGCTTTGAAGACCAACGCGAGCGAGGATCGGTCACCGTGTTCGTCGTCGGCGTTCTCATGGCGCTGATGGTCATGGGAGGGCTGGTCTTCGACGGGGGAACGATCATCGCCGGGCACCGCGAAGCAGACGCCGAAGCAGAAGGCGCGGCCAGGGCCGCCGCCGAGCAAATCTCCACATCGGCCCTTCACTCGGGACAAACCGAGCTCGACGCGGTCCAAGCCACCAACGCGGCCGACACCTACCTGGACCAATACCGGCACACCGGGACCGTCGTAGTCACTGGCGACAGTGTCACGGTGACAGTCAGCTACCCCGTCACCATGCAGGTCCTCGACCTGTTCGGAATCAAGACCAAGACCGTCAGTGGCACCGGTACCGCCACCGCGGTGGAAGGACCCGTTCCATGATCCGTCCACGCTGGAAAGGGATGCTCGCCACCCTCGCCCTGCTCGTGGCCGTCGCCGGGGTCCCATGGTTCCTCTACGCCCTCGGAGGTGGCCTCCCGACCAGCGCCCCCAGCGCCCACCAGGTCGGGAACTTCCTCGGCCAGCCCATCACTGACACCGCCATCCTGCGAGGAGTCAGCCTCACCTGCTGGATTGTTTGGGCCCTCTTCGTCGCCGCTCTCGGGACAGAAGCCCTGGCCTGGGTACGGGACCGGCCCGGCCCATCGACCACCCGCCGCGGGTTTCGCATTCCGGGGCTCCAAGGCACCGCCGGCACCCTCTTCCTCACCGCGATCCTGCTCTTGCCTCAGCGGCCGGCGCCGAATCCGTCCGGTCCCGGCGGTCCATCCGCTGCGCCCATAGCCGCCGCCCTCACCGACTTCCAAAACTTCCGCAGTCCGGTGCGTCTAGTTGCACAACAGTCCACTACCACTGTTGGTAGAACGCAGAACGTGCGGGTCCCCTACACCGTCAAGCAGTACGACACGCCGTGGGGCATCGCCGAGGAACACCTCGGTAACGGCTTGCGCTGGCGGGAAATCACCGACGCCGACGGCAACACGCTCGCCACCGGAGTCGACAAGTGGGTTCAAATCAACGGCCGCCTCATCGACGAACCCCAAGCCCGCCTCATCTTCCCCGGCCAGACCCTCTTCCTCCCAACTCATTCATCGATGCCCAGCACACGCTGGGCCAACCCGGCGACCCAGCTGGGCCACGCCGAGGTCGATCCGGTCAAAGATCCACCCGCCGTGCCCGCCCGCCTCCACTCTGGGAACGGCGCCGAGTCGCGGCCGACGGCCGTTCATCCCGATCCGGCGTGGCGGTCAACCACCGCCAATCCTGAGACCTCCAGGCACGGGAGCGCTGCAGGGGATCGCTCGGCCACCGCTGACTCTGACAATTTCGATCCGATCGAGATCGTCGGCCTGCTTGGCACCGGGATCATCGCGGGTGCCGCGCTCGCCACGGTCACCCGTCTACGGGTGACGCAGAGCCGCGCCAGACATCCCGGCCGGCGTATCCGATTACCAACGGGCAAGTTGGCCGTCACCGAAATGGCCCTGCGCCTCGCCAGCCGCGACGACCTGATGGCAGCTACCCACAGGGGCTTGCATGCGCTCATGGCCGACCTCGAGCGGGAATCGCTATCTCCACCAAGGATCTGCGCTGTGCTCGCCGGCGACGAGCATGTCGAAGTCCTCCTCGACCGCCCCGCAGAACCGCCAGCAACCTGGCAGGCCAGCAGCGACGGCTTTGGGTGGCGAATCGACCTAGCCGAGATCCCAGCCGGAATCGGAACCGGTCGCGACCCATTTCCCTGTCTGGTTCCCATCGGACGGGTACCGGGAACGGCGATCGAGGTAATGATCAACCTTGAAGCCGCTGGAACTGTGGCCGTGCGCGGCGACTCCGAGCGATCCGCCGGCCTGGTCCGCTCCGCCGCCCTCGCTTTCAGCGGGCTGCCGTGGGCGGACTCCGCTGATGTGGTCCTGGTCGGCTTCGGCGACACCGTCCCCCTCGCCGGACCGCACCTCCGCTACGCGGCCTGCCTCGAGGAGATCATTGAAGAGCTCGAAGCCACACCAGGCCCAGAAACATCGGCTCACGCGATTGCGGGGCAGTTGACGCTCGATGTCGATCGCCTCGACGGTTGGGTACCGACCGTCGTCCTGTCGACGACAGTCGCCGATCCCGGATGTCTCAACCGCCTGAAGTCGCTCTGCTCGGACAGAATCGGGCTGAGCGCCATGATCGTTGGTCCCGACTACGAATCCGGGTGGGTCCTCGACGTCGACTCAACTCCGGCGTTCATCCCCCAGCTACGACTCGCCGTCGAAGTGACGCCCGCACCTGCCGGCGACCTCGAAGCCGTCAACGAAATAGTCGCCACGGCCCTCGACCTCGACGGCGTGAGTGTGGATGACCCCCCATATGACAAGCTCGACTGTTCAAGTCGACCCCGACAGCCATCGGACGTAGCGGTTGACGAACCTCAGGCCGGCCCGGTCGCTCCGACCACGAGAGGGGACCGGGCCGCCCCTGTGCGCATCGACGTCCTTGGGATCGTCGAGTTCGAACAAGTCGGCGACTTTCGGCGGCCCCGGTCCCACGAAGCGGCGATCTACCTCGCAATGCACCCCGACGGGGTATCGGAAGGCCAGCTTGATGAGATGATCTGGCCTACCCGCCGAGAGGTTCCGGCCAGCACCCGCGACCCGGTCATTTCCGCCGTCCGGGCGGCCTTCGGTGGAGTGGAGCGCTTCCCGTTCGCCCAAGGCCAGGGCCACGACAAGATCTACAGGCTCAGCAACCAGGTCGGAACCGACTGGACGCAGTTCTGCGCCCTCTACCGCCTCGGAAGGCAGACCAAGTCGGTAGAGCCACTCCGCGCCGCGTTGGAACTCGTCCGCGGTCGACCCTTCGGGGACCTAGACGCCGGGCCCGGCTACCAGTGGCTCCATACCGAAGGACATGTGCACCACATGCAGGCCGAGATCGCCGACGCGGCCGACCTTGCCGCTGGCATGTACCTCGAGGCTGGCCAGCCGATCGAGGCCCGCTGGGCAGCCAACCAGGGACTGCTGGCCGGGCCATACACCGAACGACTCTGGGTTCGCTTGATGGCCGCCGCCGACGCCCTCGGAGAAGCTCAAGAGGTTGAGCGACTCCTTGGCGAAATGGACACCCGGCTCGGGCTCGACGGCGACTACGGCCAACTCCACCCCGACACGGTCGCGGCCTACCGGCTCTACAGCCGCCAACGCCGCGTCACCGGTCGCTCTGTCATCGACGTTTGAAGTCGTCAGCTGGCCGTGGGTATGACGATCCGAAATGACTCCAGCTCGATGGCCACAGCCGGCCCCAGACGGCCGCGTTGAGTGACATTCAGAAGCTGCCTTCGCGCTCAGCCTGCGTGGAGGCCGGGGTGCCGAATCGGGCGCTGTTTTCTGGCCCTCGGGCGGCCGAGGCGTTCGTCGTTTTGGGTCAGCCGGCCGGTCGGCTCCGCCCCAGTCCCGTTGTAAAATCAAGCAGCCAAGGGGGCGCCCCGAGCGGCACTTCGGGGACGCGCGTCCCGGGGCGAGTGACCGCTCGTTCTGGGACAGGTTGGTTGGCCCGGACCCCGAACGCCCGATAACAGTCTCACACGCTGATCAGGCGGCCCGGCCGTTGACGACGATGCGTAGCTCGACGTCGGCCAGAGCCGATGAGGCGACACGCCGAAAGCGAGCGCTTGAATGTCGCAGGCCCCTTATAGCATGGGAGATGTGTCGCAATGCACCGCTCCTGTGCGAGGCCACCGCTCGGCGGCAGCGGCTGCAGCCTGCCCGGCGTGCCGCTATCGCTACTCCAGGTACGGCCGCTCATCGTACTCCTCGTACTCGTCACCGGTCTCGTCGTACGGGAGCAGCGGGTCCTCGTACCGCGGTGGCGGATCCAGTGGCGGCGGCTCGTCCGGGAGGAGGTCAGGACGCACCCGGGCTGGCGGGTCGGTCACCTACTCGCCGACCGAGTGGCGGTCCATCGAGCCGGTCGCCCGCAAAGCGGCCGAGCAGGCGGTATCGCACCCGGAGCGTAGGGACCTGTTCCTCTGTCATGCCTGGGACGACCGCGAGAGCAGCGCGGCCGAGCTATGCAACAGCCTGGAGTCCAGCGGAGCGTCGGTGTGGTTCAGCGAGAAGGATGTCCCCCTGGGCACCCTGCTGATCCGCGAGATCGACAAGGGACTCCGGAACTCGCGCATCGGGATCGTGCTGGTCACCCCGGCGCTGCTCAAGAGCATCGAGCAGGAGGGCATCGCGGAGAAGGAACTCTCCGCTCTGCTCGCCACGGACCGGGTGATCCCGGTTGCCCACGGGACGACCTTCGAGGCCCTTCGGGAGGTCAGTCCGCTACTGGCCTCCCGGTCTGGCCTCAGCACCGCCGACTCGTCCCTGGCCGAGGTGGCAGCGAAGGTTGCCGCTGCCGCAGCCGCCCTCGGCGACATCGACGCCTGACGCACCGTTCCAGCGCTGCGCCCCGAGCCGGGCCCAGCAGCAACGATGACAATGCCGAGCTGCTGCTGAAGATGTGCAGACAGGGGATCAGGGCGCTGCTCCACAACTGCCGGCCCTTCCAGGGAGCGCGGAACGGCACTTCCTTGTTCCGGCAGAGGTACCCCAGAACGTTCACACCAGTGGGCGAGCCATAACGCCGCCTAACGCCGGCTGTCCGGGACACGCCGGCGTCCCAGACCGACAAGGTCCCGGAGCCTCAGCTCAGATCAACGGTGGGGGTGTGAGCGGCCGAGGTGGACGATGATCGAGTCCAAGTCGTTTGGCATCGGGCAGCGGCCCGGGTTCTGAAAGTCGCAAAGGCCCGTAGGAGCACTTGTAGGAGACTCGCTCTCCAGGTCCGATCAGCCAACACAAGGGGGGGTGCACAGTCCAAAGTCGCCAGGCCAACTGGCGTGCCTCGTCCCCTCTCTTCTTGGATTCCTCGGTCGGCGCTGCAGCGGCGAAGCGCTCTTCGACAGCCCTGACCAGCCGCGGCAGCATTCCTCTCTCCCGTTTGGCTTCGCCCAGAATGATGACCCGACTGTCGTCATCGACGATGGCGAGATCGAGCTGGAGGGCCTTCGGCGGCAACTCGAAGAAGACCCGCTCCTTGGGATAGCCGGCATTCACGATCGCATCGACGTAGGACGCAAGTTGCGGGAGGTACTCGGCGTTGTACCAGCCGCCCGTCTTCGAACGCGATAGCAACGCCCAGTGACCGCCGGGAACCGGGCGGTCGAAGGTGTTGAACTTCCCTCCACGCTCCAAGCGGATCAGCCCCTTCTCGACCCCGACCCAGAACAGATCAACATCGCCTGAGTCGATGGCATTGGCCGTTGGGAGGAGTTCCGAGGTGGCCATGACCGTGCGATTGTCCTCGTACAGCTCCGCCGAAGAGGTCCGCAACAAGGTGAAGAAGCGTTCAAGCGATCCGCTCACGTGGACGAAGCTACGCGAACGCGAACATCCCATAAAGGGGTGCCCCACTATGACGGTGCCGACAACACCCGGATCGCCGGCGATGAGATCCGCTTCCTGAAAGCGGAGCCGGTGGCTCGATCATTTACGGACTCGTGACGAGGATCATCTACGCGAATCCGATTTGTAGCCGGATCCACTGACAGAGCGCGCTCGGCCAAAGGAGGTAGGTCTCGGCTCTAACTTGCCGCCGATACTGTTTCGTAGGAGGAGGCGGGTCGTCTCCACGAAGTCCTGTCGGTCCTGCCTGTTGACCGCAAGTTCGTACAGTCTCCGGCCGACGTCATCCCATTGCGAGTTGTACTGCTTCTGGTTCCTGTAATTCCGGAAGCGGGTGAACATGAAGCTGAGCATCTGATCCCACGTGAGGCTTACCGCCCCCGGGTAAGTGTTCGCAAAGCCAGTGTCCTTGTCACCGACGGCGAACATGCGGACCTCCGATGACGACCCACTAAACCGGCGGCTGGAGTAGAGCGCCTGCGCGACCGTGGGAATCTCATCCTCCGTGTGCATCCCGATGGAGCGCAGCACCCGCTGCATGTTGCCGCGGCTCGGGTCCCTCCATGGGCCGTTCAACTTGCATTGTTTGAGCGTCACCTCGGTGAAGAACAGCAGTGGGCGATGGCGGCTCACCGTCAGCACCGGATGATCCTTCATCGGTCGGGTCAGATCCTCATGGCGGTCCGGAAACCTGACCCCGATGAGGTCCGCCTCCGTGCGCTGGCCGGACCCGCCATCACCGAAGTCGGGATGAACGATGAAGTTCTCAATCGTCAGGCACCCATTGAGGCGAAAGAACCAATACGCGACCCGTTCGGTAAGCAACGTGACGGGATCGTCGAGGTTCGCCCTACACGACGGACAGACGTCGCCTAGGTTCGCTCCACATGTGGGGCAGGCTCGCGGCATGACGCACCTCCGACCGGCGATCTTAGGCAGCCGCTGCGGTCATCGGACGTAGTGGACGTTGACGGGGAGGGGCTGCGCGGTGCCTCACATTGTGCGCTCCAAACGGGCACGGATGCCGTCGTGAGGAGACGGATAGAAGTCCTCAGTGATCATCTCCTTGCACACCGAACGATCGGAACGCCGCGACTCTGTACGATGAACAACACCGGGATCCGCTGACGCTCAGGTCCGACCTCGCCCATAACGCGCGCCCCCGAACTCCGTCCCGCCCGGTTCCCGGCACTGTCCCAGAGCGCCGGGTAGGAGGGACGTTGCGCGAAGCGAGCGAAAGGAGGTCGTTGATTATGTCAAGCGCCACATAACAGGAAATGTTCTGACTCGAGCCGCTGGATACGGGCAGTCGCTGGTCAGGAACCCAGCCAGAGCGACTGTAGGGCCGCTCACCGGTTACGTCTCGCCGTCCCGATCGGGTTCCCGACCGAGCAAGGTCGGGTGGGGCGAGTTCAAGCCGTGGCGCTGGGGGCCAACTGAAGGTGTCATTCCCAGCCGTCGGTCAGTCTTCCTACCGAGCGGCGCCGCAAGGGTCATCCATACTGGAAGGGCCACGGTCGCAGTCGTTAGAGAAGCTCGGCGTGCTGCGCGACTGTGGTCACGCATTCGTCAAGCGATGGCCGCTCGCCCCACACCCAGGTCATGGCCGCTTGGTAGCTGGCCTCTACGACTTGGGCGAGCGTCGCATCTGTGAAGGCCGGGCTTGCTGCGAAGCCGTCTTCGGGCCGCGGGGTGTGAGGAAAGTTGCCCTTCGCGGACCAACTGTCGGCGTCAGCCGCGATTTGGGCCGTCCAGCCGGCGCTGAGGTGACTTCTGACTTGAGGGGACTGGAGCAGCTTCGCGATGTCGTAGAAGTGCCGTCCGGCTCCTTGGAGCCGCCGTTCGTTTCCTTCGAGGGCCTGCGAGGCCGAGTTGTGGACCATGGCGAGCTTCTCGATCAAGGTCCGCTCGGCACCCAAGGTGGGAACATCGGGAACCGGTGAGAGGTCGTCGTAGACGGGGAAGCCGATGATGGTTGACGCGTGTTCGCCGACCATCGATGTGACTTCACGTGCGGTCTGGGGGTTCTGGCCCCCCATGACTGTGACCTCGACGACGATGTGCGGTTCCACCGCGTTCGCGACAGCAGCGGCGGTAATGGCGGGGTAGGGGTAGAGCCAGTGGTAGTCCACCCCTCTCCGCCCTGCCTTGCGCTCTCCCTCGATGCCGAGGGCGGCGCCGACGGCATCTGTGACCGCTCTCATTATCGCTGTGCGCTGGTTCTGGCTGTAGGCGGTCGGGTCATCGAGGGGAAGTGGTACCAGCAGGTCGATGTCCTCGGAGAATCGCTCTATGAGGCCGAATGCTTTGGAGAGGCTCGTTCCGCCCTTGAAGACGGGTTGGACGTGCACCGCTTCGCTGCCGATGGGGATGTCGAAGGCGATCCGGGCTGTCCGTAGGGCCTCGACGGCCCAGTAGTCCTTCTCGACCAGACCCGGATCCAGGTGGCGCCGTTCGGCGGAAGCGTCGATGAGGCGACTGAACTGGTCAGGGTTGTCTCGGATGAGGGTCATCGGTCGAGGTCTGTCACGAGACGGGTGAACTTCTCACGCAGTTGCGGCTTACGTCTCTCCATCGCTACGACGTCGCCGATCCGGTCGAGGCGAACTTTCTTGTTCTCTTGGAGGTCCCGGACCCGGTCGATGACCCCGTCCCAGTCGGCTTCTACTCCGTAGGGGAATGTCGATAGCAGTTCGACTACGGCGACTTCTGTCATATTCAGCGTTGTCCGTGCCGGATTCTTGCGGATAACCCAGTCGACGCCGTCGATGTCGGCGGGCCGGGACCCGACGACCGCCAACCGCCAGCGAGGAGGTACCTGGCTGGTAAGTCCTAAGAACGCGGCGGCATCAGCGTCGGCCGGCCCGACGCCGCGCCCGCGGAGGAGCTCGGCGGCTGTGTCGAGGGGAGCCGGGCGGCGCTTGCCGAAGAAGGGGTCGGCTGGGCCCGACTTGTAGTACAGGCCCTGTGCCGCTCGCATTATTGGTCCTTGTGGATCGCGGGCTAGGCGCGACAGCGTCTGCTCGGCTCCGTTCCCGCCGCCGAGATCGGATGGCCTGAACCAAGTCCCCCTCGGGGCGTTCTCGATTCGACTGCGGAGTCCGGCGGCCACGACATCTCCCTTTCCAGTACAGATTATAGTACCGGAAACCTGACATTCCCTACTCCTCATTCTCGGCTGACTGAAGTCGCTCGGACGTCTGAACCCACCCGATAGGGGGTGACCTCGTCGGCGCACAGGTTTCGTAGGTCTTGGTGCCGGTTCGGTTCAAGATTTTTCTTGGGGTGCAAAAGTCCAGGTGAGGGCCGTACTTCGAGCGCGAAGCAAGGCGTCGAGCAAGGACTTAGGACAGGACTTAGGAAAGGACTCGCCAAGGCCGCCGCCGATCGTGATCGCCATCCGCTCGAACAAAGGAGATGGCATGCAAATCGACCGGTGGTATGAACTGGGCCCGGCGGGCCGCGGACGGGTCTTCGCTCAGGCCGATGGGCGGCGCTTGGAGCCCCCGGAGGTCCTGGGGGGCCTGGCCCGAATCCTGGGCGGTGATCCGCCGGCGGGGTTGCCGGCGGGGCCGAGGACGCTGTCGAAGCGACTGAGGGAAGACGACGCGCTGGCTCAGAGGGTTTGGTCTCATCCGATGTATGTCGCCCTGGTGGGCTGGGTGCAGCGGCACTATCCCCGCTGCCCGGATGCATGGGAGGAGATGGCCGTCTACGCCGTGAGTCGAGCCGGCCGCGTCAAGGCCGGTCAGTGCAGCACTGCCGACGTCCGGGCAGGGATGCTCGACACGGCGTGGTGGGTGGGTTACCGAGGCCGCCAAGGTGAACGCCTCGACTTCCCCGAGCGGACCGTCGAGCCCGAGGAACTGGTCGCCGAGCCTTTGGTGGCGCCCATGTCCGGATCGGAGGGCCCCNNCCGGTGAACCCTGTCGTCTACCTGGCGACGGTGTTAGGGACCGACCTCCCGGCGACGGCCCGGGGGTTGATTGACCAGGCCTGGGAGATCGCCCTCAAGCACTACGTGATGCTGGCCGAGACCACTGGACTGACGGGCGAGGCTCTTCTGGCCGGAGCGCAATCCAATGTCAACGTGAACCGGGCCCGACGGTTGAGCGGCCAGCTCCCCCGGGACTGGCCGACCGCGACCCGCAAGTCGGTGGTCCATCTCGTCGCTGGTAGCCCTAGCGAAGCGGGACTGCTGGCCTGGTGGGCGACCACCGCAGCGGGCGAGGTCCCGTCGACTGTTCGCCGACGGTGGTGTGGCTTGGTCGCCGTAATGCATCCGCATGTCGGCGGTCTGGCGGAGGTCGACAGACGCCGGCTTCGGGACCAGGCCCGGCGTTGGGCGCCGTCCGCCCCGGAGTACGAGGGCATCGCCGTCTAGCCCCTGCGGGCGCACCGTTCGATCAACTCGCTCGGACACCTCATCGGCCCCGAACGGGGGCGCAACCTCACTGCCGGAAAGAGGACATCTGTGCTACCCAAATCCATGTTTGTTGTCGTAGCGCTGCTGGGCGGCGCCTTCGTGCTCGCGGTCGCGGTGACAGCTGCAGGAGCGATGGGGACGAGCCCCTCCTCCGTGGTGGATCCCGCCGTGTTCGCCTGTACCCCGGCAGGGCCGATCGTCGGGCTGTCGCCCGTGCAGGCTGGCAACGCGGAGACGGTCGTCGCGGTTACCGAGACGATGGCCGGAGGTTCGCCATCTGTGGCGCAGGTGGCGGTGATGGCCGCCTATACCGAGTCCCGCCTCGACAACCTGGGGTCCCAAGCGGGGACGGATTCGCTGGGTTTGTTCCAGCAGCGGGTCAGCCAGGGTTGGGGGACATCGGCGCAGGAGGAGAACCCGGCGGAGGCGACGTCCATGTTCGTATCGGCCCTGCTGGGTGTGGCGGGTTGGGCGGCGATGACCCCATGGATTGCTGCCCAGGACGTGCAGCGTTCGGAGTTCTCCGACGGGTCGAACTACCGGGGGAACTGGGGGGTCGCAGGCCGGATCGTCTCTCAGGTGGACCGACTCGACACAGGGGCGGCATGCGGGGAGCTCCTCGGTGCTGTCCCGGCCGGGCCGCCCGCCCGGTTCGGCCTTCCGCTGCGCTACACCATCCCGGCCATCGCGGACCCGGCCGAGACCGCCGCGATCAGCTACGCGCTGGCGCAACTGGGAAAGCCGTACGTGTGGGGCGCGGCGGGGCCGGAGGCGTTCGATTGTTCGGGATTGACGATGATGGCGTGGGCAGCGGCGGGTGTCGCGCTCGACCATTACACCCTCGACCAGTTGACCGAGGGCACGCCGGTGGCGGACCTGTCGATGATCTCGCCCGGTGATCTTGTGCTGATCCCAGGGTCCGACGGCACGCTGGCCGCTCCTGGCCACGTCGGCATCTACATCGGGGACGGCCTGGTCGAGTCGGCCGTCGACCCGGCCGAGGGCGTGATCGTGCAGACCTGGGCCAGTTTCACCACCGGTGGTCTGTCGGGAATCCGCCATATCGCCTGAGCCGAGCCGATAGCGGGGAATGACACGACTTCGGAGGTTGGTGGAAGCCCCGCCACAACGAAACGGGATCAACCGAAGGAGTCTGCACATGCCCGTCCGAGTCGTTGCTGACATATCGCCGAACACCACCGGCCTTCCCGGTATCTCCGCGCTGCAGAACATCGTCGGTGCGTTACTTACCGTCGGGCTGATCGCCTGCCTCGGCGGCCTGGTCCTGGCCGCCATCATGTGGGCGGTCGGGCACCACTCGGCCAACCCGTCCATCGCCGGGCGAGGCAAGGCCGGGGTACTGGTCGCGGTTGTCGCGTCGATCCTGGTCGGAGGAGCAAACGTTCTGGTGGACTTCTTCGTGCACGCCGGTAGCCAGCTGTGATGTACCCGTCGAAATACGGGCGCGGCAGCCGGATCCTCGTGGCCGGGGCTGCCGCCGTCACCCTCGTCGGTGTATTGCTGGTCGTAGGCCAGACAACACTCAGACCACGGGCCGGCAACGCGAGCGAGCGGTCCCCGGCCATTGCCGGGCTGCTTCACGGGCCGGCGTTGACCACCGCGCCGACGGTCACCGGGACTACCTACCGCGCGCCGCGGGTGGCACCGGCGCAGAGTGCCGAGCAGACACAGGTAGACACTGAGCTGGCCCAAGCCGAAAGGCAGACGTCGATCACGCCGGCCCAGGCGGCCGCACTACCCGCAGGCGCCGACACGGCGCAGTACCCCGCCGTGCCGGTCGGTGACCGCAATGACCCCGGCGCGTATGCGACGGCGTTCGTGGCCGAGTTGATCAACCGCGACTACACCCGCCAATCACGGGAGGAGCTCTTGGACTGGGCGCAGGCCGAGTCGGCCCCGAACACCCTGCCCGGCGTGCCCGCAGCGGTGGCATCACGGTCACTACTGCTGAGCCTCATGAACCCGGCCGGACAGGCCGGTCCCGTGCCCTCCCCGCAGGGCTGGGCGGCGGACGCCTCATCGAGAGTGTCACAGAGCGTGTCGGGCCTGCAGGAGCAAGTGAATCCCGACTGGCTGTCGTTGATCTCTACGGGCTGGGAGCCGGTCGATCCGGCCATGACCATACTCACCGTGACCGGCACCCTGGTCACGCACGTTCTGGCCACGCACGGGCCGAGCGAAAGTGACTCGCAGTCGTTCTCCGTTGTTGTCACTCTGGGTTCGAACGGCGCCCGGCCCGGGTACGGGGCGGTGGCCGTCGACGACTGGACCCTCGGCTAGATGGCCTGCGGTCTCACAGATCCGGTCGGGTGCGTCGGAGACGTGGTCGGCGGTGCCGCCCGGTCGGTCGCCGACTCGGCGTTCTCCGCTATCGCTCATGATTTCGGCGACGCGGCCGACTCGGTTGTCAACTGGTTGTGGAGGCAGATCTCCGCGGCGACAGCGGTGTCGCTCGGCGGTCGGGGGTTCGCGGCAGACATGGCCATCACCGCAGCGATAGCGGCCACGGTTGGACTGGGGATATTCGTGCTCCAGGTGGCCGCCGCGGCCGTCCGCCATGAGCCGGGCGGCTTGGCCCGCGCCGGGCGTGGCCTGTTGATCGCGTTCGTGGCGGGCGGTGTGGCCATCGCGACGGTCAATGTCGCCCTCGAGGCCGTCGACGCCCTCTCGGCCGGGGTTGTGCAGGTAGCTACGGGCGGCAGCATCTCGAAGATGGGCGGAGAACTGCTGGCCCCGTCTGCGCTTTCCCAGGCCGCCAACCCGGCCGTGACGATCTTGCTCGCCTTGGTGATGGTGGCCGCCAGCATCGTGGTGTGGGCCGCGCTCATGGTTCGAAAACTGCTCATCATCGTCGCCGCAGTGTTCGCTCCTATCGCGTTCACAGGGGCGCTGTCGGGGGTCACGTCCGGGTGGGTGCGCCGCTGGGTCGAGACCATGATCGCCTTGGTGGTCTCCAAGCTCATCTTGGTGATCATCTTCGCCGTCGGCCTAGGCGTGCTCACCGGTGGTGTCGGCCAGTCGAGCCAGTCGGCGGCGGGCGGGGTTACTCAATCGTTGACCCAGACCGTCACGGGAGCCCTCATCTTGGTAATGGCCGGCCTGTCTCCGTGGATGGCGATCAAGCTGGTCCACTTCGCCGGCGATTCGCTCCACACGGTGCACGGCCAAGCCGCTTCGACCGCGGTCGGAGCCCAACGCGTTGCGTCCGCTCCGCAGAAGATCACCGCTCTGAGACCCACCTCGCCGTCGCGGGGAGCCTCCTCCTCTTTGGGCGGGGAGCAGTCATCCACAGGGCAAGGAAGTGGCGGAGGGGGACAGGTTTCACCGGCGAAGCCGGCTAGCCCGGCCAGCGGGGGGTCGGTCGGTCCAGCCTCGGGCGCTTCGGGCGGGTCTGCGGCGGCAGCGGGTGCTGGCACGGTGGCGACGGGAGGGGCCGCGGCGGTAGTAGTCGGGACGGCCGCGGTGGCAAAGACGGCCGCCGCGGCCGCNNTCCCCCACACGGGTTAGCGACCCGGGGCAGAAGCCCGACTGAACCCCGAGCGGGGAGAGAGAGGAACCATCATCTATGTCAGTTAGCGCTGAAGCACACCTTCCGAGGGTCCGTTTCGGTCTCCGCCCCAACCGCGGCCTCCTGCTGGGCCTGTCCACAATCCGGGTAGTCGCGGTCGGGGCAGCCGCCGTGCTGCTTGTCGCCGGGCTGGTGGGCGCCGGCGGGGCGGGGTTGGCGGCGACGGCATTGTTGTGGGTCCCGCTGCTAGCCGCTGCTTTCGTGACCTGGCAGAGCCGGCCGGCGGCGGAGTGGGCTCCGGTCGTCGGGCACTGGGCATTGCGCCACGCGGCTGGCCAGACCCGCTACCGGGCCCGGCTGGGTCGGCCTCGCCCGGCGGGGACGATGGCGCTGCCCGGAGACGCCGCCGCGTTGCGTTTCTACACCGACCCGGCCAGCGGGGCGTGCATGATCCACGACCCGCACCGCCAGACCCTCGCCGCGGTCGTCAGGGTCACGCACCCGGCCTACATCCTTCTCTCGCCCGGGCAGCAGCAGGCCCGGGTGGCGGCGTGGGGACGGGCCTTGGCCGGCTTGGCCCCGTCGGGAACCTGCGCTTGCATACAGCTGCTCGAATCCACCGTTTCCGACAGTGGCGAGGCCATCGCCGCGTGGTACGAGACGCACCGGTCCCGCCGACCGGGTTGGGCGCCCGACCAGTACCGCCACTTGCTGTCCCGGGCCGGGATGGGTGCAACAACCCATCGCAGCACCATCACCTTGAGCTTGGACATGCGCCGCGCCGCCCGGGCGATCCGCAACGCGGGAAGAGGAATGGCCGCAGCGGCCCAGATCCTTCGCGGTGACATGTACGCGCTCGAGTTCGGACTGCGCGAAGCCGAGCTACGACTGGAGGGTTGGCTGGACGAGGACGACCTGTCCGTCATGGTCCGCCACGCCTACGACCCGTTCCCGGTCGGCAGCGACCGAGGATGGGCTCGTCGGCGTTTGGCGAACGCCGGGCCGACCGCGGTCGACGAACGCTGGGACTGCCTGCGACACGACTCGGGGTGGTCGACGGTGCTGTGGGTGTCGGAATGGCCACGCATCGACGTACCCGCCCACTTCCTCCATGGGGTTGTCTTCGCTCCCGGCGTGCGTAAGTCGATCTGCCTTCTGGCCCGTCCGCTCGGCGCGGCCGAGGCGTTACGCCAGATCCGCAAGGAGAAGACCGAGATGCTCACCGACGCCGCGACCCGGGCCAGGATCGGCCAGATCGCCGATCTTTCCGACAACCAGCACTTCGCTGACGTCGCGGCACGCGAACAGGCGCTCATATGCGGACACGCGGACATGGCGTTCTCCGGGTACATCACCGTCACCGCCCCCTCCCGGCCAGAACTGACGGGCGCGGTGGCCCAGATCGAGCGGGCGGCCACCGCCGCGGCGTGTGAGACCCAGGTTGTCTATGGAGCCCAGGCCCAAGCCTTCGTGGCCGCCAGGCTGCCCCTCGGGAGGTACACGGCATGACCCGGCGCCCGTCCAAACCAGGTGCCGGTACTGCGAGTGGCGGACTCGAGCGAACAGTGGAGTCGCGCACGATCGGCGCGGCTGGTTTCAACGCGGCCACGGTCAGCCGGTCGGAACGTCGCCGTCGCGAGCGCGAAGCCCGCCAGGTCGAGATCGTGGCGAAGCGTCGAGCGCTCAGCGAGCGGCGGCAAGAGATCGTGCGAAGCCGTCGGGAGGACAAAGCGGCCGAGTACCTGCCGCCGGGCGGGGAGTCGGGCCCGGCCGCCCTGCGGTGCTGGCGTCGCCTCCGCGTGCCGCCGCACCGGGCGACCTCCGAGGTTNNGCTTGGCGCGGCTTACCCGTTCTTGGCTGACGTCGGTCTTGGTTCCGAGGGCGTGCTGATCGGTCACGACTCGTGGTCCGGATCGACGTTCGTCTTCGACCCGTGGGTCCTCTACCGACAGGGGGTCCTCACCAACCCGAACGTGGTCCTGGCCGGAATCATCGGGCGGGGAAAGTCGACCCTGGCCAAGAGCCTGGCGACCCGGTCGGTCGCCTTCGGCCGGCAGGTCTACGTCCCCGGCGACCCCAAAGGAGAGTGGTCGGCGGTGGCCCGGGCGGTCGGCGGGCAGACCATCGCCCTCGGCGGCACCTCTACGAGCCGTCTCAACCCGCTCGACGAAGGACCACCCGTGGCCGGTGTGGACGCGCGCCGGTGGCAGGTCGAGACCCGCAGACGGCGAAGGAGCCTGCTCGGCTCGCTCACCGAGTCGGTCCTGGCCCGCCCGCTCGCCGCGACCGAGCACACCGCGCTCGACGCCGCTCTTGACGCCGCGGTGGCCGCGTCGAGCGAGCCCACCTTGCCGATGGTCGTAGACTCCCTGTTCGAGCCGGTCCAAGACGGGGCTGGGTCTAGCGTCGCCCAGCTGCGCGCGGATGGCCGCCAAGCCGGCCACTCCCTCGCCCGATTGGTCCACGGCGACCTGGCTGGCCTGTTCGACGGCCCCTCCAGCGTGAACTTCGACCCGGCGCTGCCGATGGTCACCCTGGACCTGTCGGGGATCTCCGGCTCGGAAGCCCTGATCGGCCTGGTGATGACTTGTGCTTCCACCTGGATGGAAGCCGCATTGGCCGACCCGTCAGGCGGAAACAGGTGGGTCATCTACGACGAAGCGTGGCGGCTGCTGCGCCAACCCAGCCTGCTGGCCCGGATGCAATCCCATTGGAAGCTGTCCCGGGCGCTTGGCATCGCCAACCTCATGATTATCCACCGCCTCAGCGACCTCGACGCGGTCGGCGAGGACAACTCCCAAGCCCGCAACCTCGCCCTCGGGCTGCTGGCGGACTGCTCCACGAAGATCATCTACGCGCAAGAGCACGGCGAAGCCGCCAAGACCGGAGCCGCTCTCGGTCTATCAAGTACCGAGATAGGACACCTCGCCGAACTAGAACGGGGAGAGGGGCTGTGGCGGGTCGGGCAACGGTCCACGATGGTCCGCCATACCTGCACCGACGGTGAGCTGGAGTGTTTCGACACCGACAGCCGGATGCTCGGTGCGCGAATGCATCGGCAAGCGTCTGGCGTTGGAGTGAGCGATGGCTCGGATCAAGTCACCGACCTGGCGCACTTGGCCCGTGAAGGGACAGGAGCGTGAATGACGACGAGACCGCCGATGTCGCGCCAGGAGTGGTCCGACCAAGTCGCAGCCCGAGTTGCGGCAGCCCAAGAACTACTCGCCAAACAGCTCGCGGAGCTCAGATCTGGCGATGACTGGAAGCGGTACCTGACCTTCCAGGCACGGTTACACCACTACTCACCGAACAACGCCACCCTCATCTACTTCCAGCACGCTCACGCCCACGCGGACGGTCTGGTTCCAGAACCGGAACCCTCCTACGTTGCTGGGTACGCGACCTGGAGGAGGCTGGGCCGAACAGTCGAGCGAGGTCAACACGGGTACGCGATCCTCGCCCCCGTAAGCACGCCGCGCAAGGTAGCCATCAACCCCCAAGGCTCTGGACGGAGCCTCATGCCCGGCGACTTACCTAACACTGATGAGGCCGAATCAATGAGGCGAGTCGTGCGTGGCTTCAAAATCGAGCACGTATTTGACGTGAGCCAAACGCGGGGCCGGCCCATACCAAGACCGGTCCGCCCCAAACTACTGGTCGGTCAGGCGCCGAAAGGTCTTGGCGGGTCTGTGCTCGCGCTCATCCAGTCACGCGGGTACCGCGTCGACGCCGTTTCCTCGGCCACGGAACTGGATGGAGCGAACGGAGTGACCAACTGGGGCCGCAGACAGGTCATCGTCCGCAACGACATGGACGCGGCCGCCATCGTCAAGACTCTTGTGCATGAGGCTGCGCACATCCTTCTGCACGAGAAACCGCCTGGCCAAGGTCTCCCCCGGCAACTCAAAGAAGTCGAAGCTGAATCGGTCGCCTACTTGGTCACTTCCAGCCACGGCATGGCCAGCGGCGACTACTCGTTCCCATACATAGCGACATGGGCTGGCGACGACCTGGACGGTGCCCTGCGCCTGACACAGACCCGAGTAGCAGCGGCAGCCAAGACCATCATCGACTCCAGCTCTGCACCCCACGATACCGGCGGGTGCCCTCTCATCGAGGGCGTTACCCAGCATTTCGGCCAGTCGACGAGCCCCTCACCCGTGACTCCGGTGGTCGAGCTGTGACCCGCCCGATGCTGCGTCAGCTCTCATGGAGCGCATCCCCGATCAGGCACGTTAGGGACGGTCTCGCATGCGTTCGGTCCTCGGTCTGGCCCGGAATAGTGGGACGCGTGCGATGACCGGGCCCTCGATCAGCGGTGGCGATGGTCACGAGTTCCGCGATTGCCGGGTCGGCAAGTAGGTAGCGCACGACTCGGCCGTCGCGTTCTGCGGTGACGGTGTGGCTAGGCCCTGTTGGATATAACCGTTCGTTTCGGGTCAGGCGCCGGCGTCCACGTCGCGCCCCACGGCCCGGCCTGCGATCACCGAGGAGGTGTTTGACACGGCGACTCCGCTATTCCAACGTTCGTGAAGGTGTATGCAGAAGGTGTAGGCGTCTCGGCGACAAGACTCGTTCTTCCGCTCAGTCCGCTCCTCAGTGATCATGATGTGTTGGACGTCATGATCAGTGCTGGTCGGGGGTGATCTGGGCGGACGATCGCGTAGTTCGCACCGGCTGATCGAGTCGAGAGTCGTTGTAACGACCGGGAGGCTCGACGCCGCCGATCCGGTGATCACGGACAGCTCTCAGTCGGAGTTCTGCATTCGCTTCACTGGGACAATCTGCAGTTCGCTGGTACCACTCAGCGCGAGCGCGTAGCCGTCTATGAGCGGTTCGCCAGTCTCGGTAGGCAAAATCTCACTCACGCAGATCGGATACTCTGCAGGATCGATCCGCCTCGTGGCCGACACGACAGAGCTCAGCGATGAGGCGTCAGACTAGGTGCCAGAAGTCAATACGGTCGGCTCGTACAAGAGCTCATCTTTCGCACACTATATAGTCTGACGGTCGTCGCACGTGATACAAGGGTGCTCAGTGTCGACCGGGTCGGCGGTGGCCAAGTCCTGAGAGGAACGAGGTTGTTGGAGGAGTTCTTGGTCGATGGCCCGAACGGTCTCACGGCCGAGTGGCTCGGCCGTGTCCTGGCCGCTGACGTTGCGTCCGTGTCGGTGACTCCGGTGGGCACGGGTCAAACAGGATCGAGTTACCGCGTCGAGGTGGCCTACGCCCGACCCGGGGAGCTTCCGGTCACCTTCGTGGCGAAACTGCCAGCGGAGGACCCGTCGGTCCGCGAGCGGGTTGCCTACGGATACCGCGCCGAGGTGGACTTCTACAAGACCGTCGCCCCCACCCTGGCAGTGCCTCTGCCGACGTGCTATCTCAGCGCCATCTCCGCCGACGGGCAGAGCTTTGTGCTGCTCCTCGCAGATCTCGCTCCGGCGGTACAGGGTGATCAACTAGCTGGTTGTACCCTTGATGCCGCACAAGCGGCCGTCGTTGCCCTGGCTGGGCTCCACGGCCCTCGCTGGTGCGATCCGGCTTGGACCGACCTCGCTTCTACGGTGATGCCAAGGACGGACCCGCAGTCGGCCGCGAGCATGGCGGACCTGGCCCGCATGGCGGCCGACATGTTCCTCGAGCGGCTCGGGGATCGAATGACGGATATCAACCGTGAGACACTGCAGGTCTTCCCCAATGCGGTAGCGCGGTGGCTGATGCTGCACCCCGACCGCTACGCGCTGCTGCACGGCGACTACCGCCTGGACAATCTGATGTTCTCGCCCAATGGATCAGTGACCGTCGTTGACTGGCAGACGATTAGTGTTGGGCTACCTGCGCGCGACCTGGCCTACTTCGTCTCGACCAGCTTGAGCCCAAAAGATCGCCTCGCTCACGAACGCGACCTGGTCGCGGCATACCACGGCGCTCTGCTTCAGCACGGCGTGACCGACTACTCGTCAGACGAATGCTGGCGCGACTACCGCCTCGGAATGCTTCACAGCCCGCTGATCGCAACCCTCGGCGCAGCCTTCTCGACCACCACCGAACGCGGCGACGCCATGATGCTGGTCATGCTCGACAGGGCCTGTACTGCCATCCGCGAGCTTGACACGCTGGCCCTCATCGACGAGGAGTCGTCATGAACGACATACCTGAGCTCGGTTGCTACCTCCTCGCTGGCCAGCCCGCCAGCTCACGAGCCATTATCGAAGAGACCCG
>PMHU01000017.1 GCA_003156795.1 Acidimicrobiaceae bacterium
CCACCGCCGCCACCGCCGCCGCCACCGCCGCCGCTGCCGCCCGCCGCCGAGTCGTTCGACAGGGTGTCGTTGTTCAATATCACGGTCCCGGCGGTGATGTACAGAGCGCCACCTTGCGCGCTCGTGCCGCCGCCGCCGGCGATTCCCGTGCCGCCGGCACTCGCCTTGCCGCCGGCAACCCCCGGCATGGCGGGGCCACCGTTCGCGCCCGGCGTGGTGGCGTTGGTTCCATTAGCACCGTTGCCGCCGCTGATTCCGGTGGTCCCGGTGGCGCCGTTGCCACCCGCTTGGCCGTTGGTCCCGTCGGCAACGGCGTCGTTGAGGGAGATGCCACCGATAGTGAGCTTGCCGCCGGTTACCTGAAAGAGCCGGACGGTGTCAGCACCGTCGAAGGTGACCGTGTGGCCGTCCGCCTCGATGTCGACGGTCAGTCCAGATGCGATGGACAGCTTCGAAGTGAACGTAATCGGGGGCGACGAGCAGTTCGCGCCGTAGTCCACGGTTCCGCCGGCCGCCACAGCAGCCTTGAGGGCCGAGAAGGTACAGCTCGTCAATAGCTTGCCCGCCATCCCGGCTGCGCCAGCCGGAGCTGACTGGACGGTCAACCCCACTCCGAAAGCAGATGCCAGACTCACGATCAACAGACGGTCCCACGAGCGTCGAGGATTACGAGATCTCATCTGTGCCCCTCTCCGGCGAGCCACCCGGACTGAGCCAGGCACGCGATGGAATGAATTCAAGCCCGCTGCCGATGGACTGTCAATCGGCCAGATCGCTAGGCGCCGGATGCCGCTGCTACCACACCGTCACCGCCCCGCCAGCAGCCACCAGGCCATCAAGTTTACGTGTGGGTGCCACATCGCGATCGGGTCCACCTGCTCTTCTATCCGGCCTCAAGGTCGGGATATTCGATGAGTGGTCCTGAGTTTGGCTGGTTTGACCGCTCCACCAGGGCCTCGGATTACTGCTCCTGCGGTGCCGGACAAGCCGCTTCAAGGACATCGAGATCCTGGTGCTGCGCGGGAAACACCAGCATGGCGGTCTGGGCTCACCGTCAGAGGGATGCATATCAGACGGTTACCGCAGCTCCAGTGGCCACTGACGGGCGTCCCATAGCCGCACCCCTGGGGCATCTAGCCGGTATGACAGCGGCGACCGATGACGGCTGTAGTTCACGCAGAGAGTATTTCTGCGCTTCACCGCTAGGGGCGCACCACGACCCGCGCTGGGCTGCTGGGTAGAAGGAGTCACGCCTTGCGAGAGCCTTGTCGGGTTGACCGGCTGGGTAAGACTGGAGACCATCCGTCGAGAACAGGGAGATCCGTATGGGGATGATTCGCAAGACGTTGTCCGTAGGCACGCTGGGTCTGGTCGGCTTCCGGAGCAAGAAGGAGAAGCTCGAACGAGCCGACGAGTCCCGCCGCAGGGCCCAGGAGGCGCTTGAGCGCGCTGACACCGCCCGCGAGGATGTCGAGCGGCGGGTCGCCGCCGCAGAGGAGCAGGCCGAGCACGCTGACGCCAAGGCGGCGAAGGCCACCAGGCGACTCGAGCGAGCGAGCAAGCGCCGTCGACGGGCCCGGAGAGCCGATCGACTGGCCTGTCTGGTGGCGACCGCCGAGCCCATCGTACGCAGCACGGTCGAGTCCGCCCACGCAGCTAGCCACGATGCCGCCGAACGCGGTTTGGGGCGCGGCCGACAGGCTCGCAAGGCGGCGAAGCGTGCGGCCAAGGAAGCCCGAAAGAGCGCGACGCACGCGGCCGAAGAAGCCAAGAGGGTCGCTGCCCACGCGGCAACCGAGGCCAGAAAGAGCGCGGCGCAGGCCAAGCACACGGCTGCAGGAACCGCGGCGCACGGCAGGAAGGGCGCAACCCGCTCGATGCGGCGAGCGAAGAAGGCGGCATCCTCAGCCGTCAGCGCCGTATCCACGGATGTCGAGCACCTCGTTAACGCCGCCGGCGACGCGCTCAACGAGCCCCGCACCTGACGCTATCCGGGCTTGCTATCCCTTGAACGACCGTCTCCAGTCAGGTCGGCTAGCCAGCATGGCGTCGAAGGTCGCTGTACACCCGTTGCCGGCGCGCCGACGACGAGGACTCCTCTCTCGTACAGACACTCAGGCGATCTGTAGGTCATCGGGGTGACCATTTCGATCGAGACCGGAACAGCGGTTGCGAGGCTGCGGATGCTGGCGAGGTTCGCCGCGCCACTGGCAAGCACCAGCGCCTCGCAGCTCCAGACTCCCCCGTCGTCGTTACCTGATAGCCGCGACTCGATGTCTCGACCCGGGTAACGGGGTCGTCGCCGTCGTAGTGCCACCCCGGGAGCCGCGACTCGCGGTTGGGGGTGAGCAGGCGGAGCGACTCCCAACGCTCGCTTCGCCACGAGTTGGCGACCTGCCCCGCTCCAGGACGATGTGATCGACCGATCGCTCGGTAAGCCGGCGGCTCATGGCGAGCCCGGACTGCCCGGCCCCGATCACGACGGTCGTGGCGTCCATCAGTTGATCTGTCGCTCAGCCGCCGCTGACTGAGACGTTGGTCGGGTTCGTGACGATGTCGAACACTGCCGAGCGCTTCTGGGACTGGGCGACAAGCGCCTCGATCTCGTCGGGCGTGGCGTCGGCGTCGATGTCGAAGCGCACGTCGATGCCACTGAACCCGTTGCGGACCTCGGGATCGGCACCGAGGATGCCGAGCACGTTCATCCGGCCCTCGATCGTGGACGTGACNNGCGACAGCGGCGACGCCAGCGGTGAGGCACGACGCCAGAGCCGACAGAACATGTTCGACGGGCGTTGCACCGCGGTCTTCGGATGCAAAGCACTCAGGGTGATCTGCCTCGTAGGTGAAGACCTGGCGGTGACTGTGTTCCTGGCCGAGGCCAGAGAAACCTTCGATCTTCGTGCGGCTGTAGGTGCCGCCTGCCCAGGTGCAACTCGCTCGCCAGGTGAACTCCGCGGCCTCTGGGGCCTGGCTCAGGGTTTCGCGGGCGCCGATTAGGGCTTCGGTGTTGACACCGTTGTCTACGGGGTTGGTGGTCATGGCCATCGGATCGTTTCCTTTCTGTTGCTCATTGATGTGAGTTCCGACGGTGCACCGAGGCGCACCGGGAGTTCCGCCATTTCACGACCTTCTCGTGTCTCCAGCCCGTCCCTGCTTGACGTGGCCTCCGTTCTCTGGTCAGATGACTAAGTCGTATGACTAACTCATCGAAGGGCCCGTGTCAAGTGGTTGGCTTAGGTATATGGCTGTGAGCTCAGATCAAGTCTCGGAGCCGGGTTCGACTCCCCAGGAGCGGCTGCTCGACGCCGCCGAGCGGCTGCTGATGAGGGTGGGGCACGCTCGTATCACGACGCGACTCTTGGCCGCCGAAGCGGGCGTCAACCACGGGCTGGTCCACTACTACTTCGGGTCCAACGACAACGTGCTCGTCCAGGCACTCGAGCGTTTCACCGAGCGCTTGATCGCTCGCCAGCGTGACCTGTACGCGTCGGACGTGCCGTTCGTGGAGAAGTGGCGTACGGCGATGCGGTTCCTCACCAACGAGGACATCGGCTACGAGAAGATCTGGTTCGAGTTGCAAGCGCTGGGATGGAACGATCCTGACCTTCGCGAACGGCTCGCAAGGGTCAACGACGAATGGCGGTCTGTGTTGACCACAGCCTTCGAGGCACCCCACCGGGAACTCGGGATTCCGATTCCGCTGGAGGCGTTGGTGGCACTGGTCATGACCTTCAACATGGGAGTGATTGTCGAACGCCTCGGCGGCATCGAGGCCGGGCATAAGGAGTTACTCGAATGGATCGACCGGTGGCTGTCGATTCCAAGATGACGTCTGGCGAGCAAAGCCGCGCCAGGTACCCCGACACCTCTGGCCATGTCGGGCGCGACGGCGTGAAGTTGCACTTCGAGGTCTACGGCTCCGGCGAGCCGACGGTCCTGCTGCTGCCCACCTGGTCGATCGTCCACTCGCGCCACTGGAAGATGCAGATCCCCTACCTGTCCCGGCACTGCCGGGTGGTCACTTTCGACGGTCGAGGCAACGGGCGATCGGACCGGCCAGCGGAAGGATACGGCGAGCGCGAGTTCGCAGCAGACGCCGTCGCCGTGATGGACGCGACCGCCACCGCAAGTGCCACGATCGTGTCGCTCTCCATGGGAGCCCAACGCGGCCTGATACTCGCCGCCGAGCATCCCGATCGGGTCAACGGGGTCGTGTTCATCTGCCCTGCGGTCCCACTCGGAGGTCCGATCACGGGCCGGAGGATCCACTCCTGGGGAGTGCCGCTTGACACCGAGGAGGGCTGGGCCAAGTACAACCGCTACTACTGGCTAAAGGACTACCAGGGCTTCCTCGAGTTCTTCTTCTCGCAGATGTTCAACGAGCCCCATTCCACCAAGCCGACCGAAGACTGCGTCGGTTGGGGACTCGAGACCTCGCCCGAGACCCTGGTCGCCACCCAACTCGGCGAATCCCTCGACGAGGACGAGACTCTCGAGCTGTGCAATCGTCTTCGGTGCCCGGTGCTCGTCATCCAGGGAAGCCAAGACGGCATCACCGGGAGCCAGCGCGGCGCCGCCCTCGCCGAAGCCACCGGCGGCGATCTGGTCCTGCTGGAGGGCTCAGGGCACGGNNTCGCCGATCGGGTTGGGACACGCGCAGCGCGACGTGGCGATCGCAGACGAGCTTCGCAAGCTCCACCCCGATCTGGAGATCGACTGGCTCGCTCAGAACCCGGTGACCGATGTCCTCGAAGCGCGCGGTGAGCGCATCCATCCGGCGAGCCGCCATCTGGCGAACGAGTCACAACATATTGAAAGCGAGTCGGCCGAGCACGACCTGCACTGCTTTCAGGCCATCCGCCGAATGGACGAGATCCTGCTTTCCAACTTCATGGTCTTCCACGACCTGGTCTCGGAAGAACAGTACGACCTGTGGATAGGCGACGAGGCGTGGGAACTGGACTACTACCTCCACGAGAACCCTGACGAGAAGCGCGCCAGCTATGTGTGGCTCACCGATTTCGTGGGGTGGCTGCCGATGCCCGACGCCGAGGCACGCGAGGCCTTCCTGACAGCTGACTACAACGCCGAGATGATCGAGCACATCGACAGGTTCCCGCGGCTTCGCGACAGAGCCATCTTCGTGGGCAACCCCGACGACATCGTCGCCGACAGTTTCGGTCCCGAGCTGCCTCTCATCCGCGACTGGACCTGCGACCACTACTCGTTCTCTGGTTACGTCACCGGGTTCGACCCCACCCAGTTCGCGGACCGGACCGCACTGCGCCACGAACTGGGCTATGGCGACAGCGAACGGGTGTGCATTGTTACCGTCGGAGGATCAGGCGTCGGTACCGACCTCCTTCGGCGGTTGATCGACTCCTACCCGCCTGCCAAGGAACTGGTCCCGGACCTGCGGATGATCATCGTGACCGGGCCCCGCATCGATCCCTCGTCGCTTCCACCATGCGGCGACCTCGAGATACGCCCGTACGTCGACAAGCTGTACCGCCACCTTGCCGCGTGCGACATCGCAGTCGTCCAAGGCGGTCTTACCACGACCATGGAACTCACCGCCAACCGCCGGCCCTTCCTCTACTTTCCGCTCCGCCACCACTTCGAACAGAACTTCCACGTCCGCCACCGCCTCCAGGAGTACCGGGCCGGCCGATGCATGAGCTACGAGCACGACGGACCCGGCGAGATCGCCTCCGCGATCGCCCAGGAGCTCAACCGCCAAGTCGACTACAAGCCGGTCGAAGCCGACGGAGCTCGGCGGGCGGCTACCTTGATCGGAGAGCTTCTCTGAACAGGGGGCTGGGTTGGCCAGCGACGCGATCCCGGCGAGCAGGTCGGAGAAATCGTGAGCTGCTCATCACTGCAGAAACCTGACCGCGACCATGCCACCCAACCACGGATCCAAACAAGGAGGACCTAGCACCGTACGCCGGCGCTGAGCGTGGTCATGCGTGGCATCGGTCAACGACCCCTGCGCCACGCCTCCAGAGACAACCTCCCCGGCGAACACCGTCAGCGCTGCCGGATTGACATCGTCGGCGGGAGGTGTAATCTACAACCAAATGGTTGTAGANNTCCGTCAGCGAGCTCGGCCGGCTGTATCCGATCAGCCTCACCGCGGTGCAGAAGCACGTCGAGGTCCTGGTCGACGCCGGTCTGGTCTCAAAGCACCGGAGCGGACGGGAACAACTCGTGCGCGGCAAGGTCAACCAACTTCGCCAAGCGCACGAGCTGCTCGATGAACTCGAAACGGTGTGGCGGTCCCGTCTCGAACGCTTCGAAGACGTCCTCAACGAAACCACTGGGAAGGAAAGCGAATGACCGTTTGGAATGTCGACAAGAACGCAGAGGCCAAGACAATGGTCATCACTGCGGAGTTCAAGACGTCCATCACCAACGTGTGGCAGCTGTGGGCCGACCCGCGCCTACTCGAGCGGTGGTGGGGTCCGCCAGGATTCCCGGCCACCTTCGAACATCACGATCTCACGCCGGGCGGCACGATCACCTACTTCATGTCCGGCTCCGACGGCGGCGACAGGTTCGACAGTGCCTGGAACGTGATCGAGGTCGACGCACCGACCAGGCTCGTGGTCGAAGACGCCATCGTCGAAGATGACGGAACGCCAAGCGACGGCAATTCCATGACTCGCATGGAGATCGACATCGAAGCGGNNGGCATGAAGGCGTGCATGTCCCAGATCGACGCCCTGCTCGCCGAGGTCGCCGCCTAGGGGATTACTCCCCAGCGATGGCGGACGCCCCCGACGCCGTGCCCAGCAGATAGACGGTGCCGGTCTGGCGGAGGAGGAAATGGACCCACCCCCTTGATACGGTTGCGGTCATGATTGAGGATCCCGAGCAGGGCGCCCGCAGCGTGCTAGCCGAGCTTGAAGAGCGCCTCGCCACGCACGACCTCGACCGGATGGT